>JAUVWV010000086.1 GCA_030603925.1 Thauera sp. | reverse complement strand
TTGCGAACGGCCTTGATCGCGGTACGCAAACGCGAGCGCAGGCTGGCGTTGTGAGCGCGAGCCTTGACCGCCTGACGGGCACGCTTGCGGGCTTGTGCGGAGTTGGCCATAGATTTACTTCCGTTGTTCAGGTTTAGAAAACACGCGATTCTAACGATATGGGCGCCACTACGCAAGCGGCGCCGAAGCGTCCGGCATGCTGCGCCGGCTTTTGGCATTCCGGCGGACAGGCTCGATAATCGCCACCCGCCCGCAGCGCGCAGACACCCATGCTCAAGCTCATCCACCAGGACGAACACCTCGTCGCCATCCACAAGCCCGCCGGCCTGCTGGTGCATCGCTCCGCGCTCGACCGGCACGAGACCCGCTTCGCCGTGCAGTTGCTGCGCGACCAGCTCGGGCGTCACGTCTATCCGGCCCACCGGCTGGACCGCGGCACGTCCGGCGTGCTGCTGTTCGCACTGGACCGCGACACCCTCGCCCGCCTGTCCGCCCGCTTCGAGCAGCAGGCGGTGAGCAAGCACTACATGGCGGTGGTGCGCGGCCACCCGCCCGCCGAAGGCAGCATCGAGCACGCCCTGAGCCGCCGCCATGACGACGCCGAATACCAGCCCGACGGTGCGCTCGACACCCCGCGTCCGGCGCTTACCCGCTTCCGCCGGCTCGCCACCGCCGAACTGCCCTACCGCGTGGACCGTTATCCGAGCAGCCGCTACGCCCTGCTGGCGCTGATGCCCGAAACCGGGCGCCGCCACCAGCTGCGCCGCCATCTGAAGCACATCGCGCACCCCATCATCGGTGACGCGACCTACGGCAAGGGGCGGCACAACCGGCTCTTCCAGCAGCTGTTCGGCGTCTCCAGGATGCTGCTCGCGTGCACCGCGCTCGGGCTTCGACACCCATGGACGGACGCGCCCTTGCAACTATGCGCACCGCCGGACGACGACTTCATGCGGGTCGTCGACGCGCTGGGCTGGCACGCCGCCGTGCCCGGCGGTCTTCCGGGTGACATCGAAACGTAGCAGAATGGCCCGCTGTATTCCTTCGACCGCCACCGAGACCGCAATGAACCGCCTGCTCCAAGTACGCGCCCTGGGCCAGCAGATCTGGCTGGACAATCTTTCCCGCACCCTGATCCGCGACGGCCACCTGGCCCGCTCCATCCGCGAGGATGGTGTGGCCGGGGTGACCACCAACCCGGCGATCTTCCACAAGGCCATCGCAGACGGACGCTACTACGAGGAGGACCTGGCCGCGTTGAAGGCGCGCCCGCTGAGCGCCGAGGCGCGCTACGAAGCGCTGGTGATTCCGGACGTGCAGGCCGCCTGCGACCTGCTGCACGCCACCTGGCAGGACAGCGGGGGCAGCATGGGCTACGTCAGCCTCGAGGTCTCGCCCGCGCTGGCGCACGACCGCGCCGGCACGGTGGCCGCCGGACTGCGACTGCGCGCCGCGGTGGCACGCGACAACCTGCTGATCAAGGTACCGGCCACCCCCGTCGGCCTGGGCGCGATCGAGGACCTGATCGCGCAGGGCGTGAGCGTCAACGTCACCCTGATGTTCTCCCTGGCGCACGTGGACGCGGTGGCACGGGCCTATCTGCGTGGGCTGGCGCGTCTGCAGGCGGGTGGCGGCGACGTGCGCCGGGTGATGTCGGTGGCGAGCCTGTTCCTCAGCCGGGTGGACACCCTGATCGACAAACGGCTGGAGGAACTCGGCGAGGCGGCGCGGGCCTATTGCGGCAAGACCGCGGTGGCCATGGCACGCCTGGCCTACGTGCGCTTCCGCGAACGTTTCCACGGCACGGACTTCGCCGCACTGCGTACAGCCGGCGCACGCCCGCAGTACATGCTGTGGGCCAGCACCGGCACCAAGAATCCGGCCTACAGCGATCTGCTCTACGTGGAGCCGCTGATCGGCGCCGAAACGGTCAACACCCTGCCGGACGCCACCCTGGCGGCGCTGATCGACCACGGACAGGTCGCGGCCACCCTCGAATGCGAGACGGCGCAGGCCGCCACCTGCTTCGAAGCGCTGGGCGGATTGGGCATCGACCTGGATGCCGCGGGCGAGACCCTGCAGGCCGAGGGGCTGCGGCAGTTCGAAGACGCCTTTGCCAAACTGCTTGAACTCACGGCGAACTGATACGCCGGCACAGCGAGCGCGCCCGCGCGGCGCACGGTGCGCTGTTCAGCTGATCTTTTCCAGGCGGTCGAGATGCTCGACCGCCGCATTGAGGCGTTCGGTCGCCTGGCGCAGGGCCGCGCCCTGCTCGCGCAAGGCGGCGAGGTGTTCCTCCATCAGGCGCGACACGCTGCGCAGCGCATTCATCGGGCTGCCGGCCGACAGCCGCACACAGTCGATATAGCCCTGCATCTCGCGCAAGCGGCGTGCTTCTTCGGCAGGGTGCGCGCCGATGAAGCGCTCGATCGCGCTGCACCGGGCACGGAAGAAGGCTTCCGGGTCACGCTCGGCGAGCGAGCGCCAGTGATCGAAGTCGAAGTCCGCCACGCTGCCCCCTACCGGGGCTCGACGCGGTGGCCCCGTCCTTCATCCTAGGTAAGGGGTGCACATGGGACAAGCGGACTTTTCCGCCGCATCGTGACGGACGCCCGCGGCGCGCGCCGTGCGGCGCGCGGCTTCGTCGAAGCGGTCAGGCCAGCACGTTGGGTGCGTTGCCCCGCAGCAGGGCGGAACGCGACACGCCGCGGAACTCGCCCGCGCCGCCAAGCAGCTCCTTCATGTCGAGGATCAGCACGATCTGCCCGTTGGACAGCGTGGTGACGCCGGCAACGCCCTTCGGGCGGAAGTCGTCGAGCGATTTGATTACCGCGTCCTCGCGTCCGGCAAAGCTGTCGATGGCCAGGATGAAGCTCAGCTCCGCGGTGTGCATGAGCACACCATACTCCGGCGGACGTTCCTGCGGCCAGCCCAGCATGCCGGCCAGCGGCAGGATGGGCAACACCTCGCCGCGCACCACCATGGTGGCGCGCCCGCCCACCTCCTGGATCTGCTCGGCCTCGATGGGCAGGATCTCGCGCACCATGGACAGCGGCACCGCGAAGGGCTGCTCGCCCAGGCGTACCAGGAGCACCGGCAGAATCGCCAGGGTGAGCGGCAGGCTGATGATGAAGGTGGTGCCCTTGCCGAGCTGCGAGCGGATCTCGATCGAGCCGTTGAGCTTCTGGATGTTGGTGCGCACCACGTCCATGCCGACGCCGCGTCCGGAGACGTCGGACACTTGCGCGGCGGTGGAGAAACCGGGCAGGAACACCAGGTTGTAGCTCTGCCGCTCGTCCATGGTGTTGGCTTCCTCATCGGTGATGAGGCCCTTCTCCACGGCCTTGGCGCGCAGCTTTTCGGCATTCATGCCGTGGCCGTCGTCGGCCACCATGATCAGGATATGGTCGCCTTCCTGCCGCGCCTCCAGGCGCAGGATGGATTTTTCCGGCTTGCCCGCGGCGCGCCGGTCGGCGGCGGACTCGACACCGTGATCCACCGCATTGCGGATCAGGTGGATGATGGGATCGGAGAGATCCTCGATCATCGTCTTGTCGATCTCGGTTTCCTCACCGGCCAGCACCAGTTCGACATCCTTGCCGAGGTTGCGCGCCAGGTCGCGCGCAATGCGCGGGTACTTCTGGAACAGGCGGCCGATCGGCTGCATGCGGGTCTTCATCACCGCGTTCTGCAGGTCGGAAACCAGCAGGTCGAGCTGACTGACCGCCACATCCAGCGCGTGCAGCGTCTCGGTGTCGTTGAGTCCGTTGAGGATGTCGCTGCGCAGCGCATTGAGGCGGTTCTTGGTGAGGCCGATCTCGCCGGACAGGTTGAGCACCTGGTCCAGGCGCGCGGTGTCGACACGGATCGAGTTGTCGCGCGTCTTCTCGGTGTCGCGCCGGCCGACCGGGGCGGACACGCCCGGCTTGTCGGTGGCACGCCGTCCGATGGCGGCCTTGATCACTTCCTCGGGTTTCTGCGCGGCTGCGGCCGGCAGTCCGCTTGCCGGCGCAGCAGCTGCAGCCGGCCGCGCCTCGACCGCCACCGGCAGCCCGGTGACCGCATTGAACAGGTTGTTCCAGTCCGGCTGCCCGCCGGCAGCGGCCGGCGTGGGCTGCACCACCTCGGCCTCGGGCGCCTCCGTGGCCGCACCGAGCTCGCCGGCGATCGCCTGCTTGAGCCGCTCGATCAGTCCAGGGTCCGCCGGATGGGGTTGCACGCCCTGCTCCAGGAAACCGAACATGTCACGCACCACGCCGGTGGCGGCAAGGATCACGTCCATCGCCTCGGGCGTGATCTCCAGTTCGCCGTTGCGCAGCTTGTCGAACAGGTTCTCGGTGAGATGGCACAGCGTCACCAGCTCGGTGGCATTGAGGAACCCGGCGCCACCCTTGATGGTGTGGAAGCCACGAAAGATGTCGTTGAGCAGGCCGCGATCGTCCGGCGTGCGCTCGAGGTCGACAAGCTTGTTGTCGACGCCCGAGAGCAGGTCGCCTGCCTCGATCAGAAAATCCTGCAGCAACTCTTCCATTCCGGCAAAGTCACTCATGGTCCTCGCGCTCCTAGATAGCGGGGCGGCAGTTGCCGCGCCCTGCTCGCCATCCGCTGCACGGACGGCCTCTTGTTCGTCTCGCCTGCGGCTCAGAAGCCGAGGCTTTCCAGCAGGTCATCGACCTGTTCCTGGCTGGTGACCACGTCGTCCCGGCCTTCGGCCGAGATCACCGGGCCGTTCATCAGACCGACGTGCTTGTCGGGCATCCGGTCCGACGGGGTGACTTCGATCAGCACCTGCAGCAACTGGCTCTCCAGCGCCTGTGCCATGTCGATCACCTTCTTGATGACCTGACCGGTGAGGTCCTGGAAGTCCTGCGCCATCATGATTTCCAGCAACTGCGCATTGGTCGCCCGGCTGCTGTCGGCCACCCCGCCGATGAAGCTGCGGGTATCGGCGCTCAGCGCCTTGAACTCATCGACCGTCAGTTGATTGGCGAACAGCTTGTCCCAGCGCGTCTTGAGTGCTTCCGCATCCTTTTCGACGCGCTCCTGGATCGGCTGCGCGATGTCGGTGGCGTTGAGCACGCGGCTGGCGGCCTGCTCGGTGAGCTGGGCAATGTAGTTGAGTCGCTGGCGCGCGTCGGGGATGGCGGAGGCGGCTTCCTGCAGCGCTTCGTCGTAGCCCAGTTCACGCAGGGTGTTGTGCACCTGGCGTGTCATCTGGCCGATGCGCTGGAACACCGCCTCGTAGCTCACCTCTTCCCTGGGCCCGGCAGCGCTTGGTGCCGGCGCGGCGGGACTCGGCGCGGCGGGACTCGGCGCGGCGGCCTCGACGGGTGGCGTGCCGAACTCATCGGCAACCGCATCGAACAAGGCCTGCAACTCGTCGTTGTCGCCATCGGCGGCGGCCGGCTTGGCGACTTCCAGCTTCGGCTTCGCCGGCACGGAAGCGATGCTGTCGAACAGCGCCTGAAGGTCGTCCGAATCGCCCGATTCGTCGAATTTCAGCTTCTTCGCCATCTGCGAACTCCCTATCTCGTTGTGCTCGTCGGCCTCAGGCCACCGCGTTCTTGCCCAGCTTCTCGAAGATCTTCTCGAGCTTCTCGGACATGGTGGCGGCCGTGAAAGGCTTGACGATGTAACCGCTCGCGCCGGCCTGCGCGGCGGCGATGATGTTTTCCTTCTTCGCCTCGGCAGTGATCATCAACACCGGCAGATGCTTCAGGTGCGGGGTCTGGCGGATGGTCTGCAGCAGGGTCAGGCCGTCCATGTTGGGCATGTTCCAGTCGGTGACGACGAAGTCGAACGGTGCGCTGTTGAGCTTCTGCAGGGCCACCGCGCCGTCCTCGGCCTCGTCCACATTGGTGTAGCCCAGTTCCTTGAGCAGGTTGCGCACGATGCGGCGCATGGTCGAGAAATCGTCGACAACGAGGAATTTCATCTTGGGGTCAGCCATTTTCGATCTCCGGTATTCTTGCTGCGGCGGAACCGATCAGCGCCCTCGGTTGAGCATCGAGCGCAGGGTATCGGCCAGCACGTCCGCGTCGAATTTTGCCACGTAAGCGTCGACGCCGACCCGTTTGCCCATCGCGCGGTTCGCTTCGGAAGACAGCGAGGAGTGCATCACCACCGGGATCCCCTCGAAGCGGGGATCGTTCTTGATGTTGCGGGTTAGCACGTAGCCATCCATCTCCGGCATCTCGGCATCGACCAGGATCAGGTCGATCTCTTCGGCCAGCGGACGGCCGGTCTGCTGCGCGTGACTGGCCATGCCCTCCAGGCGGGTCCACGCCTCCAGCCCGTTCTGCGCGTGCTTGTGGCGCACGCCGAGCTTGTCGAGCACCTCGGAGATCTTGCGCCGCGCCACCGCGGAGTCATCCACGAAGAACACGTTCACCTCGTGCCCGCCACCGAGCGGCGCGATGTTGCCGATCACCGCCTCGCCGAAGGTGTTGGCGAGGATGGTCTCCACGTCGAGGATGGACACCAGGCCGCCGTCGGGCAGTTCGGTGATCGCGGTGATGAAGCTGTGCACGCTGGAGGACACGTTCTCCGGGGTGCGGACCTTGTCCCAGTCCACACGGATGATGCGGTCGACCTCCTCTACCAGGAAGCCGAGGGTGCGCTTGCTGTACTCGGTGACCATCATCGAACCGCCCAGCGCGTCGCCCGGTGCGGAGATACCCAGCACCTTGGCCAGCGACAGCACCGGAATGACGTTGCCGCGCAGGGAGATCAGGCCTTCCACCCCGCCCGGCATGTTGGGCGCACGGGTGATGAAGGGGGTCTTGGAGACTTCGCGCACCTTGAACACATTGATGCCGAAGGTTTCCTTGGTCCCCAGCGAGAACAGCAGGATCTCCATGCGGTTCGAGCCGGCCAGCATGGTCCGGCCGTCGACCGCTTCGAGGAAAGTGTTTTCGGGGCTGTCGTGTTTCATTGGCTGACCTCGACCTTATGCCTGGGGGGCGTCATTCACGTGCAGCAGGCGGCGCAGGGTGGCCGCAAGACGCTGAGGCTCGAACTTCGGTACGTACTCATCCACGCCGACCGACTTGCCGAGGTTCTGGTTGGACATGCCGGACAGCGAGGAATGCATGATCACCGGCACGCCCTCGAAGCGCGGGTCGGACTTGATCGACTTCGTCAGGATGTAGCCGTCCATCTCGGGCATCTCGACGTCGGTGAGCACCAGGCTGACCAGGTCCTTCACCTTGCGTCCGCTCGATTCGGCATACGCCGCGACCTTCTTCAGCTCTTCCCAGGCGGCACGCCCGTTGACCGAGCTGACGTAGCGCACGCCCAGCGCATCCAGCGTACGGGTGATCTGCTTGCGCGCCACCGACGAGTCGTCGGCGAAATACACCGTGTGTTCGCTGTGTGCGATCGGTTCGATGTTCTGGAACATGAACTCGTCGTCGTAGCGGGTGGTCTCCGAGAGCACCTTTTCCACGTCGAGCATCATCACCAGCTTGTTGCCCGGCAGCTCGGTGACCGCGGTCACCAGGCCGCCCATATTGGCCACCAGCATGTCCGGCGGAACGCGCATCTGCGCCCAGTCCAGGCGCAGGATGGTGTCCACCGCCTCGACCAGGAAGCCCTGGGTGTGGCCGTTGTATTCGGTGACGATCATGATGTCGCGCGGGGTATCGGAGCCGATCCCGACATACTTGGCCAGATCGACCACCGGCACCAGCACGCCGCGCAGGCTCACCATGCCCTCGACCGAGGAGGGCATCTCGGGCGCCGCGGTGATGCCCGGCGTACGCATCACCTCGCGCACCTTGAACACGTTGATGCCGAAGGTCTCGCGCCGCCCGGTGCGCTGATCCACCCCGAGGGTGAACAGCAGGATCTCGAGCTTGTTGGTTCCCGCGAGCTTGGTGCGGGCATCGATGTTCTTGAACAGTTCGGACATTTCTATCTCCGCGGAGCGGGGTCCGCGACCGCCATGGTCGCGCCATATGTTTAGCTTATCGACAGCTTACGTCGTTTCTTTAGACTACCTGCCCGGCTTGTCGAGGCACGGGACATTCTCGCACCAACCGGGCGCGGCGCGCACCCTCATGCCCGATAGCCGATGCGGAATCCACCCCAGTGCCGCCCATTCACGTAGATCGGCGCCGAGATGTCGTGCATGATTTCCCCGGTGTCGCGCCGGTAGGTCTGGATCAGGAACTGCAGCTCGTGCGCACCGCACTGCTTGCCCACCGGGTCGTCGAACACGCGCTTGGTGCGGTTGCCGACGAAGTCGCGGTCGTAGTTGCCGGTGAGCGGCTGAGAGAAGCGCTTGTTGTGAGTCGGCACGTAGCCCCGCCGGTCGCACGCAATGGCGTAGACCAGTTCGGGGTGGCGCTCCAGCAGAGGCTCCTGCAGCGACGGCAGCATGCGGTCGGTAAGCGCATCGAAGGCCGTGGTGAACTTCTGCGGCCGGGTATCGGGGATCGGCTGGTAGCGCTCGGCAAACAGCGCGTCCAGGGTGATCTGCCCGCCCGCCACCGCGCGCTCGAGCGCGGCACCGACCTCTCCGGCGACCTGCTGCACCAGCGCCGGCATGCGCTTGTGCACGGCCATGGCCTGCTCGCCCTGCGCGCCGAGGCGGAACACCTTGCTGATCTCATGCAGGTTGGCGGCCAGGCTTTCGAGCTTCTGCGCCTCGCTCAGGGTCTGGGTGGCGCCGGCGGAGTTGCGTTCGACCATGTCGGTGATCTGCCGCACATAGCCGACTACGTTCTCGGCTTCCCGGCTCTGCTGCGCAATGGCGACCGCAATCTCGTCGACCTTCTCCATGGTCTCCTGCGCCCCGTGGTTGATCTGCTCCAGCGAGCCCGCCGCGCGGCGCGCCAGTTCCGCGCCGGCGCGCGCCTGCTCGCTGCCGTTGCGGATCGAATCGATGGCGCTGCGGGTTTCCTCCTGGATCGAGGAAATCATCGTGCTGATCTCTGTGGTCGCGCCCGAGGTACGTTCGGCCAGCTTGCGCACCTCGTCGGCCACCACCGCGAAGCCGCGACCCTGCTCGCCGGCGCGCGCCGCCTCGATGGCTGCGTTGAGTGCCAGCAGATTGGTCTGGTCGGCAATCTCGCGGATCACCTTGACGATGCCGCTGATCGCCTCGGAGCGCTCACCAAGCACCGAGATCACCTGGGCGGACTGCTCGACCGAGCGTGCGATGAGCTCGATCTCGCCGGAGGCCTCGTTGACGATGCGCGCGCCCTCCAGCGACAGGGTGCGGGCCTGCTGGGCGTTCTGCGCGGTGCGGCTGGCGTGGTCGGCCACCGCGCTGACGCCCCCGGTCATGTCCTCGATGGCGCGCACCATGTTCTCCGAGGCCTCGCGCTGCTGCGCCGAACCGTCGGCCACCGCACCCGCATGGCTGGCCAGCAGGTCCGCCGTATCGGCCACGCGCTGGGCATCGAAGATCACCTTGCCGACGATGCCCTGGAAACTCTCGATCAGCGCATTGAAGCGCACCGCGCAGTCGCCCACCGGGCCGCCCACCGCCGGCGCACGGCGCGACAGGTCGCCGTCGCGCTGCATCTGCTGCAGGGTGTCGCTCAGGCCTGAGAGCGGCGCCACCACCACCATGCGCCAGGCCAGCCAGACCGCGGCGGCAACCAGCAGCCCGACCCCGGCATGCGCCGCGGCGAGCGCCGGCCCCAGCGTGCCCAGCAGGGCGGAGACTGCCAGGCCGCCCAGGGCGGCCAACAGGCCGGAAACAAGACTCAGCAGTACAGCAGCCATGGCAGTGAATCCTCAGTCGTACGAATCGGTGCGGGCGGTACATGCCACGCCCCGGGGACGGCCGCACATGCGGAGCGCGCCACCCCTTGTACCGAATTGTATCGACCGCATCCGCCGAGCACTTGAGGAATAGACGGGGATTAGGGCCCCAATCCTGCGACAGCCACCCGGCCGCGAGACACCCTCTCAGGCCGGGAGCGAACCCCGCACACCGGCCAGACGCTGTTGCAGGCGTGGCGCAATCTCGCCCAGCGGCGCCACCTCGCAGGCCGCGCCGAGATTGACCGCCTCGCGCGGCATGCCATATACCACACAGCTGTTCTGGTCCTGCGCAATGGTCCACGCGCCGGCCTCGCGCATGGCCAGCAGGCCGCGCGCGCCATCCTTGCCCATGCCGGTGAGCAGCACGCCGAGCGCCGCGCCGCCCGCCTGCTCGGCAGCGGAATGGAACAGCACGTCCACCGAGGGGCGGTGGCGATTCACCGGTTCCGAGCGCGCCAGCCGGCACTGCCACACGCCGCCGGCGGCACGCTGCACGGAGAGGTGCGAATGGCCCGGAGCGAGATAGACGGTACCGGACTGGACCCGCTCGCCGTCTTCGGCCTCCTTCACGTGCAAGGCGCACAGCGTGTCCAGACGGCGCGCGAAGGAGGCGGTGAACATCTCCGGCATGTGCTGCACGATGAAGATCGGCGGCATGTTTGCCGGCAGGCCGAGCAACACCGCCTTGATCGCCTCGGTGCCACCGGTGGATGCACCGATGAACACCAGCCGGCTGCCCGCCGGACGCGCCGCCGGGCCGGCCGCCGGGCGCGTGCCCGGTGCTGCCGGCGCCGCGGACGTTGCCGGCGCCGCGGACGTTGCCGGCGCGGCGGACTTTGCGGGTGCCGCCGGGCGCGCCGCCGGCGCACGCGCGAGCCGCGCCTGGCTGGCCGCCCGCAGGCTCTCGCCGAGGCGCAGGGCGTATTCCTCCATCGCCTGCGGGCTGCGGTTCTGCGGCTTGGCCAGCACGTCGACCGCACCGAGTTCGAGGGCACGCAGGCTCGCTTCCGAGCCGCGTTCGGTGAGGTTGGAGATCATCACCACCGGCATCGGACGCAGGCGCATCAGTTGGGCGAGGAAATCCAGCCCGTCCATGCGCGGCATCTCGACATCCAGGGTCAGCACGTCGGGCGAGAGACTGCGGATCATCTCGCGCGCGATCAGCGGATCGGCCGCGGTGCCCACCACCTCGATACCGGGCTGCCGCCCGATGAGCTCGGACAGCAGGGCGCGCATCAGCGCGGAGTCGTCGCAGATCAGTACGCGTATCGCCATCTTCCGCTCAGGACCGGCGGCGCTCAGCCACGATCGCTGTCCTTGCGCTTGTACACCGTGCGCCCGAGCGAGCGGAAGAGGTCCGCCGCGTGCATGAAGCTCTCCGAGTGACCGGCGAACAGCAGGCCCTCGGGGCGCAGCAGGGGCACGAAGCGTTTGAGGATGCCGTACTGCGTCGGTTTGTCGAAATAGATCATTACGTTGCGGCAGAAAATCGCATCGAGCGGCCCCTGCACGGACCAGTTCGGGTCGAGCAGGTTGATGCGGCGAAAGCTGATCAGGCGCTGCAGTTCGGGGCGCACCCTCACCTGCCCGTCCTGACTGCCCGCACCGCGCAGGAAGTAGCGCTGCAGGCGTTGCGGCGACAGGCGCTCGACCCGGTCCTGGCGGAACACCCCGCGCTCGCCCTGCGCCAGCACATTGGTGTCGATGTCGCTGGCGAGGATCTGCACCGGCGGGTTCAGCGTATCGAAGGCCTCACAGGCGGTGATCGCCAGCGAGTAGGGCTCCTCGCCGGTCGACGCGGCGCAGCACCAGATCTTGAACGGGCGCTTCTCGGTCTGCTTGCGCAGGTGCTCCGCAAGGATGTCGAAGTGGTGCGCTTCGCGGAAAAAGGACGTGAGGTTGGTGGTGAGCGAGTTGACGAAGGTCTCCCATTCGCCGCGATCGCGCTCCAGGCGCTCCAGGTACTGCGCGAAGGTCTTGTCCCCGCAGCTGCGCAGGCGGCGCGCGAGGCGGCTATACACCATGTCCTGCTTGGCGGGCGAAAGGGCGATGCCCGCATGCTGATGAATCAGCTTGCGCACCCGTTCGAAATCGGCGGTGGTGAACTCGAACTCGCGATCACGTGGCGCCGGCGCGGGCATCGACGGCCACTGCAGACCCGCGTTGAGCGGCGCCCTGGGCGACGCGGCCGACGCGGTGGCCGGCCGCGCGGCGGCCGTCGGCGGGGTACTCGTACCGCCCAGCGGTTTCAGCGGAGCACGCGGTCGGTCGCCCGTGGTCATACTCAGAATTCCTCCCATTCATCCTGCAATGCCTTCTTCACCGCGGCGAGCCTGCGCACCTTGGGCAGCGCTGCGCCGCGCGCCGGACGGCTGGTCCCGGCAGCTGCCGCAAGTGTAGCAACTCTGCGCGATGGCACGGCAGCGGCCTTCGCGGGTGCCGGCCGCGCGGCCTCCGGCGCCGGTTCGTCGGCAGTGGCAAACGCGCCGACGGCCTCGACCAGGCCACGTGCCTGCTCTTCCAGACTGGCCGCCGCCGCCGCTGCCTCTTCCACCAGCGCCGCGTTGTGCTGCGTCATCTCGTCCATCTGACCCACCGCGCTGGTC
>JAUVWV010000071.1 GCA_030603925.1 Thauera sp. | reverse complement strand
GAGTTCGGCGGTCGAGATGTCCACCCCCATGCCGCCGATCATGATCGGCACCAGCTCATGCTTGCCGAACTTCAGGCGAAAGTCGTCCACACGCTTCATTACTTCAGTATCCCTTCTGGCGTAGCCCGTGATTATCGCCCGAGATGCCCCTCCGCGGCTAGGGAAACCGAGAACCCATGGTGCGGCGCTTCGGCACGCAGCCTGCGTCGGACGGCCTCACGGCGCCGGCTGCGGCGGCAACCACGGCGGACGGGCGGTGCGCTCGAAGCGGTAGAACAGGTTGGGTTCGGACAGCAGATAGAGCGCGCCCTCGTCGTCCACCGCCACGCCCTCGGGCTGCGGCACGCTGCGCGCCAGTCCGTGCCAGCCGCGCCATAGCGGCATCAGGCTCAGCGGATTGCCCTCGGTGTCGTACTCCACCACCAGCTTCGAGTCATCGCTCAACAGCAGCATGTGGCCGGTCGGCTCGTGCAGGGTCAGTGAGGACAGGTCGCGCATGAACAGGCCGGGGGAGCGCGACTCCTTCCACTCGCTGATCTGCAGATCGAAGCGTTCGCCGCGCAGCACTCCCGGCAGGCCGCTGATCTCGTAGATGCGCAGCGGCGACTTCTCCTTGGCCACCAGCAGGCGCTCGCGCGCCGAATCCCAGGACACGCCCTCGAAGCCGAGATTGCCGCTCAGCTCGATGGCCAGCCCCAGGCGCGGCGCATCGCGGGTGTCGATCTCCTTCGTGTCGTCGCCGATGCGCACCAGCAGCAGTTGCTGGAGGCGTTCGTCGGCCAGCACGAAGAGGTCGTCGCGAACGTGGGTGATGCCTTCTGCGTCCTCCATGCCGCGCAGCCGGATATGGCGCAGCAGGCGGCCTTCACGGCTCAACTCGGCGACCGCCGGCGGACTGTTGATGACGGTAAACAGCGTGCCGCGCACCGGATCGAAGGTCAGCCCGGACGCATCGTCGGCAATGCCCTGCACTTCGCGGGCTTCGATGCTCACCCGGTAGGCCGGCAGCCAGATGCTGCTGTCCGCCCAGCGCCCCTCGCCCTGCTTCATCTTCAGCCAGTGGTGCGCCAGCCCGAACAGCTGGTACTTCCAGCCCAGTCCGCCGAGCAACACAAGCAACACAAGCATCGCCGTCAGCCAGCGGCTCCAGGTCATCCGTCCGTCCATCGAACGCCCTTCCGTTCACGTCATCCGCCCGCATGGCGGCCCTGCATTGGTACTGCGCTGGGTGCGCGAGTTCCGCCGCACAGGAACTCTTTGCCCGCGCGTTCACTCAGCCGATACTACGACTTGTCCCTTGCCCATCCGCATTTTTCCGCCATGCTCCACACCCTCAAGGAACTGTTCAACGCACTTGCCGAGCCCTCGTCCGCCGACCGCCCCGAACAGCAGGAACACCGCCTGCAGCTTGCCACCGCGGTGCTGATGGTGGAGGTGATGCGCGCCGATGCAGCGTCTGGCGACGACGAACGCACCGCCATCGTGCGCGCGCTGGGCGAGAAGTTCGCCCTGCAGGCCGACGAGGTCGACCGCCTGTTCGAGTTGGCGCAATCCGCCTCGCGCGACGCCCCGGACCTGCAGGGTTTCACCTCGCAGCTCAATCGCGGCTTCAACGCGGCGCAGAAGGTGCGCATCGTCGAATACCTCTGGCAGGTTGCCTTCGCCGACGGCCACCTCAGCAACCATGAGAACCACCTGATGCTCAAGCTCGGCGACCTGCTCTACATCCCGCGCGGCGATTTCGTCGCCGCCAAGCAGCGCGCCCGCGCCGCGGCCGGCCTGAAGCCAGAAGGCCATTGAGCGCGATGACGCCCGACACGGACCCGCGCGCCCTGCTGCGCCGCATGTTCGACGCGGCGATCGCCGCGGCCCAGCCGGCCATCTGCCTGCCGCCCTTGCTGCCCGAACCGCCAGCGGGGCGCACCGTAGTGATCGGCTTCGGCAAGGGTTCGGCGGAGATGGCGCGCGCGCTCGAATCGCACTGGCCGGGCGAACTCTCCGGCCTGGTGGTCACCCGCTACGGCTACGCGGTGCCCTGCGAGCGCATCGAGATCGTCGAGGCCGCGCATCCGGTGCCGGACGCCGCCGGCGAAGCCGCCGCGCGCCGCATCCTCGACACGGTGGCGGGTCTTTCCGCCGACGACCTGGTGATCTGCCTGGTGTCCGGCGGCGGCTCCGCCCTGCTGCCCCTGCCCGCCCCCGGACTCACGCTGGCCGACAAGCAGGCGCTGGGCCGCGCGCTGCTGCAGTCGGGCGCCACCATATCCGAGATCAACTGCGTGCGCCGCCACCTGTCGGCGGTCAAGGGCGGCCGGCTGGCCGCCGCCTGTCATCCGGCGCGGGTGGTGAACCTGCTGATCTCGGACGTACCCGGCGACGACCCCACCGACATCGCTTCCGGCCCCACCGTACCCGACCCCAGCGCCTGTGCCGACGCGCTGGCCATCCTGCGCCGCTACGCAATCGAACCCGCGCCCGCGGTGCGCGCGCTGCTGGAGAGCGGCGCGGGCGAATCGCTCAAGCCGGGCGACCCGCGCCTGCCGACGATCGACACCCGCTTCATCGCCACCCCGCAGATGGCACTGGAAGCCGCCGCCGAGGTGGCGCGCCAGGCGGGCATCACCCCGGTGATCCTCGGCGACAGCATCGAGGGCGAGGCCCGCGAGGCGGCACGCGTGCTGGCCGGCATCGCCCGCCAGGTGCGCCGCCACGGCCAGCCGGGCGCCGCGCCGCTGGCGCTGCTGTCCGGCGGCGAGACCACGGTGACGGTGCGCGGCCACGGACGCGGCGGGCGCAACGTGGAATTCCTGCTCGCGCTCGCGCTGGCGCTCGACGGTCAGCCCGGCACCTGGGCGCTGGCGGGCGACACCGATGGCGTGGATGGCCAGGAGGAGATCGCCGGCGCCTTGGTGACGCCGGACACCCTGGCCCGCGCCCGCGCGCTCGGGCTGGTCCCGCGCGCCGCACTGGACGACAACGACGGCCACGGCTTCTTCGGCGCACTGGGCGACGCGGTGATCACCGGGCCGACGCTCACCAATGTGAACGACTTCCGCGCGATCCTGGTGCTTTAGTCGGCCCTGCTGCCGGCGCCGATGCACTCGCCGTGGCACTTTGCCCCTTGCTGCCGGCCGGCTCGCGTAGGAGCGGCCTTGGCCGCGATGCGGCAGGGGTTTCCTCGAAGGCCGCATCGCGGGCAAGCCCGCTCCTACAGACCAGACCCGCTGCCTGATCGATGCTGCAACACGTAGCGATCGAGTCCATGCACTCCTGACGCGGATCAGGCGCCGGGGCCGCAGTCCATGCAGCGGCGCACCGGCGGCGGACCCATGTGCAGCGCGCGGTTCAGCTCGCGCAGCGCGCTGCGCAGGCCTTCCTCGATGACCGGATGGTAGAACGGGCAGTCGAGCATCTGCCGCACCGTGTCGCCGCGCTGCACCGACCAGGCGAGCAAATGGCCGAGGTGCTCGGCGGCCGGCCCTATCATCTCCGCACCGAGGAAGTTACCGGTGGAACGCTCGCCGTAGACCCGCAGCAGGCCGCGGTTCTTCAGTATCACCCGGCTGCGCCCCTGGTCCTCGAAGGACACCTCGCCACACGCGAAATCCACCCCTGCGGCGCACAGTTCGGCGTGCGAGCGCCCGGCAATCATCATCTGCGGATCGCTGAACACCACGGTCAGCCCGGCACGGCGCGGGTGCGCACGCAGGTCCGGGTAGCGCCCGGCGTTGTCGCCGGCGATCCGCCCGTCGTCAGCCGCCTCGTGCAGCAAGGGATGATCCGCGGCTGCATCGCCGGCGATGAACACATGGCTGTCGCCCGCCTGCCCGGTGTGCCGGTCGTGCAGCGGCACGCCGCGCTCGTCCAGTTCCAGGCCGGTGTGCTCCAGGCCCAGGCCGGCGAGATTCGGCCGCCGGCCGGTGGCGGCGAGCAGGTAGTCGAAGCGCTCCTCGCGCAGCTGGCCGCCAACACGTGCGCCCACCACCACCTCGCCGCCTTCGCGTCGCAACTGCAGATCCCCGGCATCTGTGCAGAGCGGCAGTTCCTCCGCGAGGATCTCGCGGGCCCGAGCCTGCAACGCGGGATCGCTCAGCGGTCCGATACGCCCGCCACGGCCGTACAGGCGCACCCTCACGCCCAGGTGGTACAGGGCTTGCGCGAGTTCCAGGCCGATCACCCCGGTGCCGGCCACGGCCACCGATGCCGGCAGGGTCTGCCAGTCGAACACCTGGTCGCTCAGCAGCAGGCGCTCGCCCAGCATTTCGCGCCAGCCCGGCGGCACATACGGCGAGGAGCCGGTGGCGATGACGATGCGCGCCGCCCGCACCCGGGTGTGCTCGCCGACCTGCAGGTGATGGGCGTCGATGAAGCGTGCCTCGCCGCGCAGGCGCAGCGACTCGGGCCAGCCCTCTACGGTCTCGAGGACGAAGCCGACGAAGCGGTCGCGCTCGGCCCGCACCCGGCGCATCACCGCCTCGCCGTCGATCTCGGGGGGGCCGGCATGCACGCCGAAACCTGCCGCCCCGCGCACCGCATGCGCGGCCTCGGCCGCGGCGATCAGCAGCTTGCTGGGCATGCAGCCCACCCGTGCGCAAGTGGTGCCGTAGACTCCGCCCTCGATCAGCACCACCCGCTCGGTGTGCGCACGCGCCGCACGCCAGGCGCTCATGCCGGCAGTGCCGGCGCCGATGATGGCCACGTCGGTGTCGAGCAGATCCATGTCGTCCTCGCTTGGAAAGATTGCCTTTTCAGCGTAGCGCCTCGATGCGCCCCGGGGTAGGAGCGGCCTTGGCCGCGATTCGGCCTTTGGCTGAACCGTCACACAAATCGCGGCCAAGGTCGCTCCTACAGGTGCCCCCTGCCGGTATCGCCAGCCGCTTGCTAAGATCTGTTCTTCGCGCCGGATCGCGCGCGGCTCCCGTCAGGAGTGCACCATGTTCTACGGCATCACCGACCTGCCCACCTTCATCCTCGGCACCATCTTCATCGTCCTGCTGCCGGGGCCGAATTCGCTCTACGTGATGTCGGTCGCCTCGCGCTGGGGCGTGGGGGCCGGCTACCGCGGTGCCTGCGGCATTTTTGTCGGCGATGCCATCCTCATGGTTCTGGCGGCCACCGGCACCGCTTCGCTGCTGCGCGCCACGCCCGAGTTGTTCATGGTCATCAAGTACGCCGGGGCCGCCTATCTGTCCTGGGTCGGGCTCGGCCTGCTGCGCGCGTCCATCGCCAACTGGCGCCGCCGGCTCGCCGGCGAGGAGGAGATGCAGGCCCAGCCACCGGCGGCCAGCACCGCGCACCCCTTCCGCAGCGCGCTGCTGATCAGCCTGATGAACCCGAAGGCGATCCTGTTCTTCGTGTCCTTCTTCATCCAGTTCGTCGATCCCGGCTACGCCCACCCGGGCCGGTCCTTCGTCATCCTCGGTGCCATCGTGCAGGTGTGCAGCGCACTCTACCTGTCGGCGCTGATCTTCGGCGGCGCCTATCTGGCCGCGCAGTTCCGCCGCCGCCGCCTGGCCGCGGCCGCCACCGGCAGCGTGGGCGGGCTGTTCATCGGCTTCGGCGCCAAGCTCGCCACCGCCACGCTGAACTGAAAGACGTTCGTAAGCCATGCAGGCGGCGCGCCGCCTGCGTTAGAATCGCGCCCCTTTCCCGGTCGCGTACCGGGCGCCCGCACTCTAAAGACCCCTGCCATGACCGACGCTCACGATCTCACCGCCCCCCACGAACCCCTGGTCCGCCGCATCGAGGCCGAGGCGACGGTGATCGGCGACCAGATCCTCCGGATCGACCACTTCCTCAACCATCGCATCGAACCGGCCTTCATCGTGGACATGGGCCGTGAACTGGCGCGACGCGTGTCCGCCTTTCATCCCACGATGATCCTCACCGCCGAAGCCAGCGGCATCGCGCCGGGGCTGGTGGTGGCGCAGGCACTCAACGTGCCGCTGGTGTATGCCAAGAAGTATGCGCCGCAGGTCGAATCGCCCTTCATCTCGCGGGTGATCCCGTCGCCCACCAAGGGCGGCGAGACCAAGCTGGTGATGTCCCAGCGCTACGTGCAGCCCGGCGCCCGCGTGGTGCTGGTGGACGACTTCCTGTCCAACGGGCGCACCGCGGTGGCCCTGGTGGAGATGGCGCGCGAGGCCGGCGCCGAGGTGCTGGCCGCCGGCTTCATCGTCGAAAAACGCTTCAAGCGCGGCCATGAGGCGGTCGAAGCGCTCGGCGTGCCGGTGGCCACGCTGGCCCAGGTCGAGCGCCTGGAGCACGGCAAGGCCGTGTTGCGTCAGCCGCAGGCCTGAGCCCCACCGGGGCTTCTCGCGCTACACTGCGGACTCCGCGTCCAGGAGTCAGGCTCATGCAGGAATTCGAACAGCAGGCCCAGGCCTTCGCCTCCCAGATCGAGGAGGAGTTGCAGGAAGGCCGGCTGAACTTTCCCACTGCCCTCGACGTGTCGCTGCGCATCAAGCGCCTGGCGGACAACCCCGAGTCGACCATGGACGAGATCGCCGCAGTCGTCCGCGCCGAGCCAGTGCTGAGCGCCAAGGCAGTACGCATGGCCAACGCGGTGCTGCTCAACCCCTATGGCAAGCCGGTCACCGCGGTCAATGAGGCGGTCAAGCGCATCGGCCTGTCCGCGCTGCGCTGCCTGGCCTTCGCGGTGGCCGCCGAGCAACTGGCCCAGGACCACCGCTCGCGCGAGATGCGCCTGGTGGCCTCCGGCCTGTGGATGCACTCGGTGGACGTGGCGGCCTGGTCCTACGCCTTTGCCCGCCACCTGCGCACGGTCAATCCGGATACCGCGATGCTCGCCGGGATGATGGTCGACATCGGCCAGTTCTTCCTGCTCGCACGCGCCGCCGACTACCCGGCGCTGGAGGGCAACATGAACCGCTTCGCCGAGTTCGTCTCCACCTGGGACGAACCGGTGGGCCGCGCCATCCTCGAGGCCTTCGAGTTGCCACCGGCCATCCTCGACGCCTTCCAGTACGAAGACCCTTACGGCGGCAACTGGCCGCCCGAGGACCTCTCCGACATCGTCTTCATCGCCGGCCTGGCGGCCGAAATGCCAAATCCCTTCGATTCGCTGCTCGGCCTGGACAACCGCGCGGCGCTGCTGGAAACCTGCATCGCCGGCATCGACCGCAGCAAGTACGACGAGCTGATCGACGCGGCGCGGGCCGGCCGACAGGAGCTGCTGGCCGCAGTGGTGGGCTGAAGCACCCGAGAACGCATCGCACTGCCAAGCAGTTCCTGCTCTTCTGCAGGGAAATCGCACAAACTCCCCATTCCGGGGAATTCAGCACCGACAGGTCGGTCCCACTCCGGAGCACGCCGTAAATCCGGGAGAGCGCCATGACCGCCTACGTTCGCACCGACGCGAAGATCGCCGACACCTTCCTGGCCGGCACCCTGCCCGCCCGCCTCAAGGACCTGCACCAGCAGATCGCCAACGTGCTGCCCGACATCGTCCGCGTCGGCGTGTTCCTGGTGGATGCGGACCAGGCCCGGCTGACCACCTGGGCCGACAGCGAGGACCGCGTGCTGCCCTGCCCCAGCGGTCTCGCCAGCCTGCCGGGCAATCCGGCCCTGTCGCGTTGCGGCGCCAGCGGCAGCGCCCAGACCACCTTCATCCGCATCGATCCGGCGCTGGAATGGGCCGCCGGCGAGCGCACCTGCCCGCTGATCGCCATGCCGGTGAGCCGCGCTCGCAGCTTCTACGGCTTCCTGGTGATCGAATCCAACCCGGCGGTGGCGCTGCCCGCCCACGACATCCGCGAACTGCTCGCCTGGGGGCCGCTGGCCGCCAGCCTGCTTGCGCAGAGCATCGAATCGGTGCACACGCTGATCGGCACCACGCGCTTCGCGCTGGACTTCACCCTGACCCGCGACCGCGAAACCGGGGAGCACCAGTTGCGCCTGCGCGACTACATCCTCGCGCTCGCCACCGAGCTGTCCGCCGCGCACGGGCTGGACGAGGAGTTCATCGCCGAGCTCGCCCTCTTCGGCCCGCTGCACGACATCGGCAAGGTCGGCATCCCGGACGCCATCCTCCTCAAACCGGGGCGCTTCGAGGCCCACGAGTGGGAGCTGATGAAGGAGCACGTCACCCTCGGCCACAGCATGGTCGAGCGCCTGATCCAGGACTTCCGCCTGCACGACACGCCCGGCATGCAGACCCTGCACGACGTGGTGGCCTGGCACCACGAATGCCTGGACGGCAGCGGCTATCCCTACGGCATCCACGGCGACGCCATCCCGATGAGCGCCCGCATCGTCAGCACCGCCGACGTGTTCGACGCACTGACCTGCCAACGCCCCTACAAGCGCCCCTGGAGCCTGGACGACGCGCTCACCCAGCTGCAGACGCTGGCCGGCGACAAGCTGGACCGCGACTGCGTGGACGCCATGCTCCACGCCCGCAAACGGATCGAAGCGATCTGGCAGCAGCACGCCACCAGCGCCCCGCCAACGGCAGGCTGAACCGCGCTCCGCAGGAGCGGCCCTGGGCCGCATGCGTGCGCTGATGAAACGACGCCGCAATCGCGGCCAAGGCCGCTCCTACACGGTCTCCTGAACCAACTACCCCGGCCCGCTTCGCATCCATCCGCAGCGCGTCCGGCAGGTCCCAGGCACGATCTCTCCCGTAGGAGCGGCCTTGGCCGCGATGCGTCCGCCTGGGAAGCGACGCTGTGATCGCGGCCAAGGCCGCTCCTACACGTTTTCTCGAGTTTCCGCTGTCCGCTTGCGCCTGCTACGCGAGCACGCGCCGCAAGGCCGCCGCCGCGGCGACGACCGTGTCCCTGGCTTCCGGAAAGAACTTACCCAGGGTGAGGAAGCCATGCACCATGCCGGCCACCGGCAGATGCGTCAGTTCGCCGCCTTCGGCACGCACCCGCGCGGCAAAGGCCAGGCAGTCGTCGGTGAGCGGGTCGCATTCCGCGGTCACCAGCAGCATGGGCGGCAGGCCGGCGAGCGAGGCCGCGCGCATCGGCGAAGCCCGCCAGTCCTCGGTCTCGCCGCCGGGCAGGTAGCGCTCGAAGAACCACTGCAGGCTCTCGCGATCCAGGAAGTAGCCGTCGCCATAGGTCTGCCGGGACAGCCGTTCGCTGAGGATCTCGGTGCTCGGATAGACCAGCAGCAGGAAGCACGGCTGGCAGCCATCCGCGTCGCGCAGGGCCAGCGCGGTGACGATGGACAGGTTGCCGCCGGCACTGTCGCCGCCCAGCGCGATGCGCTGCGGGTCGATGCCGAGCAGCCCGGCATGCTCCGCCGCCCAGTCGAAGGCCAGGCGCGCGTCGTTGACCGCGGCCGGGAAGGGATGCTCGGGCGCCAGGCGGTAATCCACCGACAGCACCGCGCAGCCGGCGCCGTTGGCCAGCTCGCGGCACAGCACGTCGTAGCTCTCCACGTCGCCCACGCACCAGCCACCGCCGTGGAAATACACCAGCAGGCCCAGCACCTCGTCCGGCCCGGCCGACAGCGGGCGGTACAGGCGGGCCAGCAGCACGCTGCCGTCCGGGCGGGGCACCGGCACCTCGGTCACCGAGGCCACCGCCGGCGCCTCGGGGCGGAAGGCGAACTGCAGCTTCTGGAAGGAATGGCGGGCCTGCGCCACCGACAAGTCATGAAAGCGGGGCGCACCGACGCGGTACACCATGTCGAGCAGGGCTCGGGCCTGGGGGGACAAGGGCATGGGATGACGATTGCCGGGCGGCGGCAGCGTTGAAAAGGGCGACATTCTAGGATGCGTTTGCCGGATCCGCGACGCCTGCGCGCCGCAGGCCGCGCACAAGCGGCTATGCTGCAGGGGTGGCGCCGCCCCGAACCCAGCGGCGCAACCCTTACCCCAGGCCCGCAGCGGGCCGCCACGCAGGACCCCACACCGATGAACGCTCCCCGGACCCTCTCGCCAGACACCCTCGCCGCCCAGGCCCTGGGCTGGATCGCTCCCCAGCACCGCGACCTCGCCCCCACCATCCACCCGGCCAGCACCTTCGAACGCGCCGCCGACGGCAGCTACCCCGGCGGCCGCCTCTACTCACGCGACCAGAGCCCGGCCTACGACCAGGCCGAAACCCTGCTCGCCGCCCTCGAAGGCGGCCACCAGGCCCTGCTCTTCCCCTCCGGCATGGCCGCCGCCACCGCGCTGGTCCAGGCCCTGGAACCGGGGGCGCGCGCGCTGGCCCCGCGCGCCATGTACTGGGGGCTGCGCAACTGGCTGCAGGAGCTCGCCACCCGCCGCCAGATCGCACTGGATTTCTACGACAACGCCGACGGCGAGGCGCTGGCCGCGGTGCTGCGCACCATGCCGCCGCGGCTACTGTGGATCGAAACCCCGGCCAACCCCACCTGGGAAGTCACCGACATTGCCGCCGCCTGCGCCGCCGCGCGCGCCGCCGGCACCCTGGTAGCGGTGGATTCCACCGTGCCCACGCCGCTGCTCACCCGCCCGCTGGCGCTGGGCGCGGACTTAGTCATGCATTCGGCCACCAAGTACCTCAACGGCCACTCCGACGTGGTGGCCGGCGCACTGGTATGCCGCGAGGACTCGCCGGTATGGCAGCGGGTGCGGCAGAACCGCGCCCAGGGCGGCGCGGTGCTCGGCCCCTTCGAAGCCTGGCTGCTGCTGCGCGGCATGCGCACCCTGCCGCTGCGCGTGCGCCAGGTCTGCGCCTCGGCACAGCGCATCGCCGAAACCCTGCACGGCGACGCACGCGTCGCCCAGGTGCTCTACCCCGGCCTGCCCAGCCACCCCGGCCACGCGGTGGCCGCGGCGCAGATGCAGGGCGGCTTTGGCGGCATGCTGTCGATTCGTGTGGCCGGCGGCGAAGCCGCGGCGATGGCCGTCGCCGGCCGGCTGCAGGTGTTCAAGCGCGCCACCTCGCTCGGCTCGGTGGAGAGCCTGGTCGAGCACCGCGCCAGCGTCGAGGGCCCCGGCACGCTTTGCCCACCCGACCTGCTGCGCCTGTCGATCGGCATAGAGGCGGTGGACGACCTGCTCGCCGACCTGGACCAGGCGCTGGGCGCTTCGTAGGCGCGGCCTTGGCCGCGATTGCAGCGTTGGCTTCCCGCCAGCCGTATCGCGGCCAAGGCCGCTCCTACACGGATGGCGGATCGCTGCCCGGCGTGAAGCGCGCCATGAAGGCGCGGTCGATGCGGTCCTTCCAGCGCCACACCCAGCCGCCCCACCAGGCCAGCGCGCCCCAGGCCGCAAGCGCGCTGCCGTCGGCGGTGTTGATCAGGTAGAGCGCACGGCGCTGCGGGGCCCAGTCTTCCAGCGCTTCGCCGCGCAGTGCGCGCAGCAGGTTCTCCGCCAGCGGCGGGCCGGCGCGTACCGCATAGACGCCGGACTTGGGACGTGCGTCGGCGTAGGCGGCGCAGTCGCCGGCGGCGAACACCGCCGGATGTGACAAGGACTGCAGGCTGCGCGAGACGCGCACGAAGCCGCCCTCGTCCACCGCCAGCCCGCTGGCCGTCAGCCAGGGATGGGCGGCCGCGCCGGTGACCAGCACAGTGTGGCGTGAGGGGAGTTCGCGGCCGTCGTCCAGGCGCACGGACTCGGCGCCCACCGCCTCGACCCGCCGCCCGCCCAGCCATTCGATGCCGCGCGCGCGCATCAGCGCCGCCGCCCGCCACTGCAGCACGCGCGGCAGGCCGGCGAGCGGTCGCACTGCGGCGCCGATCACCCGCAGGGCCGGCCCGCTGCCGGCCGCGCCACGCAGGCCCAGGGCACGCAGGCGCGCGTCCAGCGCGAAAGCCAGTTCCACCCCGGCGGCACCGCCGCCAACGATGGCCAGATCACCCGCCTCGCCACGACCATAGGCGTCCAGCCAGCCGTCGATGGCGGCGATGAAGGTCTCGATCGGGCGTACCGGCAGCGCATGCTCCGCCGCACCGGGGAGCGCCGCGATGTCGGTGGCCGGGCCGGCGTCGATGGACAGCAGGTCGAAACCGAGCCGGCTGCCGTCGGCCAGTCTCAGCTCGCGGGCGTCGGCGTCCAGCGCCACGCAGGCCTGCTCCACGCGCTGCACACCGGCGCGCGCGGCCAGCGCATCGAGCGGCAGCACGCAGTCGCGCAGCGCGTAGCGGCCGGCGATCCAGCCGGGCAGCATGCCCGAGTACACCTGGCGCGCGTAGGGCGAGACCAGCACCACCTCGGTGCCCGCGGCAGCTTCCCGGGCCAGGCGGTCGAGCACGTACACATGCGCATGGCCGCCACCGAGCAGCACCAGGCGCTTCATCGCGCGGCCTCCAGCCGCAGGTCGGCGAACCAGGCGGTGACCGCCTCGCCGGTGTTGTCGGTGTCGGCACCCACGGCGATGCCGGTGATGGGCGGCGCCTCCTCGCCGAAGGCGGCGCGGAAGTCCTCGGCGACGTTGCGCCGCACGCTCACCCACTGCCCCGCGCGCGCCGCGCCGCTGTCGACCACCACCATGCGCACCCGGTCGGTGTAGGGATTGGGGCCGATCGCCCCGGCCGCCTGCGCCGTGCCCCACACGTAGGCGAGCGCCGCCGTGGGCAGCTCGGCGCCGTGCAGCACGCGCGCCAGGGCGATCGCGGCACGCTCGCCGAAGGACAGGCGTTCCACCGGATAGTCGAACAGCACATACACCCGCGCGGCGTAATCGTCGCCCGCCTTGCGGCTGAAGTCCGAGCCGGCCACCGGCGCGGACACCTTCCAGCGCCAGCTCAGCCAGGGACGCTCGGCCGGATCGACGGCCAGCGGATGGGCCAGCGTGGAGGCGGCGGCGTCCGAGTCGATGCGCAGCACGGTCTGCGCCCGCCCATCGGGCGTGTCCTCGACCAGGCTGAAGCGGTTCTCGCGCTCGACCTTGGGCAGCGGCTGGTGCTGCCAGGGTGCCGGCAGGGCAGCGCCCGGCGCAGCGGCGGAGAACGGCGCGATCACGGCCGGCGGCGCCTGCGCCGGTGCCAGGCCAGGCAACGCCGCAAGCAGTGCGGCAATCAGCATCCGTCCGCTCATGTACCCCCTCCTTCGGCGCGCGCGCCCTCCAGCATCGCCAGGCGGGCCAGATCCTCCGGCCGGTCCACATCCCACAGGCGGGCCGGTTCGCTCCAGCGCAGGCCGGCGGCGTGCAGGCGGGTGCGGGTCTCGGCCATCACCTGGTCGCTGCCCCAGGGCATGTCCTCGAACAGGACTGCCGGCGCATCGCCGGCCAGCCCCACCAGCACGTAGCCGCCGTCCTCGGCGGGCAGGAACACCGCATCGTCGCCGCGGCGCAGGCAGTCGGCCGCCGCGTGCAGGTGTGCGGGTTCGAGCGCCGGGCAGTCGCTGCCGATCAGCAAGGTCGGCGCGGGCAGCGTGGCCTGCAGCGCCGCGCGCATGCGCGCGCCCAGGTCACCCGCGGGCTGCGCCCGGCAACACACCCCGCGGCGGGCCAATACGCGGAAGAAGCGCTGCCCGGCGTCCGGCGCGCACCACAGCGTCACCGGCCCGAGCGCCGCGGCCCGCGCGGCCGTCAGCGCATGCAGCACCAGGCGGCGGTGCAGGCGTGCCGCGCCCGCCGCGCCGAGCGCCGGGATCAGCCGGGTCTTGGCTTGCCCCGGCAACGGGGCGCGGGCGAAGACGGCGATGTGAACGATGGGGGCTTCGGCCGTCACCGGTCACTCCTCCCGCGGCCGGTAGCCGTAGCGCCGCGCCAGTTCGGCCGGGTCCGCCCCCAGCCAATAGGCCGCGCGCAGCCGCCACATCAGCCAGATGGTGCGCCACACGCCGCGCTGCTCCCAGCGCCGCCCGGAGGTGTGCACCCGGGCGCTGATGAAGGCGGGTTCCGAGCGCCGCAGCAGCGCCCGCGACAGCGCGATGTCCTCCATCAGCGCGATGTCCGGGTAGCCGCCCACCGCATCGAAGGCCTTGCGGCTGACGAAGATGGCCTG
>JAUVWV010000009.1 GCA_030603925.1 Thauera sp. | reverse complement strand
GGGCGCGCTCGCCCTGCTCGGTCTCGTCGGCCGCGACCACCTCGGCCTTGTTGCGGCAGGAGCGCTCGATGGCGTACGCCAGGGCCTCGGGCTCACGCGCCAGCAGGCGCTCGATGTTCGCTTCCAGCCAGACGAAGAATGCCGGGTCGCGGATCAGGCCGTACTTGATGACCTCGGCGAGGCCGGCCTTGAGTTCGCGCTCCGGCAGGGTGTCCAGCGTGGCGGTATCGGCAATCACCAGGCGGGGTTGGTAGAACGCGCCGATCATGTTCTTGCCCAACGGGTGGTTGATCGCGGTCTTGCCGCCCACCGAGGAGTCCACCTGCGACAGCAGCGTGGTGGGAATCTGGATGAAGGGCATGCCGCGCTGGTAGGTGGCGGCCGCAAAACCGGCCATGTCGCCCACCACCCCGCCCCCCAGCGCGAGCAGCGTGGTGGACCGCTCGCAGCGCGTGCCGAGCAGCGCATCGAAGATCAGGTTGAGGGTCTGCCAGTCCTTGTAGGCCTCGCCGTCGGGCAGCACCACGGCGGTGCAGCGCACGCCGTTGGCCTCCAGGCCCTGCTGCACGCGGTCGAGATACAGCGGTCCGACGCGGTCGTTGGTGACGATGGCCACCCGCGGGGTCTTCAGGCGGGCCAGGATCAGGGCGGGGTCGTCGAGCAGTCCGCGGCCGATGTGGATCGGGTAGCTGCGCGCGCCGAGGGCGACGTCGAGGGTGTGCATCATGCCTTCCTGCAGGTTTCCAGTGCTTTCTGAATCTGCCGTATGGTACCGCCGGGATTGCCGCGTCCGCCATCGACGATGATGTCGGCAATCTCGCGATAGAGGGGGTCGCGCTGGCGGTGCAGCGTGAAGATGCGTTCGCGCGGGTTCGGCACCTGCAGCAGGGGCCGGTTGCGGTCGTTGCGCGTACGTTCCCACAGCACCTGGGGCGGCACGTTGAGGTACACCACCACGCCGCGCCCGGCGAGCATGGCGCGGTTCTCCGGGTTCATCACCGCCCCGCCGCTGGTGGCGATCACCAGCCCGTCGGTGCGGGTGAGTTCGTCGATGACCTGGGTTTCGCGCCGGCGAAAGCCGTCCTCCCCCTCGATCTCGAAGATGGTCGGAATCTTTACGCCGGTACGCGCTTCGATTTCATGATCGCAATCGACGAAGCGCATGCCGCAGCGCCTGGCCAGTTCGCGTCCGATGGTGGTCTTGCCGGCGCCCATCATGCCGATCAGTATGATTCGATCCACGCGAGTATCGTGCAGGTTGGAAACGCAGGGGCCGGGGTTCCATCGGTGCGACGGAACCCCGGCCCCCTGCCTTGCCGGTGTTTGAGTTTTCAGCGCAGCGTCAGTACGTCGCTCACGATACGCGGGGTGATGAACACCAGCAACTCCTTGCGGTTGGAAACCCGCCCGGTGTTGCGGAACAGGGCGCCGAGCACCGGGATCTCGCCGAGCACCGGCACGCGGGCAACGGAGGTGCTCTCCTCTTCTTCGTAGATGCCGCCGATCACCACCGTCCCGCCGTTCTCGACCAGCACCTCGCTCTTGATGTTCTTGGTGTTGATCGCCGGTACCGGGAAGCGCGCATCGAACACCGGCTGGTCCTTGTGCACCACCACCTGGAGTTGGATGCGGCCGTCCGGGGTGATAAGCGGCTTGACGTTGAGCGAGAGAACCGCCTTCTTGAACGAGACGCTGGTCGCCCCCGAACTGCTCGCTTCCTGATAGGGAATCTCGGTACCCTGCTCGATCGACGCCTCGACCTGGTTGGCGGTCAGCACGCGCGGACTCGAGATGATGCGCCCACGCTGGTCGGACTCCAGGGCGGACAGTTCGAGGTTCAGGAAGCGGGTGGCCGCACGGTTGAACAGGGCCAGGTTGACCGTCGAGAAGGTCGCCGCCGGCGTGGCCCCGCCACTCTGCGCGCCGCCACCGGTCAAGGCGCCGCCCACTGCCGGAATCTGGCCGAAACCGATGCGGCCGGCACCGTTGTCCGACAGGCGGTGTGCCCGGTTGTCGGTGAAGATCATCCGCACGCCCAGATCACGGGCGAAATCCTTGTTCGCCTCCACGATGCGCGCCTCGATCAACACCTGGCGGGGCGCCAGGTCGATCTCGGTGATCAGGCGCCGCAGGTCGTCCAGCCGGCCGGCGACGTCGGTGACGAAGATCTTGTTGCTGCGGTCGTCCACCACCACGCTGCCGCGCTTGGAGAGGATGGTCTGGTCCTTGCTCTTGAGGAAATCGAAGATCTCCTTCGCGCGGTGATAGTTGATCTGGAAACTCTCGGTCTGCAGCGGCTCCAGGTCGCCGATCTGCGCCTGCGCCTCGAGCTGCATCTTCTCGCGCGCAGCCAGTTCGTCACCCGGTGCGATCCAGATCACGTTGCCGTTCTTGCGCATGTCCAGACCCTTGGACTGCAGGATGATGTCCAGCGCCTGGTCCCAGGGCACATCCTTCAGGCGCAGGGTCAGGTTGCCGCGCACCGAGTCACTGGTGATGATGTTGAAATCGGTGAAGTCGGCGATGACCTGCAGCACCGCGCGCACGTCGATGTTCTGGAAGTTGAGCGACAGGCGCTCGCCGCCGTACTGGCCGCGCTGCGTGCCCTGCACCAGCCGGTTCGGGTCCTCGACCACGCGCTTGACCTCCAGCACGAACTGGTTGTCGCTCTGGTAGGCGTTGTGCTCCCACAGCCCCGACGGAGACACCACCAGGCGCACGTTGTCACCTTGCTGCTGGGCCACCATGGACTGGATCGGGGTGCCGAAGTCGACCACGTCGGAGCGGCGCTGAAGATGCTCCGGCAAGGAGGTCTTGACGAACTCGACGATCAGGTTGGCGCCCTGCTGGCGGATGTCGATCGCGGTATCCGGATTGGACAGTTCGACCAGCACGCGCCCTTCGCCGTCCTTGCCGCGGCGGAAATTGACGTCGCGGATGCTCTTCCCCGCCATGGCCGCATCGCGCGACGAGGCGGCGAAATTCACCAGCGGCTGTTCCGCCGACGAGCTGACGATGGACTCCTGGCTGATCGGCGTGAGCGCAATGATCAGGTCGCGCCCCTCGAGACGCGTTTCATAGGGGCTCATCTTGGTCAGATTGAGCACCAGACGGGTGCGATCGCCGACCTGGACGACGTTGGCACTGCGCAGATCGCCCTGGTTGATGGTCTGCGAACTGCGCCCCAGGGCGTTCGCGGTAGCTGGAAAATCGAACGCGATGCGCGCCGGGTTGGCCACGCTGAAGCTTGCAGGGACGCTTGTCAGCGGCTCCTGCAGGGTGAGCTTGATGTATACCGCTCCCCCTTGTTCGGCGACCTCGAGATTCTCGATTCGGTTGGACGAAGCCTGGGACTGCCCGGGCGTCTCCTGGGCGTGGGCCGGGGCAATCGCCACCGGCGCCACGATAAAGGCTGCGAGCAGCAGCGTCGCGATCGTGCTTTTCATCTTCTGGCCTCCTGCTGCTCCTGCAACAGCAGCGAACTGGTCCGCTCGGTCCAGTCGCCGTTAACGTCTTCAACAAGCTCCCTGAGCATGACTTCGGTTTCGGTCACCCTGGTCACCACCCCGAAGTTCTGCCCCATGTAATTCCCCACCCGCACCTGATGCACCGTGTTGTCGACCCGGATCAGCGCGTCGGCCTGATTACCCTGGATCAGCACGCCGACCATGGTGAGCGACTCGAGCGGATACGCCTCCAGGGGTTCGCGCCTGCGCTCCAGGTCCGGCCGCAGGCCGCCACCGGTGCTGGCCTGCCGCGTTTCGGGCACCAGCCTGGCGGTACTGAACGGTGTCGGCAGCGCATCGGCGTCATACTCGACGACCGGAAACGGCTTGATCTCCGGGAGCGGCTTGACCGAGCCGCGCATGTTCTTGGCCTGCTCGGCCATCCAGGCCTGGATGTTCTCTTCCTCGCTGGCACAGCCGCCCAGCGCAAAGGCGGCAAGCAGGACGAACATCGGCGTGCGTTTCATGCTGCCCCTCATCTCCTTGCCCTCTGCGTCTGCTGCGCCGCCTGCCTGCGGCTCGCCAGCTCTTCCTCATCGAGATAGCGATAGGTCACGGCCTTGGCTTCCAGCTTGAGCTGGCCGCCCGCAACCCCTTCGATGGAAATGTTGTTCAAGGTGACGATGCGGGGCATCTTCGCCACGTCACTGGCAAAGGCGCCGAGGTCGTGGTAACCGCCGATCACACGGATGTCGATCGGCATCTCGGCGTAGAAGTCCTTGACCACGTCCGAGCCCGGCTTGAACAACTCGAATTGGAGCCCGCGTCCAAGGCCGGCCTGGTTGATCTCGGCCAGCAGGGAGTCCATCTCCGCACGGTTCGGCAATTGCCGCAGCAGGGCGCCGAACTGGCGGTCAATCTCTTCGAGTTGGCGCTTGTGCTCGTCGAGATTGACGGCCTGGCGCTTCTTGGATGTCCATTGCTCGCGCAGCGTGACCTCCTCAGCCTCGCGCTGCGCAAGTGTCTCGATCTGGTCGCGCCAGTCGAACCACCATGCCGCGGCGACGGTAGCCACCAGCAGGCCGATGAAGACGGCGACCTTCGGCGCGAGCGGCCATACGCCCGGATCATTCGGATCCAAGCCCTTGAAATCGCGGGCGAGGCGCTCGAAGTCGATGCTCTTGGTCTGGCTCAGGGCCTGATTCAGTTTCATTGCTGCGCCCCCTTGCCGCTTCCGCCTTCCTCGACCTTGGGCTGTTCGATGGCAATGTTGAGGGTGAACTCGCCGACCCGGCGCCCTCCGACGGTGGCCGCCTTGATCTCGACGAGCTGCGGTCTCGCCAGATACGGCGATTCGTCCAGCGCCCGCATCAGGTGCGACACCCGCGCATTGGACTGCGCGTAGCCCACCAGCGTAACGCGCCGGCCACTCTGCTTCATGGACTTGAGATAGATGCCTTCGGGCATCTGCTTGGTGGTTTCGTTGAGCAGATGGACGGTTTCGGCGCGATTGCTCTGCAGGGACTCGATCACCTGCTTGCGCGACAGCAGGGCGTCGATCTGTTCGCGCAGGCGGCGGATCTCGGCGATTTCCTTGTCGAGCTTGGCGATCTCCGTCTTGAAGATCTGATTCTTGCGCTCCTGCCGCTCGATGTAGCCCGCTATCACGGTATGCACCAGCAGCGCGATGACCAGACCGAGTCCGACCATCAGTCCCGAGATCACATAGAACTGCTGGCGCCGCTCGCGGCGCTTGATCTCGCGGTGCGGTAACAGGTTGATCCGGATCATGTATCGAACCTCCGCATGGCCAGTCCGCATGCGACGATCATTGCCGGGGCATCGGCCAGCAGGGCCTTCGGCCTGACCTGAGAGGACAGGGTCATGCCTTCGAAGGGGTTGGCGATGACCGTGGCGATCTGGGTGCGTCCGCCGACCATCTCGGCCAGGCCGGGCAGCACCGCACAGCCGCCGGCCAGCACGATGTGATCGACCTGGTTGTACTGGGTGGACGTGAAGAAGAACTGCAGCGCACGCGATACCTCGAGCGCCACGCTGTCGAGGAAGGGGCGCAGCAGGTCGCGCTCGTAGTCCTGCGGCAAGCTGCCGCCGCGTTTGGCCGCTTCGGCTTCCTCCGCGCTCATGCCGTACTGCCGGGCGATGTCCTGCGTAAGCTGATTGCCGCCGAAGGCTTGCTCGCGGCTGTAGATCTGCTGGCCGTTGCGCAGCACCGTCACGGTGGTGACGCTGGCGCCGATGTTGATCAGGGCGATGATCTTGTTGCGCCCCTGGTCGGGCAGGCGCCGGCTGATCAGCTCGAACGCCGACTGGGCCGCCAGCGAATCGACGTCCATCACCACGGCCTTGAGGCCGGCTGATTCGGCTGCGGCCACCCGGTCCTCGACCTTCTCCTTGCGCGAGGCGGCGATCAGCACCTCGACCTCGTCCGGATTGTCGGGCAAGGCGCCGATGACCTGGAAATCGAGATTGACCTCGTCGAGTGCGAACGGAATGTACTGATTCGCCTCCGACTCGACGTGCATCTCCATTTCCTGCTCGCGCAGACCGGCGGGAAGGATGATCTTCTTGGTGATGACCGCTGCGGCCGGCAACGCGACCGCCACGTTCTTCAGCCCGGAACCCATGCGTCGTACCGCGCGTCGAATCGACTCGCTGACCGCGTCCAGGTTGGCGATGTTGCCATCGACCACCGCATCCCGGGCCATCGGCTCGATCGCATAGCGCTCGACCCGGAAGCCATCCTTTTCGGAGCCTGAAAGCTCGACCAGCTTGACGGATGAAGATGAAATATCCAGACCGGCCAAGTGTCGTGCTTTAGGACTGAACATCGCGAAGTCGATCACAAAGAAAGTCCTTAAATTTCTTTATGTTAGGCTTACTTGCTGAATAAGCTTCTGAAATCCTAGCAACAACATTGTCAAGTGTAAAGCAACATCCCTTGACAAACCGAACTGGAGCCCCCTGCCGGCGCGCCCGTATAATCGCGCCCTCGAACCTCCTCAACGGACTGCCGATGCGCTGGGTCCTCTACCCTCTGGCCTTCATCCTCGTACTGATCGTCATCGGCCTCGCCACCCTGGCGGCGGCGGCGACGCTGGCCTGGCCGAACCTGCCCTCGCTGGAGACGCTCACCGACTACCGCCCGCGGATTCCGCTGCGAGTATACACGGCGGACGGACACCTGCTCGGCGAGTTCGGCGAGGAGCGCCGTTCGGTGGTGCGCATCGGCGACGTGCCACCGGTGCTCAAGCAGGCCATCCTCGCGGCGGAGGACGAACGCTTCTACGAGCACCCCGGCATCGACCCGATCGGCATCGCGCGCGCCGCGCTCGCCAACCTCTCCAGCGGGGGCCGTGGACAGGGAGCTTCGACCATCACCATGCAGGTGGCGAGGAATTTCTTCCTCTCGCGCGAGAAAACCTACAACCGCAAGCTCTACGAGATCCTGCTCGCGCTGAAGATCGAGCAGAACCTGAGTAAGGACCAGATCCTCGAGCTGTACATCAATCAGATCTATCTCGGGCAGCGCGCCTACGGTTTCTCGGCCGCCGCCCGCGCCTACTTCGGCAAGACGCTGGACCGCATCACGCTGGCCGAAGCCGCCATGCTGGCCGGCCTGCCGAAGGCCCCGTCCGCCTTCAATCCGGTGGTGAATCCGCGCCGCGCCGCGGTCCGTCAGCAGTACGTGCTGCGCCGCATGCTGGAGGCGGGCTTCATCGACGAGGCGAGCTACCGCAGCGCGCTCGACACCCCGGTACGCACCGCCACGGCGCGCCCGCAGGGCGAACCGGCGATCCAGGGCGACTACGTGGCCGAAATGGCGCGACAGATCGCGGTCGAACAGTTCGGCGACGACGCCTACCACCTGGGTATCCGCATCATCACCACGGTCAAGCGCGATGACCAGATCGCCGCGCGCCTGGCCCTGCAGGAAGGCGTCCTGGCCTACGACAGACGACGCGGCTATCGCGGACCGGAAGGCTTCGTCGATCTCGCCGGCATCGACTCGACCAAGGACGAGCGACTCGACGAGTTGCTCGCCGACACCGAGGACGTCGGGGAACTGCTCGGTGCGCTGGTGATCGAGGCCTCGCCCAAGAGCGTCAGGGTGTACCGGCGCGGCGAGACCATCTCGGTCGAAGGCAACGGCCTGCGCTTCGTCGCACCGATGCTGGCGGCCAACGCCCCGCAGGCGCGCCGTATCCGGCCCGGGGCGATCGTGCGCATCCGCAAGACCGGCGAACAGGACTGGGAGATCCTCCAGCTGCCGGAAGTCCAGGGCGCGCTGGTCTCGCTCGATTCGCACACCGGCGCGGTGCGCGCCCTGGTGGGCGGCTTCGACTTCAACCGCAACAAGTTCAACCACGTCACCCAGGCCTTGCGCCAGCCCGGCTCGAGCTTCAAGCCCTTCATCTTCTCCGCCGCGCTGGAGCGCGGTTACGCCCCCAGCAGCCTGGTGGAGGACGAGCCGCTGCACTTCCCGGCCGGCGTCACCGGCTCGCAGGAGTGGACCCCGAAGAACTACGACGGCAAGTTCGATGGCCTGATGACGGTGCGCGACGCGATGGCGCGTTCCAAGAACATGGTCTCGATCCGCCTGCTGCAGTCGATCACCCCGCAGTATGCGCAGGATTACGTCGGCCGCTTCGGCTTCGAAGCCGAACGCCCCCCGCCCTACCTGACCATGGCGCTCGGCGCGGGCAGCGCCACGCCCTGGCAGATGGCCGCCGGCTACGCCGTGTTCGCCAACGGCGGCTTCCGCATCGAACCCTATGTGGTCTCGCAGATCATCGACGGCGAGGGTCGCGTGGTGGCCCGCGTCGACCCGCCGGTAGCCGGCCAGAGCGCGCCGCGGGTGATCGACCCGCGCAACGCTTGGCTGATGAACTCGATGCTGCAGGACGTAGTGCGGCGTGGCACCGCGACCCGCGCGCGCAGCCTGAACCGCAGCGACCTGGCGGGCAAGACCGGCACGACCAACGACTACCTGGACGCGTGGTTCTGCGGCTACAACCCGGACCTGGTGGCGGTCGCCTGGCTGGGTCACAGCCAGCCGCGCAACCTCGGGCGCGGCGAGACCGGCGGTTCGGCGGCGCTGCCGATCTGGATCAACTACCTGCGCAGCGCGCTGAAGGACATGCCGGAAAACCCCTGGCCGCGCCCTGACGGCCTGCTGGAGATCCAGCTCGCCGACAGTGTCCAGGCAGAGTTCATCTACCGCGAGAACATGCCGCCCGAGCCTCCGCAGCGCCCGCTGCTGCCCTTCGATTTCTCCCCCGCGGTGGAATCCACCGAAGAAGCCGTTCCGCCGGTGCCGCCGGCCCTGCCGCCCGCCGCGCCGGTTGCGCCGGCGCCGGTGGTGGAACGCTCCTTCGGCAGCCCGCCGCCCTGATCAGCCGGCCGGCGGACGCAGCACGGCGGCCCCGCCGCCCTGTTCGCCGACCACGCGCGAGAGCAGCGCATACAGCTCGGCACCGTCGCGCGCCGCGATCCAGCGCCCGTCCTGCGGGCGGAAGTGGAAACCGCCCGAACGGGCGGCCACCCAGATCTCGCGCGCCGCGCTGTGGCGGTTGATGATGATCTTGCTGCCGTCGTCGAACTCCACCTCGAGGATGCCGCCCGGTTTCGCCTCGACGTCGAGTTCCACCCCGCACGACTCCAGCGCCGCCTCGATATGCGCCAGCTCGGCCTCGGCCAGCGCGTTGAATGCCGACTCTTCCATGCCGCCTCCTTCTGTTACGATTCCCGTCTTTATCCGCCCCACGGCCCTGCAAGCCATGCGACACACGCTTACCGCCACCGCGCTGGCCAGCGCATTGTTCCTCTCCGCCTGCGGCATCAAGGGTTCGCTCTACCTGCCCGAGCCGCCGGCCGCTCCTGCCGCGCAAGCCGGCACGGGCGCCGATCATAGCAAAGCCGACTCCACCCCGAACCCATCGCAATGAACAGTCCGTTTCCCGTTCCGACCCTGTCGCAAGGCCCTGCCGGGCTGAGCCTCGAAGACGTCCCGCTGGCCGCCATCGCACAGGCCCACGGCACACCGACCTACGTCTATTCGCTGGCGGCGCTGAGCGCCGCCTACAACGCCTACCGCGACGCCCTCGCCGGACGCCCGGCGCTGGTGTGCTACGCGGTCAAGGCCAACTCCAACCTCGGCGTGCTGTCCGCCTTCGCCCGCCTCGGCGCCGGCTTCGACATCGTCTCCGGCGGTGAACTGGCGCGCGTGCTGGCCGCCGGCGGCGATGCCGGCAAGGTGGTGTTCTCCGGCGTCGGCAAGAGCGTCGCGGAAATGCGCCAGGCGCTCGACGCCGGGATCCGCTGCTTCAACGTCGAATCCGCCGCTGAGTTGGAACGGCTGGCCGAGGTGGCGGGGGCGATGGGCAAGATCGCGCCGATCGCCCTGCGCGTCAATCCCGACGTCGACCCGAAGACCCATCCCTACATCTCCACCGGGCTGCGCAGCAACAAGTTCGGCGTGGCCTTCGACGAGGCCCTGGCGCTGTACCGCCGCGCGGCCGCCCTGCCCAGCCTGCGCGTGGCCGGCATCGGCTGCCACATCGGCTCGCAGCTGCTCGACGGCGCACCGGTGGTCGAGGCGGCCGAGAAGGTGCTCGACCTGGTCGACCGGCTGGCCGCCGAAGGCATCGTGCTCGATCACATCGACCTGGGTGGCGGCCTGGGCATCCGTTACCGCGACGAAACCCCGCCGGCGGTGGCCGACTATCTGGCGCCGCTGCTCGCCCTGCTGGCCGGGCGGCGCGAAGAACTGCTGCTCGAACCGGGCCGCTCGCTGGTCGGCAATGCGGGCGTGCTGCTCACCCGTATCGAGTACCTCAAGCCCGGGGTGGAGAAGAACTTCGCCGTGGTCGACGCGGCGATGAACGACCTCGCCCGCCCCGCGCTGTACGACGCCTGGCACGAGGTGGTGGCGGTCGCGCAGCGCCCGGCCCCCGCCCGGCGCTACGAGATCGTCGGGCCGATCTGCGAGAGCGGCGACTTCCTCGCCCACGACCGCGAACTGGCCGTCGAGCCCGGCGACCTGCTGGCGCTGCTGTCGGCCGGCGCCTACGGCATGGCGATGAGCTCCAACTACAACACCCGTACACGCGCCGCCGAGGTCATCGTGGATGGCGCCCGCAGCCATCTGGTACGGGCACGCGAGAACGTCGAACAGCTGTTCGCCGCGGAGCGGCCGCTCGGCTGAGCGCGCTGCGTGCGCTGCCGCCGCGAGGCGGCCGCGCACAACACTACCCGCCGCGCCGCCGGAGCACCTCCGCCTCCTCGATCAGGGCGCGGCCGAAGGCCTTCCAGGCCGGTCCGCCGTGCGTATGCACGCCGATCTCGGCGCTTTGCTGCATGGTGCGCAGCATCAGCTCGGCGAGGGCGAACAGTTCGGCGCGGGCGCGCCGCTGGCGATCCGGATCGCGCAGCGCCGCCAGGCTGCACGCCGGGTCGCATTCCAGCGCCTCGCGCGCCAGTGCGCGCAGCGCCGCATGGTCGTTCCAGTCGATGCCGAGCAGGATGCCGCGCTTGACGATCTCGCGCTCCAGCTCTTCCGCGTCGCGGGCAAAATGCCCGAATCCACTCATCGCAAGGCCTCCGTCAGGCCCGCCGGCTCAACGCCCACCGAGTTCCTCGATGCAGCGCGCCAGTGCCACTTCCCAGTGTGGCAGACGCAGCCCGAAACGCTTCGCCAGCGCCTGCTGGTCCAGCCGCGAATTGTGCGGCCGGGCGGCCGGCGTGGGGTAGTCCGCAGTGGCGATCGGCAACACCTCGGTCACCCGCAGGCGGCAGCCCGGCAGGTGGGTGCGCGCCTGCGCGAAGATCGCCTCGGCAAAGCCGTGCCAGGTGGTTTCCCCGCCGCCGGCGAGGTGGAACACCCCGGACGTGAAACGCCCCGCGGCGCGCTCGCGCTGCGCCTGGACCAGCGCCAGCGCGCTGGCATCGGCGATGTTGCGCGCCCAGGTGGGGGCGCCGAACTGGTCGGCGACGATGCGCAGACTCTCACGCTCGGCCCCCAGGCGCAGCATGGTGAGCAGGAAGTTCGCCCCGCGCGCGGCATACACCCAGGTGGTGCGGAAGATCAGATGCTCGCAGCCGGCCGCCGCAATGGCCTGTTCGCCGGCGAGCTTGCTGCGCCCGTAGGCATTGAGCGGCGCGACCGGGTCGCGCTCGAGATAGGCGCCGGCCTTGCTGCCGTCGAACACGTAATCGGTGGAGTAGTGCAACAGCAGCGCACCGGCCCGCCGCGCCGCCACGGCCAGTTCGCCCACCGCTTCGGCATTGACCCGCATTGCCAGCGCCTCGTCCGTCTCTGCGCGGTCCACCGCGGTATAGGCGGCGGCGTTGACGATCACCTGTGGAGCCAGCTCGGCCACCAGCGCCGCCAGCGTCTCCGGGCGGGCCAGGTCGCAGCGCGTACGCTCAGGCACGAGCACCTCGCCCAGCGGCATCAGGCTGCGCGCCAGCTCCCAGCCGACCTGTCCACTGGCGCCGGTGAGCAGGATCCTCATGCGCCCACCTCGCGGCCGGCGTAGTTGGCAGCAATCCAGTCGCGGTAGGCACCGCTCTGCACGTGTGCCACCCAGTCCTGGTTGGTGAGGTACCACGCGACCGTCTTGCGGATGCCGCTGGCAAAGGTCTCTGCCGGCCGCCAGCCCAGTTCGCGCTCGATCTTGCGCGCGTCGATGGCGTAGCGGCGGTCGTGGCCGGGGCGGTCCTGCACATAGCTGATCAGGCGCGCGTGCGGTCCGGCGGGGTCCGGGCGCAGTTCGTCGAGCAGTGCGCAGATGGTGCGCACGATGTCGATATTGGGCATCTCGTTCCAGCCGCCGACGTTATAGGTTTCGCCCAGCCGGCCACGCGCCAGCACCTCGCGGATCGCCGCACAGTGGTCGCCCACGTACAACCAGTCGCGCACGTTCATGCCATCGCCATAGATCGGCAGCGGCTTGCCGGCCAGCGCATTGGCGATTACCAGCGGGATGAGCTTCTCGGGGAACTGGTAGGGGCCGTAGTTGTTCGAGCAGTTGGTGGTCAGCACCGGCAGGCCGTAGGTGTGATGCCAGGCGCGCACCAGGTGGTCGGACGCGGCCTTGCTGGCCGAATACGGGCTGTTCGGCTCGTAGGCCTTGGTCTCCGCAAACGGCGGATCCTCGGGCCCCAGTGAGCCATAGACCTCGTCGGTGGACACGTGCAGGAAGCGGAACGCCGCCTGGCCGGCGGCATCCAGCGTGTTCCAGTAGGCGCGCGCCGCTTCCAGCAGGGTGAAGGTGCCTTCCACGTTGGTGCGCACGAAGGCCGCCGGGCCGTGGATGGAGCGATCGACGTGGCTCTCCGCGGCAAAGTGCAGGATCGCGCGCGGCCGGTGTTCGGCCAGCAGACGGTCGACCAGGGCGCGGTCGCAGATGTCGCCGTGCACGAAGACATGGCGTGCGTCGCCCTGCAGACGGGCCAGGTTCTCCATGTTGCCGGCGTAGGTCAGGGCATCGAGATTCACCACCGCTTCGTCGGCGGCGGCCAGCCAGTCGAGCACGAAATTGGCACCGATGAAACCGGCGCCGCCAGTCACTAGGATCATGTCGGGTTCCATAGGAAGATGGTCCGCGGCCGAACGCGTAGAATTCGCACTGGCCCGGCGCTGCATGCCGGAATTCTACCCCGCCAGCCAACGATACGCCCCGCCATGCCCGCCTTCCACCACCGCCTAGCCGTCCTGATCGCCTGTGCCACCCTGCTTCTCGGCGCCGCCGCAGCGCAGGCAGCCGGCCTGCCGCGCAGCGTGCATGGCGCGCTGGACAACGCCAGGATTCCCCTCGCCGATGTGGCAATCTGGGTGCAGCCGGTGGACGCGCGTGGCCCCAGCCTGAGCCTGAACGCGGAGCAGGCGATGAACCCGGCCTCGGTGATGAAGCTGGTCACCGCCTTCGCCGCGCTGGAGCGCCTCGGTCCGGCCTATACCTGGACCACGCGTGTAGCAAGTGCAGCAGCCCCGCGCAACGGGGTGCTCACCGGCGATCTCTACCTGATCGGCGGCGCCGACCCGATGCTCAATTACGAGCGCCTGTGGAAGCTGCTGCGCCAGTTGCGCGCCCTGGGCGTGGAGCGCATCACCGGCGACATCGTGCTGGATGGCTCGGCACTCAGCTTGCCGCCGTACGACCCGGACGCTTTCGACGGTCGCGGCCTGCGCCCCTACAACGCCGGCCCGCATGGCCTGCTGCTGCACTACAACACCCTGCGCCTGACCCTGCTGCCCGGGACGCGCGCCGGCGAGCCGGTGCAACTGGCGGCCGATCCGCCGCTGGCCGGACTGTCGATCGACAACCGTATCGTCACCGCGGCGGGCGGCTGCGGGGTCTGGTACCACGCGCTGGAGGCGCGTCTGGCCGACACGCCGCAGGGTCCGCGGCTGGAACTCGGCGGCCGCTTGCCTGCCAGCTGCGGACGGCGCGACTGGAGCGCCGCGCCGCTGAGCGCGGAAGCCTACGGCGTGGCGCTGGTCGCCGGTCTGTGGCGCGAGGTGGGCGGCCAGCTGGACGGGCGGGTGCGCCCCGGGCAGGCCCCCGCCGGCACGCCGACCCTGCTGACCGACAACTCCGAGCCGCTGGGCGACGTCGTGCGCAACATGAACAAGTGGTCGAGCAACGTCATTGCGCGCCAGCTGCTCGCCACCTTGGGCGCCTCGGCGATCGATGCGCCGGACATGGTGAGCGGCGGAGCGGTCGTCGTTCACGCCCAGTTGCAGGCCGCGGGGATCGCTACCGACGGCCTGGTGATCGAGAACGGCGCCGGCCTGTCGCGCATCGAGCGCATCCGCGCGGACGCACTCGGTCAGCTGCTGCTGGCGGCCTGGCGGCGCCCGTGGATGCCGGAATTCGTCGCTGCACTACCGATGGCCGGGGTGGATGGCACCGCGCGCCGGCGCCTGGACGGCAGCCCGGCGAGCGGCCACGCCCACATCAAGACCGGCACGCTCAACGGCGTGCGCGCGATGGGCGGCTACGTGCTCGATCGCCACGGCCGCCGCCACGCCGTGGTGATGATGGTCAACCACCCGCAGGCGCCAGCCAGCCAGGCGGCGCAGGACGCGCTGCTCGAATGGGTGTGGGAGGGGCATTGAGCCAGGGCCCGGTAACGGGCCCCGGGTCGATCGCGGCCAAGGCCGCTCCTACAGGCCGAGTTCGCCCCACATCGCGTCGACCTTCGCCTTCACCGCCGCATCCATGACGATGGGCGTGCCCCACTCGCGGCTGGTCTCGCCCGGCCACTTGTTGGTGGCGTCCAGGCCCATCTTGGAGCCCAGGCCGGCCACCGGGCTGGCGAAGTCGAGGTAGTCGATCGGCGTGTTGTCTACCAGCGTGGTGTCGCGGGTGGCGTCCATGCGGGTGGTCAGCGCCCAGATCACTTCCTTCCAGTCGCGGATGTCCACGTCCTCATCGACGACGATGATGAACTTGGTGTACATGAACTGGCGCAGGAAGCTCCAGATGCCGAACATCACCCGCTTGGCGTGCCCGGGATACTGTTTCTTGATGCTGACCACCGCCAGGCGGTAGGAGCAGCCTTCCGGCGGCAGGTAGAAATCCACGATCTCCGGGAACTGCTTCTGCAGCAGCGGCACGAAGACCTCGTTGAGCGCCAGGCCCAGCATCGCCGGCTCGTCGGGCGGCTTGCCGGTGTAGGTGGAGTGGTAGATCGGGTTGCGGCGCATGGTGATGCGCTCGACGGTGAACACCGGGAAGTCGGAAACCTCGTTGTAGTAGCCGGTGTGGTCGCCGTAAGGGCCTTCCGGCGCCAGGTCGTCGGGGTGGATGACGCCTTCCAGGACGATCTCGGCGGAGGCCGGCACCTGCAGGTCGGAGCCGACGCATTTGACCAGTTCGGTCTTGGCACCACGCAGTAGGCCGGCGAACTGGTATTCGGAAATGGTGTCCGGCACCGGGGTGACCGCGCCGAGGATGGTGGCCGGGTCGCAGCCCAGCACCACCGCCACCGGGAAGGGTTCTCCGGGATGGGCGAGGCTGTGCTCGCGGAAATCCAGCGCCCCGCCGCGGTGCGCCAGCCAACGCATGATCACCCGGTTCGGCCCCAGCACCTGCTGGCGGTAGATGCCCAGGTTCTGGCGCTTCTTGTGCGGCCCGCGGGTCACCACCAGGCCCCAGGTGATCAGCGGCGCGGCGTCGCCCGGCCAGCAGTGCTGGATGGGCAGCTTGGCGAGATCGACCGCCTCACCCTCCCACACCACTTCCTGGCAGGGCGCCGAACGCACCTCCCTGGGCGCCATGTTGAGCACCTGCTTCAACACCGGCCACTTCTCCCAGGCATCCTTCAGGCCCTTGGGCGGCTCCGGCTCCTTGAGGAAGGAGAGCAGCTTGCCGACCTCGCGCAGCGGGGTGCGCCAATCGCCCTTACCCCCCTCGCCATCGGAAACGTCCTCGCCCATGCCCATCGCCACGCGCTCGGGGGTACCGAACAGGTTGGCCAGCACCGGCATGGCCTGCGGTACACCGCGGGTCACCGGCTGCTCGAAGAGCAGCGCCGGGCCGCCGGCGCGCAGCACGCGGTCGGCGATCTCGGTCATCTCCAGGTGGGTGTCCACCGGCACCTTGATGCGTTTCAGCTCGCCGCGCGCTTCCAGTTGGGCGATGAAGTCGCGGAGGTCGTGGTATTTCATCCGGGCGGCGCTCAGCGGTGGGCGTTGATCGCGTCGCGCGTGTCCCGCGCCACGCGGCGCGCCGCGGCGGCGAAGTCCTCGCCCTGGCCGGCGTAGAGGATGGCGCGCGAGGAGTTGATCATCAACCCGCAGCCGTCGGCGGTGCGTCCGGCCTGCACGGTGGCGGCGATGTCGCCGCCCTGCGCGCCGATGCCCGGCACCAGCAGCGGCAGCTCGCCGGTCAGTTCGCGCACCCGCGCGATCTCCGCCGGGAAGGTGGCGCCCACCACCAGGCCGCAGTTGCCGCTGGCGTTCCACTCTTCGGCCACCAGGCGGGCGACGCGTTCATAGAGTTTCTCGCCACCGACGTCGAGGAACTGCAGGTCGGAGCCGCCCGGGTTGGAAGTGCGGCACAGCAGGATCACGCCCTTGTCGGGATAGGCCAGGTAGGGCTCCACCGAGTCGCGCCCCATGTAGGGATTGACCGTGATCGCATCCGCCTTGAAGCGCTCGAAGGCCTCCACCGCGTACTGCTCGGCGGTGCTGCCGATGTCGCCGCGCTTGGCGTCGAGGATCACCGGCACCGCCGGGTGATGCGTGTGGATGTGCTCGATCAGCGCCTCGAGCTGGTCTTCGGCGCGGCGCGCGGCAAAGTAGGCGATCTGCGGCTTGAAGGCGCAGGCCAGATCCGCGGTGGCGTCCACGATGTCGCGGCAGAACTCGAAGATGGCTTGCGGGCGGGCGGCAAGATGCGCAGGGAACTTCGCCGGGTCGGGGTCGAGGCCCACGCACAGCAGGCTGTTGCGCTGCTGCCAGGCGGCCTTCAGGGCAGTCATGAAATGCATGCGGGGATAATCCGTATTGGTCCGGGGCGAATGATAGCCCGCGCGGCCGGCGCACACCCAGTCAACGCAGCGGGGCCGCAGTTGCGGCCCCGTTCTGCGGACATCGGACGGTGCTCAGATGCCCAGGATCTGCATCGCCTTGGCCAGCGTATCGATCGATTCCTGGTGCTTGCCGGCCTTGTGCAGCTCCTCGCCATCGGCGCGCAGCTTCTGCACTTCCGCCATCTGCTCGCTGGTGATCTGCGGATTCTTCGACAGCGCCCCGTCGATCTTCTTCATGTCCGCCGGGCAATGGAAGGCCAGCGCGGGAAAGGCCAGCGCCAACGCGCAGGCGCCGATCAGTGCACGGATTCTCATCTTGTTCTCTCCTCGGGGAGCGGGTAGTGCCCGCGTCCCTTTGACCGGTAGCGCCGCGTGGGGTTTCGCCGCTCAGGCGGAGAACAGATAGTCCGCCACCAGACCGGCGAAGATCACCGCACCGACCCAGTTGTTGTGCAGGAAGGCCTTGAAGCAGGCGGCGCGTTCGCGCCCACGGATGAGGGTGTAGTGGTAGACGGCGATGCCCGCGGCCAGCCCCAGGCTGCCGAGGAACGGCAGCCCGCGCCCGGCGGCCAGCCCGACCACGGCGAGCAGCACGAAGGCCACGGCATAGCACGCCATCACCGCGGCAACATCGAAGCGCCCGAAGGTGATTGCCGAGGTGCGGATGCCGATCTTCAGGTCGTCCGGGCGATCCACCATGGCGTACTCGGTGTCGTAGGCTACCGCCCAGAACACGTTGGCGGCGAGCATCAGCCAGGCGATGGCCGGCACCTCGCCGCGCAGCGCGGCAAAGGCCATCGGGATGCCGAAGCCGAAGGCGATGCCCAGATAGGCCTGCGGAATGGCGAAGAAGCGCTTTGTGAAGGGGTAGCTGGCGGCGAGGAAGAGCGCCGGGATGGAGAGCCACAGCACCAGCGCCGGCAGCGGCAGGATCAGCACGAAGGCGGCGAGCGCCAGCGCCGCGGCTAGCAGCAGGGCCTCGCGCGTACTGACTGCCCCGGTGGCCAGCGGACGGTTGCGGGTGCGCTCGACGTGGCCGTCGAAGTCGCGGTCGGCATAGTCGTTGATCACGCAGCCGGCCGAGCGCATCAGCACCGTGCCGAGCACGAAGATCAGCAGCACATGCAGCGGCGGGAAGCCCTCGGCGGCCACCCACAGGCCCCACAGCGTGGGCCACAGCAGCAGCAGGATGCCGATCGGCTTGTCCAGGCGCATCAGGCGCAGGTAGAGGGGGAAACGGTGGGCGAGGGTCATCAGGTCAGCGGGACAGGTCGAGAATGGCCGGCAGGAAGGCCTCGCTCACCAGCAGGGCGCGCCCGCGCAGCAGGAACACCGAACGGCGGGCCCACAGCCGCGCAGGCAGCGCTTCGCCGGGCAGCGCAGCGGCGGCGTGATGATAGCGCGCATCGCGCGCATCGAGACAGGCGCAGGCCAGCGGCTGGCGCACGATGCGCGGATCGGCGAAGAGCGCCGCGCCGAGCGGGCGAGCGCCGATGCCATGGAACAGATTCCAGGCGCCGCGCAGATTGTGGCGCGGCAGGACCGAGCGCGCATACACCACCGGGCGACCGTCGGCGCGCAGCAGCACTTCGCGTACCCAGGCCAGTTCGCCCGCCGGCAGGCCGAGCAGCTGCGCCTCGTCGCGCTGCGGCGCTGCCAGCCGCTGGGCCAGCACCTGGACGCGGAACGCCCCGCAGCGCGCGCGGATGCGCGCGGTGAGCGAACCCGGATCGGTGAGCCACGGACGCAGCGCGAGCGGCACGGTGGTGCGCGGCGGACGGGGAAGCCAGGTTTCGCGATGCAGTCGGGTGTACATGAAGGATCAACTCGGGGGCCGGGCGCATGATACCAGCGCCGCCCGGCATCCTTCAGGCGCGCAGCAGACCCTCGCGCCCACCGAGCCAGCGCGCCAGCAGTGCGTCCGCAGCCTGCGTGTCCTCGCGCAGCAACTGTTCGGCCACTGCACGGGCGGCCTCCAGCAGGTCGACGTCCGCTTCCAGGTCGGCATAGCGCAGCAGCGGCAGGCCGCTCTGGCGCGCACCGATGAACTCGCCGGGACCGCGGATGCGCAGGTCCTCGCGCGCGATGGCAAAGCCGTCGCTGTTTTCGAAGATCACCTTCAGGCGGGCACGCCCGGTCTGCGACAGGGGCTGGGCATAGAGCAGGATGCACACCGACTCGGCCGTGCCGCGCCCCACCCGGCCGCGCAACTGGTGCAGCTGGGCGAGGCCGAAGCGTTCGGCGTGCTCGATCACCATCAGGCTGGCGTTGGGCACGTCCACGCCGACCTCGATCACCGTGGTGGCAACCAGCAGGTCCAGCTCGCCGGCGGCGAAGGCCGCCATGGTGGCGGATTTCTCCGCCGGCTTGAGGCGCCCGTGCACCAGTCCGATGCGCAGTTCCGGCAGGGCCTCGCACAAGGTGGCGTAGGTGTCCTGCGCGGTCTGCAGCTGCAGCGCCTCGGACTCCTCGATCAGCGGGCACACCCAGTAGGCCTGGCGGCCCGCCAGGCAGCCGTCGCGCACGCGGGCGACGACGACCTCGCGGCGCGCAGCGGAGACCAGCTCGGTGAGCACCGGGGTGCGCCCGGGCGGCCGTTCGTCGAGCACCGAGACGTCGAGGTCAGCGTAGTGGCTCATCGCCAGGGTGCGCGGGATCGGCGTGGCGGACATCATCAGCAGGTGCGGGCTGAGCGCGCCGTTGCCCTTCTCGCGCAGCGCCAGGCGCTGGCGCACGCCGAAGCGGTGCTGCTCGTCCACCACCGCGAGGGCGAGGCGCGGCAGGGCGACCGGATCCTCGATCAGCGCATGGGTGCCGACCGCAAGCGGAATCTCGCCGCTCGCCAGGCGCGCCAGCTCGGCGGCGCGCGCACGCTTTCCGCGGCTGCCGGACAGCCAGGCGACCTCCAGGCCCAGCGGCGCCAGCCAGGCGGAAAGTTTCTGCCAGTGCTGTTCGGCGAGGAGCTCGGTGGGCGCCATCAGTGCGGCCTGCCAGCCGGCGTCTACCGCCCGCAGCATGGCCAGCGCGGCGACGATGGTCTTGCCGCTGCCCACGTCGCCCATCAGCAGGCGCTGCATCGGATGCGGCACGGCCAGATCGGTGCAGATCTCATCGACCGCGCGGCGCTGCGCGCCGGTCAGCGCGAAGGGCAAGCCGTCGAGCAGGGCGCGCTCCAGCCGGCCGCCGCTGTGCAGCGCCGGCGCGTTTCGCGTGCGCCGTGCCAGGTAGGCGCGACGCAGGGAAATCTGCTGGGCGAGCAGTTCCTCGAACTTGATCCGCCGCCAGGCCGGGTGCTGACGATCCTCCAGCACGCTCGCCGGCACCTCGGGAGGCGGGTGGTGCAGCAGGCGCAGCGCGTCGGCGAAATCCGGCAGGTCGAGACGGCGGCGCAGCGCTGCGGGCAGCCAGTCGTCGAGCGCTTCGCTCGCCAACGCGCGGTCGATCAGCTTGCGCAAGGTGGCCTGGCCCAGCCCGGCGGTGGTCGGATAGACCGGGGTGAGCGCCTCCGGCAGGCCCTCACCCGGCTCCACCGCATGCAGGCGGGGGTGCACCATCTCACTGCCGAAAAAGCCGCCGCGCACCTCGCCGAACAGGCGCACCCGACGCCCGGGGGCGAGCATCTTCTGCTGCGAGGGGTAGAAATTGAGCCAGCGCGCGACCAGCGTGCCGGAGGCGTCGCGGATGTGCGCCACCAGCTGGCGGCGCGGGCGCAGGCTGACCTCACAGCGCTCGACCTCGCCCTCGACCTGCGCAGCGAAGCCCGGACGCGCTGCGGCGATCGCAGTCAGGCGGGTCTCGTCCTCGTAGCGCAGCGGCAGATGCAGCAGCAGATCGCGCGGCGCGCGGATCTCCAGCCTGGCCAGCCGGCCGGCGAGCTGCGCGCCGACCCCGGGCCAGCCCTGCGCCGCAGCGCGCGACGCGGCATGGTCACGCGCCATGGGGATTCAGCCGGGAACGCTCAGCCGAGCACCAGCACCGCGTCGGCCTCGACCAACGCGCCGCGCGGCAGCTCCTTGACGCCGACCGCGGCGCGCGCCGGATAGGGTTCGGCAAAGTAGCGCGCCATGATCTCATTGACCTTGGCGAAGTTGCCCAGATCGGTGAGATAGATGTTCAGCTTGACCGCATCGGCCAGCGAAGCGCCGGCGGCCTCGGCCACCGCCTTGAGGTTGTCGAACACGCGCACGGTCTGCGCCTCGAAACCGTCGACCATCTGCATGCTGGCCGGGTCGAGGCCGATCTGGCCCGATACATAGACGGTGTCGCCGGCACGCACGGCCTGCGAGTAGGTGCCGATGGCGGCGGGAGCGTTGGGCGTGGAGATGATGGTACGGGTCATGACGGCTCTCTTGCTGGGGACACTGAAGGCCCGATTCTACGGCAGCCGCAAGCAAAAGCGCCCGCTCGGAGCGGGCGCGGCCTTGCCGGTGCGCAGCCGTTCAGTCCTTGGCGCGCATGGTCACGTCGCATTCCATCTTGCTGATCACCTTCTGCAGGCCGAGTCGCGCCTGCACGTTGATCACCACGGGCGCCATGAAGTTGGCACGCAGCCCGGCGCTCGCTGGCGAACCGCCCTCGCCACCCTCGTCCTTGCGCACGATCACCGCAACCAGGGCCTGTTCCGCCGCGCTCAGTCCGAGCAGGGCCTGTTCCTCGTCGCTCAGGATGAACTCGTAGTGGATGCCGAAGCTGGCCGGATCGGCGAGCGTGAAGGCCACCTCGGGGTCCTCGGCGCTCTGCAGCAGGACTACGGAGGCGTCGGTGCCGTCCTCGTGCACCAGGGCGAACCGCTTGCAGGCCTCGAAGCCCGGCAGGCCGGCCGGAAACTCGATCATCTTGTCTTCGTTGACCTCGAAGGAGCCGAACAGCGCGCTTTCGATCTTCATCCCCTCACCTCTCATGTGATCTGATCTGTTTTGCATCGACGCTGCACTATAGCAGCGTCCCGTACATCATTCTTCCACCCCTCAGGGCGTGCGCGGCGGCACCACGATGCCGCCGCCCTGCCCGGCGCGCTTCAGCGCGGCCTGCGCGGCTTCCGCCGCCGCACGGTCCGGGTAGGGGCCGAGCACCACACGGCTTTCGATGCGCGCCGGAAAACCGCCGCGCGCCAGTTCATCGCGCAGGCGCTCGGCGTTGGCCTGCGCGCCGAACACGCCGAGCTGGAGCACGTGTCCGGACGGCGCCTCGACGATGACCTGCGGCAAGGCGGGGAGCACCGCCGACTGCGCCGTGGGTTCGCCCGACGCGGGCGCATCCGGCTGGAGCGTAACCACCTCGGTCGGCGGCAGATCGTGTACCGCGATTGCCGGCAAGGCCGGCACCGGCGCGGGCTGCTGCACGGCCGGAGAAGGCGCCGGCGGCGACTCCGCGGCGCCGGACAGCCACAGCACGCCCCCCAGCACGACGGCCAGGGCCGCAGCGATCAGCGCGCGGCGCAGCGGGATGCGCGCGCCGTCCCCGGCCTCGTCCGGGCGCGCGGCGCGCGCCTTGCTGCTGCGTTTCATGCGGGGTCCTCCTCCTTGCCGGTGCGCCGCGTCATCGACCGCACCAGCTCGGCCTCCGACACCGAAATGCCGCAGCGCTCGGCGATCGCATCCGCCTCCAGACCGCGGCGGGCGAACACCAGGGCCTCGTTGTACTCGGGGGAAACGCCCTGACCGGCCAGGTTGGCCTCGAACTGCTCGCGCAGCGCCTGCAGGGCGTCATTCAGATCGGCGATCTCGCGCTGCTGCACCGCATCCTGCGCCTGCAGGCGCGCAATGTCGCGGCGCAGCTGCTGCAGTTCCAGCGTCTGCTGGAAACGTTCGGCCGCCGCCTCGGGGCGCTCCGCCGCCGGTTCGGCCGCGGGGGTCGGTGCCGCACTGCGCGGCATTGGTGCGTAATTGAAGCCGGCATCGTCGTCCGGCGCGTCCTCTTCGTCGGCCGCATCATCGACCACTTCGGCCACCGCCGGCGCCTTCTTGCGCGTGCGGCGCGCGGCCCCAACGGCACGGAAGAGCTGCCACACGGCGTACAGCGCGAGGGTGACAATCAGCAGGTAGATCAGCGCTCGCAGGGTCGTCTCCTCAGCAGCTTGCCTTCGCCAGGGCCTGGTCCAGATCCCAGAAGATGTCTTCCAGACTCTCGATGCCGATGGACAGGCGCACCATGTCCGGCGGTACGCCGGCGGCACGCTGTTCGTCCTCGGAGAGCTGGCGGTGGGTGGTGGACGCCGGATGGATCACCAGGCTGCGCGCATCGCCGATGTTGGCCAGATGGCTGAACATCTGCAGCGCGCCGATGAAGCGCTCGCCGGCCGGCTGTCCGCCCCGGATGCCGAAGGACAGCACCGCCCCCGCGCCTTTCGGCAGGTAGCGCCGACTCAGCGCATGATCCGCACTGGCCGCCAGACCGGGGTAGTTCACCCAGGCCACGCCGGGGTGCTCGGCGAGAAACTCGGCCACCGCCTGGGCATTGGCGACATGGCGCTCCATGCGCACATGCAGGGTCTCCAGGCCCTGCAGCAACATGAAGGCGTTGAACGGCGAGAGCGCCTGACCGAAGGTACGCAGGGTCTCCATGCGCGCCTTCATGCTGAAGCCGAAGTTGCCGAAGGTTTCGAAGAAACGCACCCCGTGATAGCCCTCGGAGGGCTCGGTCATCTGCGGGAAGCGCCCGTTGTCCCACGGGAAACGGCCGGATTCGATCATCACCCCGCCCATCGTCGTGCCATGCCCGCCGATGAACTTGGTCGCCGAATGCACCACGATGTCCGCACCGTGCTCGATGGGCCGGCACAGGTAGGGCGAGGCCAGAGTGCTGTCGATCACCAGCGGCACGCCGGCCTCACGGCACACCTCGGCCACGCCGGCGATGTCGAACACGTTCAGGCTGGGGTTGCCGATGGTTTCGCCGTACACCGCCTTGGTGCGCGCGGTGATCGCGGCGCGGAAATTGGCCGGGTCGGCGGGGTCGACGAAGCGGGTCGTGATGCCCAGCCGGCGCAGGCTGACGTCGAGCTGGGAATAGCTGCCGCCATACAGGGTGCGCGCCGCGACGATCTCGTCGCCGGCCTGGCACAGGGTGAGGAAGCAGGTCATCTGCGCGGCCAGCCCGGACGAGGTGGCAAGCGCCGCGCGCCCACCTTCCAGCGCCGCCATGCGCTCCTCGAACACCGCCACGGTGGGGTTGGAGATGCGCGAATAGACGTTGCCGAAGGTCTGCAGGTTGAACAGCGCGGCCGCATGCTCCGGCGAATCGAAGACGAAGGAGGTGGTCTGGTGGATCGGCACCGCACGTGCGCCGGTCACCGGGTCGGGTTGCTGGCCGGCGTGCAGGCAGAGGGATTCGATTCCGTAGCGATGGTCTGGCATGGCGCTCGTCGGGCCGTGCGCATCTGAAAGCGCACGGGGCAAATGAATTGCAGGGATAATACTGGCGCCCTCCCCCGACCACAATGCAGATGAGCTTCGACCTGGCACTCACGCTGTTCTGGAGCAAGAAGATCGCCGCGGCACTGGTGCTGCCGCCGCTCGGACCCCTGCTGCTGATCTGCGCGGGACTGTGGCTGATCGCGCGGCGCCCGCGCACCGGGCGCGCGCTGGCCTGGTCGGGCGTCGCACTCAGCCTGGCGTTCGCCACCCCGGCCAGCGTGAAGCTCATGCTGCGCGGACTGGAGACCGCCCCGCCGGTCACCCTGGAGGCGCTCGCCGGCGCCGATGCGCTGGTCGTGCTGGGCGGCGGCAAGCGGCACCACGCACCGGAATTCGGCCACGAGACACTCAACCGCCTGAGCCTGGAGCGGGTGCGCTATGCCGCCACCCTGGCACGCCGCAGCGGGCTGCCGGTACTGGTGAGCGGGGGGGCGCCGCAGGGCGACATCCCCGAAGCCACGCTGATGCAGGAGGTACTGGAGCAGGAGTTCGGCGTGCCGGTGCGCTGGGCGGAGCGCGCCTCGCGCGACACCCGCGAGAACGCACGCTACTCGGCGGTGCTGCTGCAGGCCGAGGGCATCCGGCGCATCGCCCTGGTGACCCACGCCGCACACATGCCGCGCAGCGTGGCGGAATTCGAAACGGCTGGGTTCGAGGTGATCGCCGCACCGACCGCCTGGCTCAGCGGACCCGCCGGGCAGGTCCGGGTCCTGGACTTCCTGCCCGGCGCCAGCGCGGCCTATGCCGGCTGGTTCGCGGCGCACGAATGGCTGGGCCGCCTGGCCTACCGGCTGTCGCGCTGAGCCACCCGGCCGGCCCTACTGGCCGCTGAATCCGGGTTTGCGCTTCTCCAGAAAGGCCGTCACCCCTTCGGCGAAGTCGGCGGTGGCCGCGCAGCGCGCGAAGGCCTCGGCCTCGCTCTGCAACTGGGTTTCGAGCGGCGCGTCATGCGAAGCGGCAAGCAGGCGCTTGATCTCGCCGTAGGCATGGCGGGGCCCGGCACGCAAGCGGGCGACCAGGCGCCCGGTCTCGGCATCCAGCGCCTCGGCCGCCACCACCTTGCTCAGCAGACCGAGGCGCAGCGCCTCCTGCGCGTCAAAGCGCTCGGCCAGCAACAGCATCTCGGCGGCCTTGCGCCGCCCGACCTGGCGCGGCAGGAAGTAGGACGCGCCGCCGTCGCCCGAGAGCGCGATCGCCGAGTAGGCGGTGGTGAACACCGCGTTGTCCGCGCTCACCGCCAGGTCGCAGCCCAGCATCAGCGACAGGCCGAAGCCCGCGCAGGCGCCGCGCACCTTCGCCACCACCGGCTGTGGCAGGGCCTGCAGCATGACCACAGTGGGATTGATGTACTGCTCGATCATCGCGCGGAAGGTGCTGAGGCGCGCCTCGCGGCTCAGGTGCAGGTTGCCGGCGAAGTCCTTCAGGTCGCCGCCGGCCATGAAGTGCTCGCCGGCGCCGCACAGCACCACCACCTCCACGCCGCGCGCGGTGGACAGTTCGCGTACCGCGGCGGAAAGGTCCTGCATCATCTCCACCGACAGCGCGTTGAGCGCGTCGGGCCGGTTCAGCGTCAGCGTTGCGACGCCCTGGTCAATCGCGAGCAGGACGGTATTGGCCATGCAGGTCTCCTTGCGCCGCATCAGGGCGGCGTTATCGTTGTCGCTGGCTGCGCCGCGGCGGTGCCGTTGCGCAAGAGCAAAAAATAACCCCCGGCCGGGCGACGCGCAAGGCGCGTTCCAGAACCGGGGGCGTGCCGCCCGCGCAAGCGGGCGGTGCGCGATGCGCTGCGGATCAGCCGCCGAAGTCGTCGAGCATGATGTTCTCGCGCTCGACGCCGAGGTCCAGCAGCATCTTGATCACCGCGGCGTTCATCATCGGGGGGCCGCACATGTAGAACTCGCAGTCCTCGGGGGCCGGATGGTCCTTGAGGTAGTTCTCGTACAGCACGTTGTGGATGAAGCCGGTGTAGCCGGTCCAGTTGTCTTCCGGCAGCGGATCGGAGAGCGCCAGGTGCCACGTGAAGTTGGGATTCTCTTCCTGCAGCTTGTTGAACTCTTCGACGTAGAAGGCCTCGCGCATCGAGCGCGCACCGTACCAGAAGGTGATCTTGCGCGTGCT
>JAUVWV010000149.1 GCA_030603925.1 Thauera sp. | reverse complement strand
GACTGGCTGGAGGTGGCCGGCGTGCTGGCCGCCGCCGGCAAGGAAGTACTGCTGTCCACGCAGTCGCTGATCGAATCCGAATCGGACCTGAAGACCCTGCGCCGCATCGTTGCGCAGGCCGAGTTCGGCGTGGAGGCCAACGACATGGGCGCGGTGCGCCTGCTGGCCGAGGCCGGACGCAGCGACTGGGTGGCCGGCCCGACGCTGAACATCTTCAACCCGGCCACTCTGGCCCTGCTGCAGCAGTCCGGTGCCCGGCGCTGGGTGATGGCACCGGAGATGTCCGGCAAGGCGCTCGCCGAACTGCTCGCGGGCATGGACCCGGCGCCGCAGACCGAGGTCTTCGCCTGGGGGCGCCTGCCGCTGGCGCACTCCGCACGCTGCTTCACCGCGCGCCACTTCAACCTGCAGAAGGACACCTGCGAGTTCCGCTGCCTGGGGATGAACGAAGGCATCGTGCTGCGCACCCGCGAAGGCGAACCCTTCCTCACCCTGAACGGCGTGCAGACCCAGTCGGCGCGCATCTACAACCTGCTCGGCGACCTGCCCGCGCTCTGCGAGCAGGCCGCGGTGCTGCGCATCAGCCCGCAGGGCGAACACACCGGCGCGGTGCTTGCCACCTTCCGCGCCGCCCGGGCCGGCGAGCTCTCGCCGCAGGCCGCGCTGGAGCGCAGCCGCCAGTGGATGAACGAGGCGCCGTGCAACGGCTTCTGGCACGGCCGCCCCGGTGTCGAGCAGTATGTCGCCGGCTGAACCGCCACCCGATCAACGCATGCCACCCCAGGACGCCACGATGCCCAGCCTGCCCGCCCTGCCGAGCTTCGCCTCCCTGCAGTCCGCCGCGCGCCGACTGCCCGCCTTCACCCTGCCGCCCGCGCTCGCCCGGGTGGCCGCCCGCCTGCCGCAGCAACCGCCCACGCTGGCCCTGACCCTGGCGCTCAACCTGGCGCTCGGGCGCATCCTGCCGCGCGAGGACCTCGCCCCGCTCACCGGGCGCCGCCTGCGCCTGCGCGTGCTCGACGCCGGCCTGACGCTGGATTTCGGCCTCACCGCGCGCGGCTTCCGCCCGCTGCCGGCCAGCGGCGCGCGCCCCGACCTCACGCTGAGCGCCACGGTGCGCGACTTCATCGCCCTGGCCTTGCGCGAGGAGGACGCCGACACCCTGTTCTTCAGCCGCCGCCTGCTGATGGAAGGCGACACCGACCTCGGCCTGCTGGTGAAGAACACCCTCGACGCCGTGGACTGGGACGCGCTCGCCGCAGCGTGGTCGCCCGCCGCCGTGCTCGCCCGCCTGCCGCTGCCCGGCCGCCTGCGACGCCCCGCGGCCTAGCCGGGATGGCGCCGCCGACATCCGCGGAGACGCAGCATCCACGGCGCGCGCCCTGGCCCCGGATGTCGTCCGGCGACCGCCCGCCGCGCAACGCGACCCGGTAGAATCGGCGTTCCGTCTCACGGACCGGCCCGATGGCGCGCCGCAGCCCGAACCTCCCCCTCAATCTGTCCATCGCCTATGCGGCGCTGATCGTCTACGCCTGCCTGCATCCGTTCACCGGCTGGCAGGCCACCGGCCTGCCGCTGTTCGACTATCTCGTCGCGCCGTGGCCGCGCTACTACCGCATCGAGGACATCGTCCTCAACGTGCTGGGCTACGTCCCGCTCGGCTTCGTACTCGCCGCCGCACTGGCGCGCCGCCTCGCGCCGGCGGCCTGCATCCTCGCCACCACCCTGCTCGCCGGCCTGCTCAGCTTCGGCCTGGAGACGGTGCAGAATTTCCTGCCGACCCGCGTCTCCTCCAACCTCGACCTGGGCTGCAACCTGCTCGGCGGCCTGCTCGGCGCACTGCTCGGCAGCCTGTGGGGACCGGCGCTGTTCGCACCGCAGGGCTGGCTGCAACGCTGGCGCAGCCGGCGCTTCATCGGCGGACACACCGGCGACGCCGGGCTGGTGCTGCTCGGCCTGTGGCTGCTCACCCAGTTCACCGCCGACGGCCTGCTGTTCGGCAGCGGCGATCTGCGCGCCTGGCTGGATCTGCCCAGCCCGGTGGCCTTCGAGCCGGAGCGCTTCATCCGCCTGGAGGCGGCCCACGTGGCCGCCACCCTGATCGGCGTCGGCCTGTTCGCCCGCTGCCTGATGCTCGCCCCCAGCGTCTGGCCCATCCTGCTGCTGTTCACCCTCGCGCTGGCAGGCACCACGCTGGCCACCTTCAGTTTCTTCTCCGCCAGCCAACCTTTCGCCTGGCTCACCCCAGGCGCGCAGCAGGGCTTGCTCGCCGGCCTGCCGCTGCTCGCCCTGTGCCTGCTGCTGCCGCGCGTGGTGCAGCACGCGCTGGCCGGCATGACGATCCTGGCCGCCACCGCCCTGGTGAACCTCATGCCGGAGAACCCCTACCTGCCCTTCCGCGCCTCGGCAGCCCCCGGACATTTCCTCAATTTCCACGGTCTCACCGGCGTAGCCACCGGCGCCTGGCCCTTCGTCGCACTGGCCTATCTGTCCGCCCTCGGCCTGTGGCGCGGCGAGCACCTGGCCGGCGAGCGACGCTTATAATCGGCCGATTCCACGGGAGTCCGCATGAGCTACTTCAAGCACCACGTCTTCTTCTGCTGCAACCAGCGGCAACCCGGCGAGACCTGCTGCAACGACCACAAGGCGGTCGACATGCAGACCTACGCCAAGGACCGCATCGCCGCGCTGGGCCTCAAGGGGCGCGGCAAGATCCGCATCAACAAGGCCGGCTGCCTGGACCGATGCGACGACGGCCCGGTGCTGGTGGTGTACCCGGACAACGTCTGGTACACCTACGTCGATCGCGAGGACATCGACGAGATCATCGAGTCCCACCTGGTGCACGGGCGCGTCGTCGAACGCCTGCAGTTGAAGGATCCGCAATGAGCCGCCCCGCCCCCACCGAGAACGTGCTGCTGCGTGGCACGGCCGGTGCCGTCGAGGTGCTGATCGACGCCCCCGCCGAGGTGCGCGGCATCGCGGTGGTGTGCCATCCGCACCCGCTCTACGGCGGGGCCAACACCAACAAGGTGGCGCACACCCTGGCACGCGCCTTCCGCGACCTCGGCTACGCCGCGCTGCGCCCAAACTTCCGCGGAGTCGGCAAGAGCGAAGGCGAGCATGACCACGGCAACGGCGAGACCGAGGACATCCTCTCGGTGATCAGCTGGGCGCAGTCGCGCTGGGGCAGCCTGCCGCTGGCGCTGGGCGGTTTTTCCTTCGGCGGTTTCGTGCAGTGCCGGGTGAGCAATCGCCTGGCCGGCGGCCTGACGCCGGTGCACCGCCTTGCCCTGGTGGGCATGGCGGCCGGCTCGGCGGCGGACGGCGCGCGCCAGTACGACACCCCGCCGCTGCCGGCCGGGCTGTCCAGCCTGATCGTGCATGGCGAGCGCGACGAGACGGTGGCGCTGGGCAACGTCCTCGACTGGGCAAGGCCGCAGGACCTGCCGGTGGTGGTGGTGCCCGGCGCAGACCATTTCTTCCACGGCAAGCTGCATGTGATCCGCGAACTCATCGCGCGCAACTGGGCGCCGCTCTGAGCGCCCCCGACAAGGAGTCCCCCATGAAGCTGTTCGCCTCGCTCACCAGCCCCTACGCCCGCAAGATCCGCATCCTGCTGGCCGAGAAGGCCCTGCCCTTCGAACTCGTGGTGGACTCCCCCTGGGAGGCCAACACCCGTATCCCCGCACTCAATCCGCTCGGCAAGGTGCCGGTGCTGATCACCGACCAGGGCGAGGCCTTCTTCGACTCGCCGGTGATCGCCGGCTACCTGGAGACTCTCGGCGCCGCCCCGGCGATGCTGCCCGCCGACCCGCTGGAGGCGGTGCGGGTGCGCCAGAGCGAGGCGCTGGCCGACGGCATCACCGATGCGGCGGTGGCGGCACTGCTCGAATCGCGCCGCCCCGACGGCCAGAAGAGCGAGGCCGAGATCGCACGCCAGAAGGACAAGATCGAACGCGCCCTGGCCGAACTGGAAAAACGCGCCGCGGGGCGCACCTGGCTGCATGGAGAGGCCCCCGGGCTGGGCGACGTGGCGGCCGGAGTGGCGCTCGCCTACCTCGACCTGCGCCACCCGGACATCGACTGGCGCGCCCGCCACGCGGCGCTCGCCGGGCTGGCCGAACGCCGGTTCGCGCGCCCGAGCTTCATCGACACCAAGCCGCCGGTAGGCTGATGCCGCTGTCGATCCGGGGCCTCGTCAAGCGTTACGGCGAAACCGAGGTGGTCGCCGGCATCGACCTGCACCTGCGTCCCGGCGAGTGCTTCACCCTGCTCGGCCCCAACGGCGCGGGCAAGACCACCACGCTGCGCTGCGCACTCGGCCTGAGCGCGCCGGATGCGGGCGAAATCGAACTGGCCGGCCTGCCGGTGCCGGGGCGTGCACGCGAAGCGCGCGCGCGGGTCGGCGTGGTGCCGCAACAGGACAACCTGGACCCGGACTTCAGCTGCGCCGAGAACCTGCTGGTGTATGGCCGCTACTTCGGCCTGCAGGACGCCGAGATCGCCGCACGCATCCCCGAACTGCTCGCCTTCGCCGGACTCGAAGGCCGTCAGGGCGCGAAGATCGGCACCCTCTCGGGCGGCATGAAGCGGCGCCTGACGCTGGCCCGCGCCCTGGTCAACCGCCCCCAGCTGCTGGTGCTCGACGAGCCCACCACCGGGCTCGACCCGCAGGCCCGCCACCTGATCTGGGAGCGCCTCAAGCAGCTGATCCGCGGCGGCACCACGGTGCTGCTGACCACCCACTTCATGGACGAGGCCGAGCGCCTGGCCGACCGCCTGGCCATCCTCGACGCCGGACGCATCCTCACCCAGGGCAGCCCGCGCGAGGTGATCGCCGCGCAGATCGAACCGCAGGTGGTGGAGGTGTTCGGCGAGTTCGACGGCAACGGCGGCGCCCCCGCCTGGGCGGCCCGCCACGCCGCGGCGCTGGCACTGCGCCACGAGGTGAGCGGCGAGACCGCATTCTGCTACCTCACCGATCCGGCGCCGCTGCTCGCCCACCTCGCCACCCAGCCCGCTCTGCGCTACCTGCACCGCCCGGCGAACCTGGAGGACGTCTTCCTCAAGCTCACCGGCAGGGAGTTGCGCGACTGAGATGAAGCCGATCGCCCTCGACGCCGCCCGCACCACCGCCTGCCCGCCCAGCCGCTGGCGCCCGCCGCGCCTGTCGCGGCGCTTCGTGCCGGTGTGGCGGCGCAACTTCCTGGTGTGGCGCAAGCTCGCGCTGCCCTCGGTACTGGGCAACCTGGCCGATCCGGTGATCTACCTGTTCGGCCTCGGGCTGGGCCTCGGCATGCTGGTGCCGGAAGTGGCCGGCGTGCCCTACATCAGCTTCCTCGCCGCCGGCATGGTGTGCTTCTCGACGATGAACGCAGCCTCCTTCGAAGCCCTGTACTCGGGCTTCTCGCGCATGCACGTGCAGAAGACCTGGGACGCCATCCTCAACGCCCCGCTCGAACTCGACGACATCGTCTTCGCCGAGCTGGTGTGGGCAGCCTCCAAGGCCCTGCTGTCGGGTGCCGCCATCCTGCTGGTGGTGGTGCTGTTCGGCTTCGCCGAGGCGCGCTACGCCCTGTGGGTGCTGCCGCTGATCTTCCTCGTCGGACTGTGTTTCGCCGCACTCGGTCTGGTGATGACCGCGCTGGCGCCGAGCTACGACTTCTTCATGTACTACTTCACCCTGTTCATCACCCCGATGACCCTGCTGGCCGGCGTATTCTTCCCCCTGGAACAGTTGCCCCCCGCGCTGCGCCTGCTCACCGAGCTGCTGCCGCTGACCCATGCGGTGCAACTCGCCCGCCCGCTGCTGCTGGGCGAGCTGCCCGCCCAGGTGAGCCTCCACCTCGCGGTGCTGGCCGCCTACGCCATCGGCGCGTTCTGGCTGGCGCTCGCCGTGCTGCGCCGCCGCCTGCTCAAGTGAAACGGAGTCCAACCATGCGCGACGACGACATCCTGCTGGTATTCACCAACGCCCCCAACGCCGACAGTGCCCGGCTGATCGCACGCAGCCTGCTCGACGCCCGTCTCGCGGCCTGCGTGAACATCCTCGCGCCCTGCCAGTCGCTCTATCACTGGCAGGGCGTGCTGGAAGAAGCCACCGAGGTGCCGGTGCAGATCAAGACCACTGCGGCGCGCTATCCCGCAGTGGAGGCGGCGATCCGCCTGGCCCACCCCTACGAACGTCCGGAGATCGTCGCGGTCCCTGTGGAGCGGGGCTTGCCGGGCTATCTCGCCTGGGTCGTGGCGGAAACCGCCCCATCCTCCCCTGCAGCGCCCGAAGCCTGAGACCCGCCGCACAACAACCGCCAAGACCCCGCAATGCACAGACTGCTGCCGCTGTTCGCCGTACTCGCCACCCTGCTCACGCTGTTCGCCGCACCGGCCCAGGCCCAGGGCTCGCCGCTGGAGCCCGAGAAGGCCTTCGCCTTCAGCGCGCGCGCCCTCGACGCGCAGACCGTCGAGGTGAGCTTCCGCGTCCACAAGGACTATTACCTGTACGGCGACAAGTTCCGCTTCGAGGCCGATCCGCCCGAAGTGCAGCTGGGCGACGCCGTGCGTGCGCCGGGCGAGATGAAGGATGACGAGTTCTTCGGCATGGTGGAAACCTACCGCGGCACGGTGAACATGCTGCTGCCGGTGAGCGCGCCGGAGGGCCTGAGCCGCTTCCGCCTCACCGTCACCAGCCAGGGCTGCTGGGACGGCGGCATCTGCTATCCGCCCACACCGCAGAGCGCCAGCATCGACCTCGCCGCCGCACCGTCCGCGGGCGGCGCCAGCCTGCTCGACCGCGTGCTCGCCGGTGGCGGTGCCGCGACGAGCGCCCCGCCAGCGCCGGGCGGCGACGAGAGCGGACGCATCGCCGGGCTGCTGGCCGATGCCAGCGTGCCGCTGGTGCTGGCGAGCTTCTTCGGCTTCGGCCTGCTGCTCGCCTTCACGCCCTGCACCTTCCCGATGATCCCCATCCTGTCCGGCATCATCGTCGGCCAGGGGCACCACATCTCGCGCACCCGCGCCTTCGGCCTGTCGCTCGCCTACGTGCTGGGCATGGCGGTCACCTATGCCGCCGCAGGTGTGGCCGCCGGGATCTCCGGCACCCTGCTGTCTACCGCACTGCAGAACGTCTGGGTGCTCGGCGCCTTCGCGCTGGTATTCGTCGTGCTGGCGCTGTCGATGTTCGGCTTCTACGAACTGCAGTTGCCCACCGCGCTGCAGAGCCGGCTGGCCGACACCGCCGCGCACCGCAAGGGCGGCAACGTCGGCGGGGTGATGACCATGGGCGTACTCTCCGCGCTGATCGTCGGCCCCTGCGTGGCGGCCCCGCTGGCGGGCGCCCTGCTCTACATCGCACAAAGCGGCGACGCGCTGCTGGGCGGCACGGCGCTGTTCGTCATGGCGCTCGGCATGGGCGCACCGCTGCTGCTGGTGGGCGTGGCCGCGCGCAGCTGGCTGCCCAAGGCCGGCCCGTGGATGGAAGGGGTGAAGAAGGCCTTCGGCGTGATGCTGCTGGCGGTGGCGGTGTGGCTGCTCACCCCGGTCGTGCCCGAACTGCTCACCATGCTGGCCTGGGCCGCGCTGCTGCTGTTCTCGGGCATCTTCCTGCACGCACTCGACCCGCTGCCGCCGCACGCCAAGGGCTGGCAACGCTTCTGGAAGGGCTTCGGCGTGACCCTGCTGCTGGCCGGCGCGGCCATGCTGATCGGCGCCCTGGCCGGCTCGCGCGACCCGCTGCAGCCGCTGGCCGTGCTGCGCGCCGAAGCCGGCGCCCCGGCGATCGCCCCGGCCTTCGAGAAGGTGGGTTCGGTGGCCGAACTGGACGCCCGCCTGGCCGCCACCGACCGCCCGGTGATGCTGGACTTCTACGCCGACTGGTGCGTCTCCTGCAAGGAGATGGAACGCTACACCTTCTCCGACCCGGCGGTCGCCGCGCGCATGCAGCGCATGCTGCTGCTGAAGGCCGACGTCACCGCCAACAGCGAGGAGCACAAGGCCCTGCTGCGCCGCTTCAACCTGTTCGGCCCGCCCGGCATCATCTTCTTCGACGCCGCCGGCCAGGAGCGCGACGGCCTGCGGGTGGTGGGCTTCATGCGCGCCGCGCCCTTCGGCGAGATCCTGGAGCGCGCCTTGCGCTGACGGGCGGATCGCGCCTGGGCGCCTACGGTTCAGGGTGGCCAGGAGTGGGGTGAGGGCCGCGGCTCATGCGTGCCGAAATCGTTGCCGGCCGCGTACCCCGCACGGCTGGAAACG
>JAUVWV010000385.1 GCA_030603925.1 Thauera sp. | reverse complement strand
TCGCAGGACATCGTGCTGGGCCTGTACTACGCCACCCGCGAGGCGGTGAACGCCCCGGGCGAAGGCATGCTGATGGCCGACGTGTCGGAAGTGAAGCGTGCCTACGAGTCCAAGCAGATCTCCCTGCACGCCCGTGTTTCGGTGCGCCTGAAGGAGATCGAGGTGACGCCGGAAGGCGAGCACCGCGAGAAGATCACGCGTTACGACACCACCGCCGGCCGCGCCATCCTGTCCGAGATCCTGCCGCCGGGTCTGCCCTTCAGCGTCATGGACAAGCCGCTGAAAAAGAAGGAGATCTCCAAGCTTATCAACGCCTCCTTCCGGCGTTGCGGGCTGCGCGCCACGGTGATTTTTGCCGACAAGCTGATGCAGTTCGGCTACGCGCTGGCGACCCGCGCGGGCATCTCCATCGCGGTCAAGGACATGCTGGTGCCGAAGCTCAAGGATGAACTGATCCGCGCTGCCGAAGTGGAAGTGAAGGAAATCGCCCAGCAGTACACCTCCGGTCTGGTGACCGACGGCGAGCGCTACAACAAGGTCGTGGATATCTGGGGCCGCTGCGGCGACCAGGTCGCCAAGGCGATGATGGAGCAGCTCGGCCACGAGGCGGTGACCGATCGCGAAGGCAAGGAAGCCAAGCAGGAGTCCTTCAACTCGATCTACATGATGGCCGACTCGGGCGCACGCGGTTCCGCAGCGCAGATCCGCCAGCTGGCCGGCATGCGCGGCCTGATGGCGAAGCCGGACGGCTCGATCATCGAGACCCCGATCACCACCAACTTCCGCGAAGGCCTGAACGTACTGCAGTACTTCATCTCGACTCACGGCGCCCGTAAGGGCCTCGCGGATACCGCGCTGAAGACCGCGAACTCCGGCTACCTGACCCGCCGTCTGGTGGACGTGACCCAGGATCTGGTGGTCATCGAGGACGATTGCGGCACCCGCGAAGGCTTCGCCATGAAGGCCTTGATCGAGGGTGGCGAAGTGGTCGAGCCGCTGCGCGAGCGCATCCTTGGCCGCGTCTGCGTGGACGACGTGGTCAACCCCGATACCCAGGAAACCGTCATCGAGGCCGGCACCATGCTGGACGAGGACGGCGTCGAACTGATCGAGAGCCTGGGCATCGACGAAGTCAAGGTGCGCACCCCGCTGACCTGCGAAACCCGCTACGGCCTGTGCGCGAAGTGCTACGGACGCGATCTGGGCCGCGGTTCCATGGTCAACGCCGGCGAGGCGGTGGGCGTGATCGCCGCGCAGTCGATCGGCGAGCCGGGCACCCAGCTCACCATGCGGACCTTCCACGTGGGCGGTGCGGCCTCGCGCGCGGCATCGGCGAGCGGCGTCGAGGCAAAGTCCACCGGCACCATCCGCTTTGCCGGCAACATGCGCTACGTCTCCAACGTGAAGGGCGAGAAGATCGTCATCGCGCGCTCCGCCGAGCTGGTGGTGGCCGACGACCTGGGCCGCGAGCGCGAGCGCCACAAGCTGCCCTACGGCGCGACCCTGATGGTCGATGACGGCATGGCGATCAAGGCCGGCACGCAGCTCGCCAGCTGGGATCCGCACACCCGCCCGATCGTCACCGAGTACGCCGGTACGGTGAAGTTCGAGAACGTCGAGGAAGGCGTCACCGTCGCCAAGCAGATCGACGAGGTCACCGGCCTGTCGACTCTGGTGGTGATCGACGCCAAGCGCCGCTCCAGCTCCTCCACCGCGAAGGGCGTGCGCCCGCAGGTCAAGCTGCTCGATGAGAACGGCGAGGAAATGAAGATCGCCGGCACCGAGCACGCGGTGGCGATCACCTTCCAGGTCGGCTCGCTGATCACCGTAAAGGACGGCCAGCAGGTGGGCGTGGGTGACGTGCTCGCACGCATCCCGCAGGAATCCGCCAAGACCCGCGACATTACCGGCGGTCTGCCGCGCGTGGCCGAGCTGTTCGAAGCGCGTTCGCCGAAG
>JAUVWV010000330.1 GCA_030603925.1 Thauera sp. | reverse complement strand
TGGCCTCCAGGATGCCGCGCGCGGCCGACGGTGTGATGACGTCGTAGCTCACCCGCTCCACCTTCATTTCCGGTCGCGTGAAGCAGGCCCGATCGCCCCAGACGTGCAGGCGGATTCCGTAGCTCATTCCTCGTGCCCTCCCTTGGTTGCATCGTCCGGGCCACCCGGCACCGGGACGTACTTTGGCCAGCGGTTGTAGCCGACGGCCGGATTGTTGGACTCGAACTGGCGGATCAAATCGGCCTCCTTCTGCGTGATCTCCGCCAAGGACGCTGACTCGGACTCCCAAAGAATCGTGCGCCGAATCGTGAAGTACCGTCGCTGCTCTTCAGTGAAGTCGCGCGCGATCAATTCGCTGCTCGCACTGCCGAAGTAGTTGATGCTGTTGGTTCGGTCTTGGCCAATGTAGATCTTCCCGTTTGGGTACGTGATCATGTAGATGACGCTCTTCTTCCGTTTGATCACCACATCAAGCTCTCGGTCTTGACGAACGCTGGGTCATCCCAAGACAGCCCGAAATGCGGGTTGTACAAGTCTTCGTTCACTAGTTCCATGAACTGCTCCCCCCACTTTTCAGGCGCGACGGGCTGAACCGCACCCATCTTGCGCAGCGCGTCAAACTTGTCGCGGGGCAGTTGTACCAAGTACGGCTGAAGCGCCCGTGCGAGGCCGCCGCTCCTCTCCGCGTAGCGCAGGCTCTCGATGCCGCGGCGGGCGTCGTCGTCGAAGGGCACGATGACCGGCATCTGCACGGTGTCAATCATGCGGAACTTGGCCGCCAGCGTTTCCATTGGCAGGGAGTCGATGCGGCTTGCCGCGCACAGGCTGAGCAGGTTCGCGGCATCCAGTTCCTTGTCGCCTTTCTGCCAGTAAAGCAGGCGGAAATAGGCCTCGATCGCGGGCGGCGACAGCGGATCGTCGCGGAATTGCGGCTGGCGCATGACCTCCTGCGCGGCCTGGGCGAACTGGCGCAGTTCCGGTGGCGGCGCCCAGTCGCTGTTGGCGGTGGCGAAAACGCGCACCTCGCTCAGCTCCGCTGCGCGCTCGCCGTTGCGGTTGCAGCGGCCGGCAGCCTGAGCCACCGAGTCCAGCCCGGCCTCGGCGCGGTAGACGGTGGGCAGCGAGATGTCGACGCCGGCTTCGATCAACGAGGTCGAGATCAGCCGGCAGGGCTCGCCGGCCTTGAGGCGTACCCGTACCTCGGCGAGCACCTCGCTGCGGTGCTTGGCACACATCAGTGTGGTCAGGTGGCGCGCGCCCGGTCGGCCGGCGAGTGCCTGATACAGGGCGTGGGCGTGGCGGCGATTGTTGACGATGCACAACACCTGATCGAGTTCGAGGAGCTGCGCCGCGAGCGCGTCATCATCGAGCGTGCCGACGTGGCGTACACGTACCCGGTCCAGCTTGCGGAAGAGCTCTGGCGGGTTCGGCGCGAGTTCGCGCACCTTCTCCAATCCGCCGCGAAAATCCGGCGCGTTCAAGGCCGGCTGGGTGGCGGTGCACAGGACGATGCTGCTGCGGTAGTTGCGGGCCAGTTCGTCGATGGCGGCGACCGCCGGCCGCAGCAGCTTGAGCGGCAGGGTCTGCGCTTCGTCGAGGATGACCACGCTGCCGGCGATGTTGTGCAGCTTGCGGCATTGCGAGGGGCGTGCGGCGAACAGGCTTTCGAAGAACTGCACGGCCGTGGTGACGATGATGGGGGCGTCCCAGTTCTCCATCGCCAGCCGCAGCTTCTCCCGGGCCTGGTAGCGCTCAGCGTCCGAGCGCGGAAGTGGCGCGGCGACGAAAGCGCTGTGGTGCTCCAGCACCGCAGCCTCGCCCAGATCGCCCAGTGCGGACCGGAATACCGCGGCGTTCTGCTCGACGATGCTGGTGAAGGGGATCACGAAGATCACCCGCCGCAGCCCATGCTCGATGGCGTGGTCGAGCGCAAAGGCCAGCGAGGCGAGCGTCTTGCCGCCACCGGTGGGCACCGTGAGCGAAAACAGGCCGGGCGCGTGCAGCGCGGCTTGGCGCGTATGGGCGAGAATGTCCGTGCGAACGCGATTGACGTCGGAGTCGGCGGCAAAGCCGGAAAGATAGATATCGAGGCGCTCGCGCAAGGCTTGCAGGGAGGGGGCTTCGAGCGCGCGAGTTGCGCTGCGGTCGTTGGGTTGGCCGGGAAGGGCGACCCGATCGTAAAAGGCCTCGGTATCAAGGTAGTCCGCATCGACCAGGCAGGAGAACAGCATGCGCGCGAAGAACGCGAACTGAAACATGTCCTGATCTTTCTGTGGAACGAGTTTGGGTAGGGTGACTTGCTCGGGAAGCGTGATGTCACGCCGCCAGTCGTCCTTCAACGGCGGCAACCCAAGACCCTTCAGCCGGTCGCGAAGGGCTGTGCGCTCGCTCCCTTCGCTGCCATTCGCCAAGCCCGCGTGATGGCCGGCGATGCCATAGGCGACCAGCATGCCGATCGGTCCGAATCGCTCAACCGCGACCATTGCGCCACGGGTAGCGTGATCTACACGGATGGCGTCTCCGGCGATACGGCGCTGAAAGTCGTCCGTGTACTTCCCGAGGTCATGCAGCAAGCCAGCTACATGCGCGAGATCTTGCGCGCCGAAAGTTCGTGCGCGATCGGCGCATTGCGCCCCCACACTGGTCAGATGCTCGGAAAGCAGCTGCCAGTCTGATCGGTCTTCCTTCGAGGTTGAGTGAGCGAAAAACACCATCTGCCTCCTCGCCTGCGTCTGTGCAATGGTACGCCAACGTCGTATGCATGGTGGCAGTATGGTTGAATCACGGGCTCATATAGTGAGCCAGTGCTGAAGTAGGTGGGGTCTTCCTCACGTTCTGTAGGCAATGTCGCTACCACGGGATCACGGCACCTTCGTGATCGAAGAGCCTGCCTGAATCGGAAGCCTGCCGTCCCTCTAAAGCCTCGATTATCTCCGCCGCCGCTTGTTCCGCTGATCGCACATTCAGCCCGCTTTTGGCGAAGGGTGCCGATAATCGTGTGTCAACGGTGCCGGGATGTAGTGCGATGCATATAGCGTCGGGCTTGCTGCGTGCGAGTTCTATGGCGGCGCAGCGGACGAACTGGTTGAGGGCAGCCTTTGAAGCGCGGTAGCTG
>JAUVWV010000100.1 GCA_030603925.1 Thauera sp. | reverse complement strand
GGTCGGCATTGCTCTCGTCCTCCACCCAGGCCAGCCCGGCCCGCCGCGCCGCCGCCTCGATCGCCGCACGGCGCAGCCCCAGCAGGGGCCGCAGCCGGCCGGGCCGGCCCGGTGTCACCGCCGCCATCGCCGCGGCACCGCGCACCCCGGCGCCACGCAGCAGGCGGAACAGCAGGGTTTCGGCCTGGTCGTCCTGATGATGGCCGAAAACCAGCCAGTCGCACGCGATCCCGCCGAGTGCGGCGTGGCGCGCATGCCGCGCCGCCGCCTCCAGCCCTTCGGGGTGCTTGCGTGCAACATCGACATGCAGCCGATGCAGGGGAATGCCCAGCGCCGCGCACTGGTCGGCGCAGAATGCGGCCCAGGCATCGGCGTTGGGACTCAGTCCGTGATGGACATGCGCGGCCTCCAGGCGGAAACCGAAGCGCACGCGCAGGGCGGCCAGGCCGTGCAGCAGCACGGTCGAATCCACCCCGCCGCTATATGCGCAGCACAGCCGGGCTTCGGCCGGAAGCGCGAGCGTGCTCAGCACTGCCGCGAGTTCGTCCTGCAGCGGGGCGATCGCGGGTTCGCTCATGCCGGCGCGGGATGGCCTCCCTCAGGCGACCTTCTGTTCCTTGAAGCGCCCGTAGCTCATCAGCTTCTCGAAGCGCTGCTCGACCAGCTGTGCCGGCGACAGGTCGGCGAGCTGGCGCAGCGAATCGGTCAGCGCGCGCTTGAGGCTCTGCGCCATGCCGCGATGGTCGCGGTGGGCGCCGCCCACCGGCTCATTGACCACCTTGTCGATCAGGCCGAGCGACTTCAGGCGCGCCGCGGTGATGCCCATGGTTTCGGCCGCCTCGGAGGCCTTGTCCGCGCTCTTCCACAGGATGGAGGCGCAGCCTTCCGGCGAGATCACCGAATAGGTGGAATACTGCAGCATCTGCACCTGGTCGGCCACCGCGATCGCCAGCGCGCCTCCCGAGCCACCTTCGCCGATGATGGTGCTGATGATGGGCACCTTGAGCTCGGCCATCACGTACAGGTTGTGGCCGATCGCCTCGGACTGGCCGCGCTCTTCCGCGCCGATGCCGGGATAGGCGCCGGGGGTGTCGACGAAGGTGAATACCGGCAGGCCGAACTTCTCGGCCATCTTCATCAGGCGCAGCGCCTTGCGGTAGCCCTCCGGGCGCGGCATGCCGAAGTTGCGCAGGATCTTCTCCTTGGTGTCACGCCCCTTCTGGTGGCCGATCACCATGCAGCTCTGGCCGTTGAAACGCGCCAGCCCGCCGACGATCGCCTTGTCGTCGGCAAAGGCGCGGTCACCGTGCAGTTCCTCGAAATCGGTGAAGATCAGCTGCGCGTAATCCAGCGTGTAGGGACGCTGCGGATGACGCGCCACCTGGGCGATCTGCCACGGCGTCAGCTTGCCGTACAGGTCCTTGGTCAGCGACTGGCTCTTGGCCTCCAGGCGGGCAATCTCCTCGGAGATGTCGACGGCGGAGTCGTCCTGCACGAAGCGCAGTTCCTCGATCTTCGCGGCGAGGTCGGCCAGCGGCTGTTCGAAATCCAGAAAGGTGGTCTTCATCTGACCCGTCCAAACTTGAGAGGCGCGTATTGTACCCCCACCCCCGTCCGGGGGAAGGGGCGGATACATCCGCACCAGACGCAAAAAGGGCGGCCTGGGGCCGCCCGTCGTGCCGAACGCTTGCGCGGTGCTCAGTCGCTGTTCATGAAGCCCAGCAGGTGCAGCAGACTGGTGAAGAGGTTGTAGATGGACACGTACAGCGTCACCGTGGCCATGATGTAGTTGGTCTCGCCACCGTGGATGATGTTGCTGGTCTCGTACAGGATGAGGCCGGACATCAGCAGCACGAACATCGCGGACACCGCCAGCGAGAGCGCGGGCATGGAGAAGAAGATCGCCCCGAGGCCGGCCAGGAAGGCCACCAGGATGCCGACCATCAGGAAACCGCCCATGAAGGAGAAGTCCTTGCGGGTGGTCAGCGCATAGCCCGACAGGCCGAGGAAGATCGCCGCGGTGCCGCCCATGGCCTGCATCACGATCATGTGCCCGTTGGGCAGCGCCAGGTAGGCCGACAGGATCGGACCCAGGGTGTAGCCCATGAAGCCGGTCAGGGCGAACACCGCGAGAATGCCGCCGGCGCTGTTGCGCAGCTTGGTGGTGAGGAACAGCAGGCCGAAGTAGCCGACCAGGGTCAGGATCAGCCCCGGATGCGGCAGCCCGAGCGCCATCGAGACGCCCGCCACCGCAGCCGAGAAGGCCAGGGTCAGCGACAGCAGAACGTAGGTGTTGCGGATGACCTTGTTGGTCGAGAGTACGGAAGCCTCCGACCGGGTCATGGTGGCGATACGGTTTTCCATGGAACGTCTACCTCCTGCTAAAAGTCCTGTCGATATCTCTTGTTTTCATGCGCCGGCAAGCGCCAGCGGCTGCACCCGCACGACGTGACGACGGCGCTCCAGGCGGCTCGCCAACACGCGCGAGACGCGGTCGGCGGCGCGATCCACCGCGGTGCGCACCTCCAGTTCGGTGATCGCGAAGATCACGTCCGGCAGGTTGCGCAGGCGCAGTTGCACCACGCAACGCTTGTCGGCCCCGCCGCGCGGGCCATTCACGTCCGCCACCTTGATCCGCGCCCATTGGATATGGTCGCGGAAGCGGCCGATCGCGAAACGCATCCGTCGCGCAACGTAGTCTTTCAATCCCGGGTTGGCCTCTACACCATCGCAACGCAGATCGATTCGCATGCGCATTCTCCTATGAATGTGGCAAGGCCGGCATGCAACTGAACATGCCGAATGCTACGGCTAAGACTGTTCGCTAAAATCCGAGTTCAACGGAATCTTTATCCGGTTTTCTCGATATGTCGGGGCACCATGCTCAATTTCAAGCAGCTTCATCACTTCTGGAACGTCGCGCGCGCCGGCGGCGTGGTGCGCGCCAGCGAACGCTCGGGACTGGCACCGCAGACCCTCTCCGGCCAGATCGCCGCCCTGGAGGCCAGCCTGGGCGTCACCCTGTTCCGCCGCCAGGGGCGCCGGCTGGCGCTCACCGAGACCGGGCAGATGGTGCTCACCTACGCGGAAGAGATCTTTCGCGTGGGCAGCGAGCTGGAGGAGGCGTTGAGCAGCCGCGCCGCCGGACGTGTGGTGCCGTTTCGCGTCGGCGTGGCGGACGTGGTACCGAAAGCCATCGCCTGGCTGTTGTTGGCCCCTTCGATGGCGTTGCCTGAACCGATGCGCATCGTCTGCCGGGAGGACAAGCTGGAGCGCCTGCTGGGCGATCTGGCGATCCACAAGCTGGACGTGGTGCTGGCCGACAGTCCGCTGCCCTCCCACATGGATGTGCGCGGCTACAGCCACAAGCTGGTGGAGTCGCCGGTCGGCCTGTTCGCCACCGCGGAACTGGCCGATACGCTCGGCGGCAGCTTCCCGGCCTGCCTGGACCACGCGCCGCTGCTGCTGCCCGGCGTGGAGGCGGCGGTACGGGCACCGTTGCTGCGCTGGTTCGAGACCCAGCGCATCCGCCCGCGCATCGTCGGCGAGTTCGACGACAGCGCGCTGATGAAGGCCTTCGGCGAAGCCGGCATGGGCGTGTTCCCCGCTCCGATGCTGATTGCCGCACAGGTCTGCCGTCAGCACGGCGTGCGCTGCATCGGCGAAGCCCTGCCGGTGAGCGAGGCCTTCTACGCCATCTCGGTCGAACGCCGGCTCACCCACCCGGCGATCCGCGCGATCTGCCACGAACAGGCGTTCGAGCGCGTTACCAGCCCGGCGCCCAGCACGGCGCCGCCGGATGCGGACGGACCTGCCCCGCCGAACGCCGCGGGAAGCGCCCCGGGAGATGCGCAGCCTCGCGCATCAGGCGCTCGCAGGCCGCCGGCGCCACCGGACGACTGAACAGATAGCCCTGCATCTCGTGGCAGCCGACGGTACGCAGGAAACCGAGTTGCGATTCGGTTTCCACCCCTTCGGCGACCACGCGCAGCCCCAGGGTGCGCGCCAGGTCGATGATGGTGCGCACGATGGCCGCATCGTGCGGGCCGTCGTCCAGCGCGGCGATGAAGCTGCGGTCGATCTTCAGCTTGTCCACCGGCAGGCGGCGCAGGTAGGCGAGCGAGGAGTAACCGGTGCCGAAGTCGTCTACCGCGATGCCCACCCCCAGGTCGGCAAGTTGCGCCAGGGTGCGTGCCGCGCAGTCGAGCTCCTCCATCACCGCGGTCTCGGTGATCTCCAGCTCCAGTTCGGCCGGCGCGATGCCGCTCTCGGCGATGATCCGGCCGAGCCGCTCGACCATACCCGGCGAGCGGAACTGGCGCGGCGACAGATTGACCGCCAGGCTGCCGGCGGGCAGGCCGAGCCGCCGCCAGGCGACGAACTGGCGGCAGGCCTCGCGCAAGGCCCATTCACCGATCGGCACGATCAGCCCGCTCTCCTCGGCCGCGGGAATGAACTCGGCCGGGCTCACCGCGCCCTCGCCCGGACAGTCCCAGCGCAGCAGGGCTTCCCAGCCGCTGATGGTGCCGCTGCCGAGGTCGACCCGCGGCTGATAGTCGAGGCGGAACTCGGCCCCCAGCAGGGCCTGGCGCAAACGCCCGAGGAGGAACTGGCGCCGCCGCACGCCCTGGCCCATGGCGGCCTCGTAGTGGTGCCAGGTCCGCCGCCCGAGGCGCTTTGCGCGATGCAGGGCGAGATCCGCATGGCTGTGCAGCTCGCCGGCCGATTCGCCATGCTCCGGATACAGCGCAATGCCCACGCTGGCCTGCTGCAGCAGCTGCAGGGCGCCGAACTCGAAGGGCTCGTCGAACCATTCCAGCACCGCTTCGGCCAGCGCGCGCGCCTCGGCCTGGCGCGCGCCGCGCAGCAGCACACCGAACTCGTCGCCATTGAAGCGGGCGAGAAAGGCCGACTGCGGAAGCCTGGTGCGCAGCCGTGCGGCCACCGCGCGCAACAGGCAGTCGCCGCAGTCGTGCCCCAGGCTGCCGTTGACGTTGCGGAAAAGATCCAGATCGATCAGCAGCAAGGCGCCCTGCGCATGACGAAAATCCAGGGTGCGTTCGATCTCGTGCACATAGGCCTGCCGGTCGGGCAGGCCGGTCAGGCCGTCCCGGCTCTCCCCGGCGGCCGCCTGCGCACCCCGCGCCAGCGGGCGAAAGTGGCAGATGGAATCCGCACCCTGCACCGTTACAGGGGGGCAGGCGCCCGGCGGCGACCGCCTGCGCAGAGGTTCGATCCGGTTCGGCATTTCTCGCTCCCCCCTCTGCCGGGCTTGGCCCGGTCGGTTCTGGTTCTCTAGCTCACGCCGCCCGCACTGTCCTCGGCGAGCACATCGGGCACCTCGCCGGTCTGCAACAGGTCGAGCAATAGCGGAAAGTCCAACGACTTGTCGAAGAAGCAACAGGCGCCATGCGCCAGGGCATGCGAACGCAGTTCGGGGTGATTGGAGAACACCGCGACGCGCACCGCCGGATGCTGCGCGACGAGTTCGCGCAGCAGCTCGAGGCCGCTGCCGTCCGGCAGGCGGGTATCGAGCACCACCAGCTCGGGGACGCAACGGCGCAGCACCGCACGCGCCTGCGCCAGATCGTGCGCATAGGCGATCTCGGGCAAGGTCGCACCGCCCAGCAAACCGACCAGGCGCTCCCAGACCTCGCGGCTGTCATCCACTACCAGAACCTTCATCCTGCCTGCTCTCCTCGTCTGTACCGGATCATGCCGGTACCGGCAGGCAGGCGGAATCGGCCGCCGGCGGGCAAGCACTTCGGAGGAGAACGACCCCGTGTAAGGAAATCCCGACAGCGCCCGGCCCGAACGGGCTACTCGCCCAGGCCGTTCTGCAGGGCGTAGCGCACCAGCTCGGCGGTGGAATGCAGGTTGAGCTTCTGCATCAGACGGGCCTTGTGGGTGCTGATGGTCTTGGCGGAAATGTGCAGGGACTCGGCGATGTCGTTCAGGCTCTCGCCCCTGGCGATGCGCACCAGCACCTCGTACTCGCGGTTGGAGAGCAGTTCGTGCGGGCGCTGTTCGCCGGCCAGCGAGGTTTCGAACACCAGTTTCTCGGCCAATGCCGGATCGATGTGCCGGCCACCGGCGGCCACCTTGCGCGCCGCCGCGATCAGCACCTCGGGCTCGCTGTCCTTGGTGAGGTAGCCCGCCGCGCCGGCCTTCAGCACGCGGGCGGTGATCTGCGCCTCGCCGTGCATGGTGAGCACCATCACCGGCAGGCGCGGATGCTCGTCCTTGACCCGCTTGACCAGATCCACGCCATGCGGCCCGGGCATGCTCATGTCGGTGATCAGCAGGTCGATGCCGCCGCGCCGCAGGTACTCGACCACTTCCCAGCCGTCGCGCGCCTCCGCCACCACCTCCAGGTCCGGGGCGAAGGCAAGCACCTGGCGCACACCCTGGCGCACGATGGCATGGTCGTCGGCAATGAGGATGCGGATCATCTGTCTTTCCCGGAATCGTTGTCGTCGAGCGGCATCTCGACCTCCAGCAGCGTACCTTCGCCGGGCCGGCTGCTGAGGCGCGCGCTGCCGCCGAACATCATTGCGCGCTCGCGGATGCCCATCAGCCCGAAGGTCTTCTTGTCGCCCACCTGGGCGGGGTCGAACCCGCCACCATCGTCGCGCACCGCCAGCACCACCATACCGGCGCGCTGCGCGATGCTGACCTCGACGTTGCGCGCGTTGGCATGCCGGCTGACGTTGGTGAGCGACTCCTGCAGGATGCGGAACACCACCGTCGCGCGGGCATCGTCGAGCGCCAGTTCATGCGCAGGCAACTCCAACGTGCACGTCACCCCGGAGCGCGCGCGGAACTCGCCCACCAGCCACTCCGCCGCGGAGGCCAGGCCGAGATCGAGCGCAGCCGGGCGCAGGCTGCTGGCCACCCCGCGCACCACCTTGATGGTACGGTCGATCAGCTTCTTCATGCCGCTGACCTTCTGGGCGAGCTCCGGATTGCTCTCGCCGAACTGCAGCTGCAGCAATGCGGCATCCATGCGCAGCGCGGTCAGGTGCTGGCCGAGCTCGTCGTGAATCTCGCGGGCGATATGGGTGCGCTCCTCCTCGCGCAGCTTCTCGTGGTGGGCACCCAGGTCGCGCAGCTTCTGGCGCGAATCGAGAAGTTCGGCCTCGCGCGCCTTGCGTTCGGTGACATCCTCCACCGTACCCGTCGCACCGCTCATCGCACCGCCCGCATCGAACTCCAGTTCGGCCCGCTCGCGCACCCAGCGCACCTCGCCGGCCGCCAGGATGCGGTGCTCGATGTCATACGGCGCACCCTCCAGCGCCTTCATCCAGGCCGCCTCGACGCGCGCACGGTCGTCCGGATGCACGCAGGCCATGAAGCGCTCGTGGTTCATCCGGGTGCCGTGCGGCATGGCGAAGATGCGATAGGTCTCATCCGACCAGACAATCTCCCCGCTGCGCGCGCTGGCGTACCAGCTGCCCACCTGCGCCACCGCCTGGGCCCGTTTGAGCGCCCGTTCGGTTCGGCTCATGCGCATGATCAGCGGCCGTACGTGCCGGTACACCAGGGCGCCGCCGGTCAGCGCGACCACCAGGATCAGCAGCACGCCGAGCCACAGCGCGCGGCGCAGCGGCGCCTGCAGCTCGACCACGTCGATCTTCAGCGCCACCCCCGCGCCGCTCGCGCCGAGTGGCGCATAGGCCACCACCACCTTGCGCTGGCGGTAGTCGCGCACCTGGGCGATGCCGGATTCGCCCGCCAGCGCGCGCGCCATCGGCGTCGGCTCCGCCTTGCGCGCCTGCACCAGCATGCGCTCGAAGGCGCGCCCGATCTGGCGGGTGGGGAAGCACAGATCCGCATCCTCGTCGTGCGCCCGCCCGCAGACCACCAGTTCGCCACTGCGGCCAACCTCGGCGATGCGTTCGGCAAGACGGTCGAACGGGGCGAAAGGCATCTCCACCACCAGGTCGCCGCGTCCGTCGGCCAGCGCACGCCGGCTCTCCATCCACCAGCCGCCGCGCATCAGCAGGGCGCTCTGCTCCTCGCCGCGCAACGGCAGACGCAGACTGCCCTCGCCCGGCGCGCGGCTCGCCCCGGCCGGATCGATGCGCACCGCCACGCTGCCCGCACGTGCGCCGGCCAGCCCCTCGGCGACCACGAACCAGTCCAGTTCGCCCGCATCGGCACGCCGCCGCGCTTCGTCGGCAATCCGCCCGACCACGCGGAACTCGGCATCGGCAAGCAGGAGATGGGTACGCAGGGATTCCCCCAGCGCCTCACGGTGGCCCTGCAGCCCGACACCGGCGAGCAGGCCGCTGGTGAGCACGCCACCCACCACCAGCATGGCAAGCAGCCCGGTCACGCTGAGGGCGAACACGCTGCGGTCCGGCCGCCCGTCGAAGTAGGCCGCCACCGCCGGCGCGCCGATCGCCAGCCTGAACAGCACCAGCACCAGGGCGAGCAGCCCGAGCGCCGTTCCCATGCCCATCTCGGCACCCTCGCCATGCGGGCTGACCAGCAAGGGAACGCCGACCAACTGTCCCAGCGCACCGAGCAGACCAAGGACGAACAGGGCGGTGAACTGCACCAGCCAGAGCTTGACGCTGCGCGAGCCCCCCAGACGAACCAGGAAGAACAGGCAGGACGCCGCGAGCAGCAAGCCCAGCGAGGTAAAGATGGACATCCGCCCGGGCCAGAAATTTTCCCCGCCCGGCAGCGGGCGGACGTCGAACAGCAGGCGCTGCGGCCCGTCCGCAGCATAAAGCCCGAGCAGGCCCTGGCCCAGCGGGATGGCGGCAAGCAGCACCACGAGGAGGGTCAGCAGGTCGCACCAGGCCGCCCTGCCACCCTGCCGGGCAAGCACCGCCGCTCCGAGCAAGGCCAGCGCCAGCAGGGCGTTCGCACCGCTCGACTGGATGAAGGGCAGCCAACGCATCAGCAGCGCCGGTGCAAACGCCGCACCCAGCGCGAGAGGCAGCGCGACGGCCAGCAGCAGCGCGCCGAGCAGCGCCGGCAAGCGGGGCAGGCGCTGCGGATCGAACTCGATCAGCGGCCGGGTCGTCCCGAACAAGGTCGTCGAAGCTTGGGTCATGACAGAGTCGTGCGGTACGGGGCGAACAATCCGGATGGCATCCGATTCGACCAGAAGCCAGGCGCGATCGCAAGCACTATACACGCACGCTACCCAGTACGGGCAGACTGCCGCACGCTTGTCGCGACGTCGGGGAAAGGGGGAGATCTGCTAGAATCCGCGGCCTCGGGGCGCCACGATCGGGCACGCGGAGCAAGGCCTGGACTGGTGCCGGGAGTGGGACTCGAACCCACACACCTTGCGGCGGCGGATTTTGAGTCCGCTGCGTCTACCGATTCCGCCATCCCGGCACGGGAAGCCCCGCATTATCCCGAACACAACCGCCCGCGGCAAGCACATGCCCCTGACTCTCGACGACTTCGACTACCCCCTGCCGCCCGAGCTGATCGCCCAGGCGCCGCTCGCCGAACGCAGCGCCAGCCGCCTGATGGTGCTGCAGGACGGACAACCGGCGGACCGCAGCTTCACCGACCTGCCGGATCTGCTGCGTGCCGGCGACCTGCTGGTGTTCAACGACACGCGGGTGATTCACGCCCGCCTGCACGGGGTCAAGGACAGCGGCGGCCAGGTGGAGGTACTGGTCGAACGCGCAGTCGGACCGCACGAGGCGCTCGCCCAGGTGCGCGCCAGCAAGAGCCCGCGCGCCGGCAGCCGGCTGCGCCTGGCCGACGCCTTCGAGGTCGAGGTGCTCGGCCGCGTCGGCGAATTCTTCCACCTGCGCTTTCCCGCCGGCGAGGATCTCTTCGACTTGCTCGAACGCCACGGCAAGCTGCCGCTGCCGCCCTACATCCGGCGTGCCGCGGGCGACGCCGACGAGGCGCGCTACCAGACCGTGTATGCGCGCGAACCGGGCTCGGTGGCCGCGCCGACCGCCGGCCTGCATTTCGACGATGCCCTGCTCGGCCGCCTGAAGGACAAGGGCGTACGGCTCGCCTGGCTCACCCTGCACGTGGGCGCCGGCACTTTCCAGCCGGTGCGCGTGGACGACCTGGGCGAACACCAGATGCACGTCGAACGCTACGTGATCCCGGCCGAGACGGTGGCCGCCATCGAGGCCGCACGCGCAACCGGCGGGCGGGTGATCGCAGTGGGCACCACCAGCCTGCGCGCGCTGGAGGCCGCCGCGCAGGACGGCCCGCTCGCCGCCGGTGCGGACGAGACCGACATCTTCATCCTGCCCGGCTTCCGCTTCCAGGTCGCCGACGGCCTGGTGACCAATTTCCACCTGCCCAAATCGACCCTGCTGATGCTGGTCTCGGCCTTCGCCGGCATGGGCACCATCCGCCGCGCCTACGCGCACGCGGTGGCGCAGCGCTACCGCTTCTTCAGCTATGGCGACGCCATGTTCCTGACCCACAACCCGGACGCCGAACACGATGCAGTTTGAGCTCCTCGCCACCTCGGGCGGCGCGCGCCGCGGCCGCCTCACCCTCAACCACGGCGTGGTGGACACCCCGGTATTCATGCCGGTGGGCACCTACGGCACGGTGAAGGCGATGACCCCCGACATGCTCGCCGGCATCGGCGCACAGATCTGCCTGGGCAACACCGTCCACCTCTGGCTGCGCCCGGGCCTGGAGGTCATCGCCGCGCACGGCGGGCTGCACCGTTTCATGGCCTGGGACAAGCCCATCCTCACCGACTCGGGCGGTTTCCAGGTGTTCAGCCTCGGCGCGTTGCGCAAGATCAGCGAGGAAGGGGTGAAGTTCGCCAGCCCGATCGACGGCGCGCGGCTCTTCCTCACCCCGGAGATCTCCATGCAGATCCAGACCGTGCTGGATTCCGACGTGGTGATGATCTTCGACGAATGCACGCCCTACCCGGCCACGCGCGACGAGGCGGCGAAATCGATGCGTCTGTCGCAACGCTGGGCACGGCGCTCGCGCGACGAGTTCGACCGCCTGCAGAACGGCAACGCGCTGTTCGGCATCGTGCAGGGCGGCATGTACGAAGACCTGCGCGACGAATCGCTCGCCGCGCTGGAAGAGATCGGCTTCCACGGCGTCG
>JAUVWV010000042.1 GCA_030603925.1 Thauera sp. | reverse complement strand
CCCAATCTGACCCGAGTGCCCATGTTTGGTTTCCTGACGAAGTCCGGCAAGCCCGAGGCGGCCGAAACGCCCGCCACCGACCCGGCCGCCGCAGCCGCGGCCGGCGCGGCGCCCGAGAGCGCCCCCGCACCGCGGCAATCCTGGGCGGAGCGGCTCAAGGCCGGGCTGTCGCGTACCCGCCAGCAGCTCGGTGGCGGCCTGTCCAGCCTGTTCGGCCGGCGCAGGATCGACGAGGATCTGCTGGAGGAGCTGGAGAGCACGCTGCTGATGGCCGATTGCGGGGTGGATGCCACCAGCCATCTGCTCGACGAGTTGCGCCGGCGCTGGAAGCGCGACAAGCTGGAAACCGCCGATCAGCTGCAGCAGGCGTTGGCCGATGCGCTGGAAGAGATCGTCGCGCCCCTCGAGGCGCCGCTCCAGGTGGATGGGCACAGCCCGTTCATCATCATGATTGCCGGGGTCAATGGCGCCGGCAAGACCACCTCCATCGGCAAGCTGGCGAAGTACTTCCAGGCGCAGGGCAAGAGCGTGCTGCTGGCCGCGGGCGATACCTTCCGCGCGGCGGCGCGCGAGCAGCTGGTGACCTGGGGCGAGCGCAACAACGTCACCGTGATCGCGCAGGACGGCGGCGATGCCGCGGCGGTGATCTTCGATGCGATCAACGCCGCGCGGGCGCGCAAGATCGACGTGGTGCTGGCCGACACCGCCGGGCGCCTGCCCACCCAGCTGCACCTGATGGAGGAAATCGCCAAGGTGCGCCGGGTGATCGCCAAGGCGGAACCCTCCGGTCCGCATGAGGTGCTGCTGGTGCTCGACGCCAACATCGGCCAGAACGCGTTGGCCCAGGTGAAGGCCTTCGATGCGGCGATCGGCGTCACCGGCCTGGTGCTGACCAAGCTCGACGGCACCGCCAAGGGCGGCGTGGTGGCGGCCATCGCGCGCCAGTGCCCGAAGCCGCTGCGCTTCATCGGGGTGGGCGAGCGCATCGACGATCTGCAGCCCTTCCGCGCGCGCGAATTCGTCGATGCGCTGTTCGCGCCGCAGCCCGGTAGCCGGGCCGACGCCGACGCATGATCGTCTTCGAGCAGGTCGCCAAGCGCTACGCCGGCGGGTACACCGCGCTGGCGGGGGTGAGCTTCGAGATCCGTCATGGCGAGCTGGTGGTGCTCTCCGGCCACTCGGGCGCCGGCAAGAGCACCCTGCTGAAGCTGATCCCGGTGATCGAGCGGCCCACTGCCGGTACGGTGCGCATCAACGGGCAGGACGTCTCGCGCATGGCGGCGCGTTCCATTCCCTACCTGCGGCGCAATCTCGGTCTGGTGCTGCAGGAGTCCCGCCTGCTGTTCGATCGCAGCGTGTTCGACAACGTCATGCTGCCGCTGGTGATCACCGGCCATCCGCCGGGCGATGCGGCCAAGCGGGTGGGTGCGGCGCTCGAGCGCGTGGGGCTGGCCGGGCGCGAGCGCGAGATGCCGGCCGGGTTGTCCGGCGGCGAGCAGCAGCGTGTGGCGATCGCGCGGGCCATCGTCAACCGCCCGTCCATCCTGATTGCCGACGAACCCACCGCCCATCTCGATCCCGCCTACGCACATGAGATTGCCGAGCTGTTCCGTTCCTTCAACAGTGCCGGGGTCACGGTGGTGATTTCCACCCACGACGCCTCGCTGTTCGCCGCCAGCCGGCCGCGTCGCCTGGTGCTGCACAAGGGCCTGCTGGTGGAGGGCGGCGAATGATGAACTGGTTCTACCTGCACTGGCGTGCCTTTGCCCAGGCCTGCGGGCGGCTCGCCGCACAGCCGCTGGGCACGCTGCTCTCCGCGCTGGTGGTGGGCATCGCCCTGTCGCTGCCGGCCGGTGGCTATCTGGTGCTGGACAATGTGGCCGGGCTGGCGCGCGGTGTTTCCGGGGCGCCCGAGATCAGCCTGTTCATGGCGCAGGACGCCAGCGCGGCCGATGTGCGCGCGGTGGAGGGTCTGCTCAGGGCCGAGGCGCGGGTCGCACGCCAGCGCTTCGTGCCGCGCGACGAGGCGCTCGCCCAGCTGGAGCGGGCCGGGTTGGGCGACGTGCTGGGCGGACTCAGCGCCAATCCGCTGCCCGATGCCTTCGTCGTGGTGCCGGCGGGCGAGGAACCGGAATTGTTCGACGCGCTCGCCACGGAGATGCGCGGCTGGCCCAAGGTGGCCCATGTCCAGCTCGACTCGGAGTGGGTGAAACGCCTGCACGCCATGCTCGGGCTGGGCAAGTCGGCAGTGTTGGTGCTGGCCGTGCTGCTCGGCGTGGCGCTGGTGATCGTGACCTTCAACACCATCCGCCTGCAGATCCTCACGCAGCGCGCCGAGATCGGCGTGAGCCGCCTGCTGGGTGCCACAGATCCCTTCATCCGTCGCCCGTTCTACTGGTTCGGCAGCCTGCAGGGCCTGCTCGGCGGGCTGGTGGCGCTGGGCACGCTGTGGGCGGTGGTGCAGGCGCTGCGCGCGCCGGTGGCCAGCCTGGCGGAGACCTATGGCACGATCTTCGTGCTGGCCGGCCCGCAAGCGCCCGAGGCGGCCGCCATTCTCGGCTTTGCCGCCTTCCTGGGCTGGCTGGGCAGTGCAATCTCGGTGCGCCGCCACCTGGCCAGCGAATCCATAGGCTAATCGGTGTTCCGACGTGCGGCGCGCAGTTCGGCGATTTCGCCGCGCAGCGCGCGCAGCTCGGTCATCAGTTCGGCGTGGTCGGTGCTCACCAGCTCGCGCGTCTCGTCCTGTTCCTTGTGCTCCACCACGGTCATCGCGTCCACCACGATGGCGATGAACAGGTTCAGCACCGCGAAGGTGGTGAGCAGGATGAAGACGATGAAGAACAGCCAGGCCAGCGGATAGACCTCCATCACCGGGCGCACGATACCCATCGACCACGACTCCAGGGTCATCACCTGGAACAGCGTGTAGAAGGACGCGCCGATGCTGCCGAACCACTCGGGAAAGGCTTCACCGAACAGTTTGGTGCTCATCACCGCAGCGACGTAGAACACCAGCAACAGCAGGGTGAGTACCGAGGTCATGCCGGGGATGGCCTTCAGCAGGGCATTGACCACCTTGCGCATCGACGGCACCACCGACACCAGGCGCAGCGCACGCAGCACGCGCAGCGCGCGCAGCACCGCCACGCCCTCGCCGGTCGGGGCCAGGGTGACGCTCACCACCACGAAGTCGAACACGTTCCAGCCGTCGCGGAAGAAGTTGTGCCGGTACACCACCAGCTTCAGCACGATTTCGATGACGAAGATGCTTAGCGCGATGCGGTCCAGCGCGTACAGCAGCCCGCCGGCGGTGGCCATTGCGGTGCTCGATGTTTCGAGGCCGAGCGTCACCGCATTGACCAGGATCACAGCGATGATGAAGCGCTGGAAGAGCGCGGATTCGATGACTTGCTTCAATGCTTGCATGGTCGGTGGGGGACAATGGTATATATGGCGGCTGCTTCGAGTGAGCGCCGGGCCGTCCGGTTCCGTGTGCGCGGCGCAGGTGCCGAGCGATTAACGGAAACAATCGAGCGTATCTCGATAATCAATTAGAGCGATATTGTGCGGTGCCGTATTATGCACCCATCGACTTTCGATCAACCCACGCATCAACCCTAGGAGGACTGTTACATGGCGTCTCTGATCAACACCGAAATCAAGCCGTTCAAGGCCACCGCTTACCACAATGGCAAGTTCGTGCCGGTTTCCAGCGAAGACCTGAAGGGCAAGTGGTCCGTGGTGTTCTTCTACCCGGCCGACTTCACCTTCGTCTGCCCGACCGAACTGGGCGACCTGGCCGACTACTACGGCGAGCTGCAGAAGATGGGCGTGGAAGTGTACTCGGTGTCCACCGACACCCACTTCACCCACAAGGCCTGGCACGACGCCTCCGACACCATCAAGAAGATCAACTTCCCGATGGTGGGCGACCCGACTGGCGCCATCTCCCGCAACTTCGAGGTGATGATCGAGGAAGAAGGCCTGGCCCTGCGCGGCACCTTCGTGATCAACCCGGAAGGCCAGATCAAGGTTGCCGAGATCCACGACCTGGGCATCGGCCGCTCGGCCAAGGAACTGGTCCGCAAGATCCAGGCCGCGCAGTACGTCGCCACCCACGACGGTGAAGTCTGCCCCGCCGCCTGGACCCCGGGTGCCGAGACCCTGGCCCCGTCGCTGGACCTGGTCGGCAAGATCTGAGTCACGCAACACTGCCGCTGAACTGCGGTCCGGGCGCCAGGCGTCCGGGCCGCAAGGCGAAGCAGCCGGCGCCGCCGGCTGTTTTTTTGCCCGAATAACCACACTGGGACCCCTGTCATGCTGGATGCCACCATCAAGACGCAACTGAAAGCCTATCTGGAGAAAGTCACTCAGCCGATCGAGATCACGGCCTCGCTGGATGACGGCGAGAAGTCCCGCGAATTGCTCGCGATGCTCAACGACATCGCCGAGCTGACCAACAAGATCACCCTCATCGAGCGCCGCGATGATGCAGAGCGCAAGCCCTCCTTCCGCATCAACCGCAAGGGCGCGGACCTCGGCGTGCATTTTGCCGGCCTGCCGATGGGGCATGAATTCACCTCGCTGATCCTCGCGCTGCTGCAGGTGGGTGGTCACCCGCCCAAGGTCGAGCCGGAGGTCATCGAGCAGATCCGCAACCTGGACGGCGATTTCGTCTTCGAGACCTATGTCTCGCTGTCCTGCCACAACTGCCCGGAAGTGGTGCAGGCGCTCAACCTGATGGCCGCGCTCAATCCGCGGGTGCGCCACACGATGGTCGATGGCGCGCTGTTCCAGGACGAGGTCAATGAACGCAAGATCATGGCGGTACCCACCGTCTTCCTGAACGGCCAGGAGTTCGGCCAGGGGCGCATGGAACTGGGCCAGATCCTCGCCAAGGTCGATACCGGCGCCGCCAAACGCGCCGCCGAGAAGATCGCCGGCAAGGGCGAGTTCGACGTACTGGTGGTGGGCGGCGGCCCGGCCGGCGCGGCGGCGGCGATCTACGCAGCGCGCAAGGGCATCCGCACCGGCGTGGTGGCGGAGCGCTTCGGCGGCCAGGTGATGGATACCCTGGCCATCGAGAACTTCATTTCGGTGAAAGAGACCGACGGGCCGAAGCTCGCCATGGCGTTGGAGGAGCACGTCAAGCAGTACGAGGTGGACGTGATGAACCTGCAGCGCGCGGTGAAGCTGGTGCCGGGCGAGGTGCATGAGGTGCAACTGGAAAACGGCGCCGCGCTGCGTGCGAAGACCGTGATCCTGGCCACCGGCGCGCGCTGGCGCGAGATGAACGTGCCGGGCGAGAAGGAATTCCGCGGCAAGGGCGTGGCCTACTGCCCGCACTGCGACGGCCCGCTGTTCAAGGGCAAGCGCGTGGCGGTGATCGGTGGCGGCAACTCCGGCGTGGAGGCGGCCATCGACCTGGCCGGCATCGTCGCCCATGTGACCGTGCTGGAATTCGCCGACACCCTGCGCGCCGACGCGGTGCTGCAGAAGAAACTCGCCAGCCTGCCCAACGTCACGGTGATCAAGAACGCGCAGACCACCGAGGTGAGCGGTACCGACAAGGTCAACGGCCTAGTCTACAAGGACCGCGTGTCGGGCGAGGAGAAGCGCATCGAGCTCGAAGGCATCTTCGTGCAGATCGGCCTGCTGCCCAACACCGACTTCCTCAAGGGCACGGTGGAACTGTCGCGCTTTGGCGAGATCATCGTGGATGCCAAGGGGCAGACCTCGGTGCCGGGCGTATTCGGTGCCGGCGACTGCACCACGGTGCCCTACAAGCAGATCATCATCGCCATGGGCGAAGGGGCCAAGGCCTCGCTGTCGGCCTTCGACCACCTGATCCGGGTCAGCGCGCCGGCCTGATCGGCGCCGCCGTGTCGCCAGAATGCCCCGCCGCGCGCGGGGCATTTTTACTTCGGGCGCCATACGAGGCAAACTTGCGTGTTTTGCGGGGCGTCTGCCCGCAGGAGAGCGCCGTGTTCCGCTGGTTCGAAAGCCGCGTCGATCCTTATCCGGCCGCCGCGCCGGCCGCCCCGCCAAAGGGGTTCTTCGCCTTCCTGTGGGCCGGTACCGAGGGCATGCGCCCGCTGATTGCCGGCATGACCCTGCTCACCGCCACCATCGGCGTGTTCGAGGCGCTGCTGTTCGCCATGCTGGGGCGGGTGGTGGACTGGCTGGGCGCGGCCGACCCGGCAACGCTGTGGAGCGAGCACGGCGGCAGGTTGCTGCTGCTGTCCGCCATCATCCTCGGCAGCATCGTGCTGGTGGCGCTGCAGACCATGCTCAAGCACCAGGCGCTGGCGGGCAATTTCCCGATGCGCCTGCGCTGGAACTACCACCGCCTGCTGCTCAGCCAGAGCATGAGTTTCTTCCAGGACGAGTTCGCCGGGCGGGTCTCCGCCAAGGTCATGCAGACCGCGCTGGCGGTGCGCGACACCTGCCTGATCATGACCGACATCCTGGTGTTCGTGATCATCTACTTCATCACCATGGTGGTGGTGGTCGGCGGCTTCGATCTGTGGCTGCTGCTGCCCTTCCTCGGCTGGCTGGCGCTCTACGTCGCCGCGCTGCGCTGGTTCGTGCCGCGCCTGTCGAGGATCTCGCGTGCGCAGGCCGATGCGCGCGCGCTGATGGTGGGGCGCATCACCGATGCCTACACCAATATCGCCACGGTGAAGCTGTTCTCCCACGCGGGGCGCGAGGCCGGCTACGCGCGCTCGGCGATGAAGGAGTTCATGCACACCGTGCACGGGCAGATGCGCCTGGTGAGCGGCATCGAGATCGTCAATCACACCCTATCCATGCTGCTCATCCTGTCCACCGCAGGCGTCACCCTGTGGCTATGGACGCGCGGCGAGGTGGGGGTGGGCGCGGTGGCCGCCGCCACGGCGATGGCGCTGCGCCTCAACGGCATGTCGCACTGGGTGATGTGGGAGATGGCCTCGCTGTTCGAGAATGTCGGCACCGTGCAGGACGGCATCAACACCCTGTCCCGTCCGCATGCGGTGGTCGACCGGCCGGATGCGCGGCCGCTGCAGGTGAGCCGCGGCGAAGTGCGCTTCGAACAGGTCGATTTTGCCTCTGGCGCCAGCGGCGACGAGGCGCGGCGGGTGATCGAGGACTTCTCGCTGGTCATCCGCCCGGGCGAGAAGATCGGCCTGGTCGGGCGTTCAGGTGCCGGCAAGTCCACCTTGGTGAACCTGCTGCTGCGCTTTCACGACCTGGAGGGTGGGCGCATCCTGGTGGATGGCCAGGACATCGCCGGCGTCACCCAGGAAAGTCTGCGCGCGGCCATCGGCATGGTCACCCAGGACACCTCGCTGCTGCACCGCTCGGTGCGCGACAACATCCTCTACGGTCGCCCGGATGCCCGCGACGAAGAGATGATCGCCGCCGCACACCGCGCCGAGGCGCACGACTTCATCCAGACCCTGACCGACCCCAAGGGCCGCCAGGGCTACGACGCGCACGTCGGCGAGCGCGGCGTGAAGCTCTCCGGCGGCCAGCGCCAGCGCATCGCCATCGCCCGGGTGATGCTCAAGGACGCGCCCATCCTGCTGCTCGACGAAGCCACCAGCGCGCTTGACTCGGAGGTGGAGGCCGCCATCCAGGCCAGCCTGTACCGTCTGTGGGAAGGCAAGACGGTGGTGGCCATTGCCCACCGCCTGTCCACCATCGCGGCCATGGACCGCCTGATCGTCATGGACGGCGGGCGCATCGTGGAAGAGGGCGACCACCGCAGCCTGCTCGCGCGCGGCGGCCTCTACGCCCGGCTGTGGGCGCACCAGAGCGGCGGCTTCCTGGGTGATGAACTGGATGAGGACGAAGCTGCCGCGCTGGCCTGAGCAGAACCGGGGGGTGGTAGGAGCGGCCTTGGCCGCGATACGCGGTTTGAGCGCGCCCCCGGCCGCAATCGCGGCCAAGGCCGCTCCTACGGATGGCTTTCCCAGGCTGCATGCCGGGTCGCCGTCATGCGTCCGCGTTCGCCGGCCAGTACTGCGTGAGCGTTGAGCGAGCGGATCGGCACCCCGGCATCGGCGGGGATCAGCCCCGCGAGCTGCAGCTGCAGGTAGCGGGTGCAGGTCACCCGCAGGAAGGAGGTGAAGTTGCTACGGTCGCCCAGCGCGCCGGCCGCGTCGAGCTCGTCATGCAGGCGGGCGACCAGTTGCGGCACGCTGAGGCCGTCGCGCTGGCCGATCTCCTCCAGCGCCTGCCAGTACACGTTTTCCAGGCGCAGGCTGGTGGCTACGCCGTGCAGGCGGATCGAGCGCGCGCGCGAGGCGTAGAGCTCCGGGTCGGCGGAAGTGAAGATCTGGCACATGGCGGGATCCGGCAGGTGGCGACCATCCGATTGTAGACAGCCCGCAGCCCGCCTGCCGGATCCTTGCGCGGCGCACAGGCGGGGCGGTGGTGCTCAGTGGCTGATACGCGTGCCCAGAACCGCGAGGAACTGCGCGATCCAGGCCGGATGCGCCGGCCAGGCAGGTGCAGTGACCAGCTTGCCGTCGGTCACCGCCTGGTCGATGGGGATGTCGGCGTAGGTGCCGCCGGCCAGCTCCACCTCGGCGCGGCAGGCCGGGTAGGCCGAGCAGCGCTTGCCTTCCAGTACGCGTGCGCCGGCCAGCAGCTGCGCGCCATGGCAGATCGCCGCCACCGGTTTGTTCGCGGTGAAGAAGTGACGCACCATGCTGACCACCGCATCGTTCATGCGCAGGTATTCCGGCCCGCGCCCGCCCGGGATCACCAGGGCGTCGTAGGCGGCCGGGTCGATCTCCGCAAAACTCGCGTTGAGGCTGAAGTTGTGCCCGCGCTTCTCGCTGTAAGTCTGGTCGCCCTCGAAATCGTGGATCGCCGTGGCGATCGTCTCGCCGGCCTTCTTGCCCGGGCACACCGCATGCACCGTATGGCCCACTGCCAGCAGCACCTGGAAGGGCACCATGGTTTCGTAGTCTTCGCAGAAATCACCGCAGATCATCAGGATCTTCTTGCCCATCGTCGTCTCCTTGTTGTGTGCAGGCGACGCAATGGACGCGCGCCGCCGCTGCAGGGCAGTGTGCGCGCGTGACCGCGGTGGCGGGTGGTTGTGGGGGGGTGATCGTTTTGGCACTGGTGCGACGGCCTTGAGGGAGGGCCGACAGGCCAAACGGGCGTCGCTGTTCGGCTGTGAGAAAGGCCCCCGCACTTTTGGCACTGATTTTGCGCAAAGTCGAGTGCGGATAGCGATGCGTCGCGCAATTTTTGACACCGAGTGCGCATACCCAGATGTCGCCGATTGCCTTCAACGGCGCGGAATCTGGCGCCTGCAGGGCGTTTCCTGACGGATCGGAAGTATTCGGAAACTGCAGCGTCAAGATCGCAACCCCGGCGGAACTCGCAAGTATCTGAGTTTGCGGATGGTTTTCAACGTTTCGCAGAGTAGGCATCGTGTCGACGAATGCGGCCAACTTTGACGCCGCTAGGGTCTGTTTTCGGAACTGGAGCCGACCGCCCACCGCCCCACCCGAACCCCTTCTAGTCCGCCCCACTGAATCCATTCCCTACGCTATCCCCATCGTCATTGACAGGGGGCAGCGATGGAGCGCCACACCGGCAACGCCAAGGATTTCGTCGACCTCATCGGCCTTGAGGCCGCGACGGCACTATTCGATGCCCTTGGCGGCACCAACTTCCCCTTTCCTCTTGGCATCAACAACAACCCAGAAGGGGCCGCCCGGTTCAAGCAGCTTGAAGGGATCGTGGGTGCATCGGCCGCGCTGGAACTGATCAAAGGGCGCCTCGGAAAACCTCAGTCTCCAAAAATCGGGACACGAAAAATCAATGACTTGCGTGGGCGTTTTCCGAAAAAACGGGGGTTTTTCGAGGTGCCCCAAAGTCTGCGGCGGTGATTACGTCTACATCCCGAACTGCCGCTACGCGCGCACCCGCGCCCGAAATCGGGAGATCGTCCGCGCCTATGACAGCGGCGCCACGCTGCGCGATCTGGCGTTGAAGTACCGCCTGAGCGAGCGCCAGATTTCAACGATCCTGAAGCGCACGCCCTCGCAAGAAGCCGCTAGCAGGACATGACAGCGGGCGGCCGTCCGGTGCAGTCCTGCACCATGATCCGGGTGAAAGGCTTCACCACAATGGACCCGACCATCAACACGGATCGGGAACATGACCAGACCGCCACTTTCACCGCTGGGCAGCCGGATCGCCGAACTGATCGGCGAAGCCGCCGCCGTGCGCTTGTTCGAGAAGCTGGGCGGGGAGCGGATATACCTCCACAAGCGCCCGTCCGATGGTGGCGAGAGCTATCAGCGCCTGGTGGAAGCCATCGGCCCGGAGCATGCGGAGACGCTGCGGCAATGGAGCAGCGGAGATTCGTTCGATCTGCCCAAGCAAGCAGCCGGTCAGCGCCTGGTGCGCAACATCAAGATCATCCGCGACTACACCGCAGGCACGCCCGTGCATGAGCTATGCCGCGAGCACAACCTGTCCCGCCGGGCGATCTTCTACATCCTCAAGAAACCCATTGAGACCGAAACGGAGCAACCGCAATGACCCTTCGCCGCTATGCCGCTTGCACGGTCGCACTGACCAGCACCGGCAACACCATCCAACTACTGCCGGCCGGTGAATTCCGCGCCCAGGACGGCCGACCGAATGACGTCGACGCCTGGACGCTCGACGCGACCAGCGCCGCCGCGCTGATCGAAGCCTCGACCGGCGCCGGCAAGTTCCTGATCGACTACGAGCACCAATCCCTCAATGCCCAGGCCAACGGCCAACCGGCGCCGGCCGCCGGGTGGTTCAAGACGCTGGAATGGCGTGAAGGTGAAGGGCTCTACGCCACCGACGTGGAATGGACCGACAAGGCCCGCCAGATGATCCAGTCCGGCGAATACCGCTACATCTCGCCGGTCATCAGCTACGACAAGGCAACCGGCGCGGTTACGCGCCTGGTGTCCGCCGCGCTCACCAACTCGCCGGCCATCGATGGCATGGAAGAAGTAACCGCGCTGACCCTGGTGAACGAGGCCGATCCGGTGGCCGCGCTGCGCCGTTACATGGCAAAGCAGGTTGACCCGGCCGCGCTGCGGATTGCCGATCAGGTCGAAGCCCTGGTAGCCGCCACCCGCGAGGCGCTCGCCCAGCTCAAGGCGCAGAGCGCCGCCGCCCGACAGGCGCAGACGCAGGTCTCGGCGCTCACCCGCCAGATGCAGGCCGCGCGCATCGATGCGGTCATTGATTCCGCCCTGGACGAAGCGCGCCTGCTGCCCGCTCAGGCCGAAGCCGCCCGCCGGCTGGCCGAAACCGACATCGAAGCCCTGACCGCCGTCCTGAACCGCCCGGCCATCGTGCCCGCGCTGCTGGGCATGCAAAGCGACGGCATCAAGCGGCCCGCCGCGCACCGTGGCGCCACGCTCACCCGCGAAGACATGCACATGTGTTCGCTCACCGGCCGCAAGCCCGAAGAATTCGCCGCCCTCAAGCGCCGATTTGAAGCCGAAGACACCGGCACCCCCGACTGACGGAGACCTCCCACATGATCATCAACAAAGCCACCATGGACGCGGTATTCACCAACTTCCGCGCCGACTACGAAGCCGGCGCGCTGGCTGCCAAGCCCATGAAAGAGCGCCTGGCGCTCACCGTGAAAAGCGCCACCGCCGAAGAAACCTACGGCTGGTTGGGCAATTACAACAGCCTGCGCGAATGGATCGGCGACAAGCACCTGAACGGCCTGACCCTGCACGGCTTCACGCTCAAGAACCGCCAGTTCGAGAACACCATCACCGTTCAGCGCAACGACATTGAAGACGACCGCGTGGGCGTGCTCTCGGGCGCCTTCAAGCTGATGGGGCAGGATGCCGCGCTGCACCCGGACGAACTCATCTTCGACCTGATGCGGCACGGCGCCGCGCAGCGCTGCTATGACGGTCAATACTTCTTCGACACCGACCACCCGGTTGACCCGTCCGACGACACCAAGGGCGTGGTCTCCAACGTCGACGTCACCAACCCCGGCGACGCCCCCGGCTGGGTACTGCTCGACACCACCAAGGTGGTCAAGCCCTTCATCTTTCAGGAGCGCAAGCCCTACACCTTCGTCCGCATGGACCATGAAGCCGATGAAAAGGTCTTCATGCGCGGCGAATACCGCTACGGCGTGGAGGCCCGCGTCAACGCCGGCTATGGCCTGTGGCAACTGGCCTACGGCTCAAACAAGACGCTGGACGCCGCCCGCTTTGCCGCCGCCCGTGCGGCCATGATGGCGCTCAAGGCGCCCACCGGCAAACCGCTGGGCATCATCCCTGACGTGCTCCTGGTCGCGCCCGCTTTCGAGGACGCCGCCCGCCAGCTCCTCAACCTGGACACCTCCCATTACAAGGGCGCCGTCGAGCTGATCGTCTGCCCCTGGCTCGCCTGACCGGAGACCGCACCATGACCGCCATGATTGCCGAACGCAACGTCCCCCGCCGCAGCGCCGAAGACTTCAGCTTTCCCGTGGATGCCGGCGCGCGCATCTATACCGGCGCCATCGTCGCCATGAAATCCACCGGCTACGCCACCCAGGGCGCCACCGCCACCGGCTTGCGCGCCGTGGGCATCGCCCAGGCTACCGCCGACAACACCGGCGGCGCGGCCGGTGCGGAATTCGTCGAAGTGCGCCGGGGCTGCTACCTGGTCAAGAACAGCGCCGCCGCCGATCAAATCACCCTGGCCGACGTGGGCGCCGCCTGCTACCTGGTCGATGACCAGACCGTTGCCAAGACCGACGGCACCGGCACCCGCTCCCCGGCGGGCATCGTGCGCGACGTGGCCGACTCCGGCGGCGTGTGGGTGGAGTTCTAAGCCCAGCACCGATCATGAACGGCTTCGACTGGGGAGTCTCCGGCCGTTCAGGGGGCGTGATGGGCGCCCCCACCTTACACACCCCGCCGCCACAAATTGCCCGAAGCGCGCCAGCGCATTCTGTGCGGTTTGCGGGGGCGGGGGTGGGGGTAGGTATCACCCGGAACCCGGTAACGGCGCTGTGAAGCGTGTAACGCCGTTACCGCACCGTTGCTAATTTGGCAGAGCGGGTATCAACCGCGCTGACACGGTTTCATTGTCAATTTTCGCGGACGGGATTAACATTGCGCCACGGTGCTGATAACACCTACAGTCGGAAAACACACAGCGGTTTGAAAAGGCCGCCCCTCGGGTCATCCCGAAGCGGCTTTTTTGCGTCCATAGGCTTGGTGTCTGCTTCATCGGTCAATGGGCGGGAGTGCGACGGATACAACACCCGCAAGGGGAAGAAGTCCGCCGACTGTGTGCGGTTATCAGCTCCCGCCCGCCCTCTGATAAGGGGCACCCGATGAACTCACGCACAGGAGTCACCGCCATGGACCTCGCCACGCCCGACCGGGCCACGCTTGCCGCCGCCCAACCCACCGCCGAACAAGCCGCCGCGCTGCGCAACCTCAAGGCCGTATCGGCTTTCCTTGAAGAATCGCTTCCCTCCCGTTTGTCGCAGATCAGGGGGGTGGTCAAGGCCATTGATGCGCTGGCCTTCAGTATCTCCGAAGGTGCGCGCGCCGACCAGATCGAACACGTATGGACCGGTCTGGACGGCGTGGCCGCACTGATCGATATGCTGGACAACGAATACGACGCCGCCGAAGTGCAATTGACCCACGCCTGGCGTGAAGTCGAAGCCTTGCGCGCCAGCACCGGCACCGTCATGCCCGCTACCCTGGCGACCATTGCCAAGGTCATCGGCGGGGACGCGGACGTTGAAGAGATCGAAGCCATCCGCGCCGCCGCGCACGAGCTGCACCGCCTGAGCGAAGCCGAAGAGGGCTACCGCGCCACCCTGCACGCGCTGCATGACGCCATTGCCGCGCAAGGCTGGGGGCTGCGCTGGACCGTGCAGCCGGACAACACCCCTTATCTCGTCCTCAACCCGCCGCGCGCCGCGCGCAAGTAACGCAGCACGCGCAAGGGCGGCAGCGCCGAACACCCGGCCTGCCGCCCTTCGTTCATCTGATGCGAGAGAATGCGATATGCGAGACGACTTTACGCCGGTCAATGGCATCGAACTGTGGTGGAACACGAGCAGCGGATCGCGCTATCTGTGCGTGTGGGCGGATCAGTTGACCGCCGCGGTGCCCCAGCTTCGTGGCAAGGTCGGCTTCGGAAGTAAGCCGGTTGGCAGCGGCCCCGAGCAAACAGCCAGCCGGACCGGCGGGCGGTTCAAGTACACCAGCGCCGAGATGTTCCGGGCTGCTGCATCTTCATCGGGGAGGCGCCAGTTCAGCACGCTGAAGGCGGCGTTGACGCGGCTTGCTCAAGTAGACGCCGAGGTTGCCCGCATTGCGGAGCGGCACCTCAAGAACATGGCTCGCGCCATGAAGGACGGTCCGAAGTCCCCGGTTGACCGTAGTGCGCACGCAAAGAAGCCCACCACCACGCCGGTAGCGCTCGCGCTCCCGCAAGAGTTCGCCCAGGTGCTTGCCATCGTCACCCCTGCGGACCACCGCCGAGGCGCTACCTACATCAGCGCCCGGAAGCTGCACGGTCTGTTCGGTAGCTCACGATGGTTCACCGATTGGATTGAATATCGGGAAACCCAGCGCGTCCGTAAGCGCCCCGATCTGCCGCGTTTGGACAAGGTGCGCACCATTTGTCGCCCAAGTAGCCCAGCCATCGGCCGCCCCGCCTTCGATGTACTGCTATCCCCCGATCAAGCACGCTTCTTGGCGGACTGCGACAGGAGCCCGGCGGCTGGCCTTGTCCGCGCGGCGTTGGACTTTCGCGCAGCCGTCGAGGCGATTCAAGCCGGCGCCGATGCCGCCGACGCCCTGCGCCGTGCCGGTGCCTTTCCGCTACGCGAGCACTACAGCCCTTCCGAGTTCGCAGTGATGTTCAAGGGTGCCGAGGAATACCCCGGATCGGAACGGGGGTGGCGCAAGCGTCTGGAGCGCGAGGGGCGGTATGGGGCGGGCGTGAACGGCCGGCATAAACTTACGGAAGAGGAGCTTGCAGCGGCCCGCCGCAGTGTCTTGATGATGGCTGCCGAGGGTCTTCAGAGCGGGTAATCTGTGAGAAAACCGGCAGTGTCAAAGACGGCGCGAAACGGTGCCAAAAATCGCGCCGCGTTACAGTGGTAACGGAGTACCGCAGGGGCGGACAAAATGAAAACGCCGCTGTCGGAAGACAGCGGCGTCTGGTGTTCGATGGTGGTGATGGGCGGAATCGAACCGCCGACCTATGGGTTATGAATCCATCGCTCTAACCGTCTGAGCTACATCACCAACAAGCCTGCTAATATAACGGCTCATGGTTTACCGCGTCAACAGTGAGTGCAGATGAAGAAGCTTTACATCCGCACCTTCGGGTGCCAGATGAACGAGTACGACTCCGACAAGATGGCGGACGTGCTCGGGGTGGCCGAAGGCCTGGAGAAGACCGACAACCCGGAAGAGGCGGATGTGATCCTCTTCAACACCTGTTCGGTGCGCGAGAAGGCGCAGGAAAAGGTGTTCCACGACCTCGGTCGCGTCAAGCACCTGAAGCAGGCGAAACCCGGGCTGATCATCGGCGTGGGCGGCTGCGTTGCGAGCCAGGAGGGTGAGGCCATCGTGGCGCGCGCGCCATATGTGGACGTGGTGTTCGGCCCGCAGACGCTGCACCGCCTGCCCAAGCTGATCGATGCGCGGCGCGCCACCGGGCGCTCGCAGGTGGACATCTCCTTCCCGGAGATCGAGAAGTTCGATGCCATGCCGCCGGCGCGGGTGGAGGGGGCGAGCGCCTTCGTGTCGATCATGGAAGGCTGTTCCAAGTACTGCACCTTCTGCGTGGTGCCCTACACCCGTGGCGAGGAAGTCTCGCGCCCGCTGGACGACATTCTGGCCGAGGTGGCCGGACTGGCGGCGCAGGGCGTCAAGGAAGTGACCCTGCTGGGGCAGAACGTCAATGCCTGGCGCGGTGTGCTGTCGCGCGAAGCGGGCGAGGAAACCGGCGACTTCGCCTTCCTGCTTGAATGCGTGGCGGAGATCCCCGGCATCGAGCGCCTGCGTTACACCACCTCGCATCCGCGCGAGATGACGCCGCGGGTGTTCGAGGCCTACGAGAAGCTCCCCAAACTGGTCTCCCATCTCCACCTGCCGGTGCAGTCGGGCTCCGACCGCGTGCTGGCGGCGATGAAGCGCGGCTACTCGGTGCTGGAGTTCAAGTCGGTGGTGCGCAAGCTGCGTGCGGCGCGCCCCGATCTGTCCTTGTCCTCGGACTTCATCGTCGGCTTTCCGGGCGAAACCGAGGAGGACTTCGAGAAGACGCTGAAGCTGGTGGAGGAGCTCAACTTCGACACCTCGTTCAGCTTCGTCTATAGCGCGCGTCCCGGTACCCCGGCGGCCGATCTGGAAGACCCGGTGCCGCAGGAGACCAAGCTGCGGTGGCTGGCACGCCTGCAGAAGCAGCTCGACAGCCAGGCGCAGGCGATCAGCGCGGCAATGGTCGGCAGCGTGCAGCGCATCCTGGTCGAGGGGCCGTCGAAGAAGGACCCTGGCGAGTTCGCCGGACGCACCGAGAACAACCGGGTGGTGAACTTTCCCGTCACCTCGCCCAATCGCGACCGCCTGATCGGCCGGTTCGTCGATGTGACCATCACCGCCGCGCTGCCGCACAGCCTGCGTGGCGAGATCCTGGTACGGGAAGCCTGAATGACGCAAACCACCGAAGTGGTGCTGGAGCCGGTCGACAATGAACGGCTGGCCAACCTGTGCGGGGCGCTGGACCAGAACCTGCGCCAGATCGAGAGCGCGCTCGATGTGAGCATCGCGCGGCGCGGCGAACGATTTACCGTTGCGGGCGAGGCGGAGGCCTGTGCACGCGCGGCCGCGGCGCTGGAGCGCTTTTACGCGCGAGCCGACGAACACCTGTCGGTGGATGACCTGCAGCTCGAACTCATCGAGATCGTCGCGCGCGCCGAGCAGGCGACCAGCGGCACGGCGCCGGCTGCGCCGGTCCTGCTCACCCGCAAGCACGAGCTGCACGGACGGACGCCGCGCCAGGTCGAGTACCTGCGCAACATCCAGGATCACGACATCACCTTCGGCATCGGGCCGGCCGGTACCGGCAAGACCTACCTGGCGGTGGCCAGCGCGGTGGATGCCTTCGAGCGCGAGAAGGTCGAGCGCATCATCCTGACCCGTCCTGCGGTCGAGGCCGGCGAGCGGCTCGGCTTCCTGCCCGGCGACCTGGCGCAGAAGGTCGATCCCTACCT
>JAUVWV010000036.1 GCA_030603925.1 Thauera sp. | reverse complement strand
TGCCTGAAGTCCGGCAACGCCGCCATCCTGCGCTGCGGCAAGGAGGCACTGTACTGCAACCATGCCATTGCCGCCTGCGTGCGCGCGGGGCTTGCCGCCGCCGGCCTGCCGGAGCATGCGGTGCAGGTGGTGGACACCACCGACCGCGCTGCGGTGGGCGAACTGATCGCGATGCCCGAATTCGTCGATGTGATCGTGCCGCGCGGCGGCAAGGGCCTGATCGAGCGCATCGCGCGCGACGCGCGGGTGCCGGTGATCAAGCACCTGGACGGCAACTGCCACGTGTATGTCGATGACGAGGCCGATCCCGCCAAGGTGGTGCCCATCGTCGAGAACTCGAAGACCCAGCGCTACGGCACCTGCAACACCACCGAGTCGCTGCTGGTGTCGCGCACCGTCGCCGATCTGTGCCTGCCGGCCATCGGCCGGATGCTGGCCGACAAGGGCGTGGAGATGCGCTGCTGCGCCGAATCGCTCGCCCTGCTGCGCGAGGCCGGCATCGCTGCCGAACGCCTGCGCGAGGCCACCGAGGCCGATTGGCGCGAGGAATACCTGGCGCCGATCATTGCGGTGAAGGTGGTCGAAGGCCTGGACGAAGCCATCGCCCACATCAACACCTACAGCTCCGGCCACACCGAGGCCATCATCACCGAGAACTACAGCAACGCGATGCGCTTCCTGCGTGAAGTGGACTCCGCCTCGGTGATGATCAATGCCTCGACCCGCTTCGCCGACGGCTTCGAGTACGGCCTGGGCGCAGAGATCGGCATCTCCACCGACAAGATCCATGCGCGCGGCCCGGTTGGGCTCGAGGGACTGACCAGCCAGAAGTGGGTCGTGTTCGGCAACGGCGAGATCCGCCGCTGAACACCGGCGCGCCCCGTCTGCGATGAGTGCCGCGGACCAGGCCCTGCCCGCCGCGGAGCGGGTCGAACTGGACACCTTCTGCGATGCGATGTGGCTGGAACACGGCCTGGCGCGCAATACCCTCGCCGGCTACCGCAGCGACCTCGCGCAGTTCGCCGGCTGGCTCGCACGCCGCGGCACGCGCCTGCGCGAGGCCACACACGCCGACCTGGCCGCCTATCTGGCCGAGTTCGCCCTGCGCGCCAAGCCCACCAGCCAGCGCCGCCTGCTATCCGCCTGGCGGCGCTACTACCGGCATCTGCTGGGCAACGGTCAGCGCCAGGACGACCCGACCTCGCTGCTCGATCCGCCGATGCCCGGCCAGCGCTTTCCCCGCACCTTGTCGGAGGCCCAGGTGGAAGCCCTGCTCGCCGCACCCGACCTCGCCACGCCACAAGGCCTGCGCGACCGCTGCATGCTCGAAGTCCTGTACGCGAGCGGCCTGCGGGTCTCGGAACTGGTCGGCCTGCAGAGCTTCTCCGTGGGGCTCGCCGAAGGCGTGGTGAAGGTCATGGGCAAAGGCAGCAAGGAACGCCTGGTGCCCCTGGGCGAAGTAGCGGTGGACTGGATCGTGCGCTACGTGCGCGAGGCCCGCCCGCAGCTGCTCGCCGACCGGCTCAGCGACGATCTGTTCGTCAGCCGTTTCGGCACTGCGATGAGCCGGCAGATGTTCTGGCGCATCGTCAAGACACATGCGGCGGCGGCCGGCATTCCGGCAGAACGCATTTCGCCCCACACCCTGCGCCATGCCTTCGCAACCCACCTGCTGAACCACGGCGCGGACCTGCGGGTGGTGCAGATGCTGCTCGGCCACGCCGACATCTCGACCACCCAGGTGTATACCCATGTGGCGCGCGAACGCCTGAAGGCCCTGCATGCCAGACACCATCCGCGCGCCTGAACGGCCGCACAAAAACCCGCCCCGGATTTCGTTGTCCGAGCATCAGCGAAACCGCAGCAGCGATTGCCGATGAAGGAATCATCATCATGAGCAGGCACGAACTTCATGCGCCGGAGACGCCGGCAACCCGTTTTCTGCGCCAGCACGGCGTGGCCTATTCGAATCACCCTTATGAATACGAAGAACACGGCGGCACGCGTGTTTCAGCGCGTGAACTCAACGTAGACGAACATGCCGTGGTGAAAACCCTGGTAATGGAGGATGAAAAGGGCAGCCCGCTGATCGTGTTGATGCACGGCGACCGCAAGGTATCGACAAAGGAACTGGCGCGCCAGATCGGACGAAAGCACGTCGAGCCCTGCAAGCCTGAGGTCGCCAACCGGCACACCGGCTTCCTGATCGGCGGCACCTCGCCGTTCGGCACCAAGAAAAGAATGCCGGTATTCATGGAGAAAACCATACTCGACCTGCCGCTGGTATATATCAATGGCGGGCGCCGCGGTTTTCTGGTCGGCGTACACCCGCACGATATCCTGCGCGTATTACAGCCGCAAATGGTGCAGGCCGGACAATAAATCCACCATGTATCCGCATCAGATGTTTTTGTTTATTCGAAATTTTACTGGCAGAATGGGCGGCATCACGCGAATGGATTTTTCACCATTCATTCCGTGCCGGCAATTCCCCGATATAGCCCGATTCGAATAAAGGAGAAACCATGGAGCTGTCCACCCTGTCGCTCACCGAATTGCGCCGCCTCCAGTCGAAGGTCGAATCCGAGATCCGCCGCCGCAGCGACAGCGCGCGCCGCGATCTGCTGAAGAAGATGCAGAAGATGGCTGCCGACGAAGGCCTGTCGCTGTCCGACGTGATCGCCGGCGCCGCCACCGAGAAAAAGACTGCGGCCCCGAAGGCGCCGCGCCGCGCCGCCAAGGCCGGGGCAAAGAAGACCGGCCGCGTGCCGGCCAAGTACCGCCACCCGGAAGATCCGTCGATGACCTGGAGCGGACGCGGGCGCAAGCCGCTGTGGGTCGAGAGCTGGCTGGCCGAAGGCAAGCCGCTGGACGGGCTGGCGATCGCTGCGTCCTGAACGGCCGCCGAATCAGGAAAGGGCGCTACGGCGCCCTTTTTTTGTTCATCCCGGCAACACGCCGGCAGCGCTGGTGCAAGCTGTTTCAAGCGCCGGTATCGGGTAATGAGCGACCATCCCGCCCGCGCTGAATGAACACACCGACGCGTTTGACCCCTTTCATCACGCCCATTTTCGCAATGCGGATCTTCACCCAGGGCGCGCCGAATTCCTCGAACAGGAGATTCACCACGAACTCACCCAGGGTTTCGATCAGGTTGAAATGGCGCTCGCCCAGTTCGCCGCGGATGCGCTCGATGACCTCGGCATAATTGATGGTGTCGGCAATATCGTCGTGTTCGGCCGCGGCGTCCGGCACCCCGAAGGTGAGATTCAGCTCGACCATCTGCGGAGCGGCCTTTTCACGCGCGTAGATGCCGACCCAGGCCTGCACCCTGAGCTCTTCGATAAAGATGAAATCCATGACGCCAACCCGTTAGAATCGCGCCATTGTAGCCCGCTTGGCGGGCATTGCCGGCACTTCCAGCCTATCCTCCCTGTGTGGACGCACGATGACCCTGATTCTGCTGCTCGCCGCCGCCTACCTGCTCGGTTCGGTCCCCTTCGCCATCATCTCCAGCCGGCTGTTCGGCCTTGCCGATCCGCGCAAGTACGGTTCGGGTAACCCGGGAGCGACGAATGTACTGCGCAGCGGCAACAAAGCAGCGGCGCTGCTCACCCTGGTCGGTGACTGCCTGAAGGGTGCTGCTGCGGTGTGGCTTGCCCTGGCGTTCGGCTTCTCCGCAACCGATGCCGCATTCGCCGGCCTGGCCGCCTTCTTCGGCCACGTCTTTTCGCTGTTCCTGCGCTTCAATGGCGGCAAGGGCGTGGCCACGGCACTGGGTGTGCTGCTCGGTATCAATCCCTGGCTGGCGCTCACCTGCCTGGGCGTCTGGCTGATCACCGCAGCGCTCACGCGCTATTCCTCAGCCGCGGCGCTGGCCGCGGCACTCGGCGCACCGCTGGCGGCTTACTTCATCGTCGGCTCGCCCTCTGTCGTGGCCGCCCTGTTGGTCATGGCCGGCGTGCTGATCTGGCGCCACGAGGCCAACATCCGCCGCCTGCTCGCCGGCACCGAAGGTCGCATCGGCGGCAGGTCCGGCAAGGCCGGTTAGACGGGCTTCTGCAGCTCCGCCAGCGGCCAGCGCGGGCGGATGCGGATCTCGCCGGCACTGTCGGCGCGCTGCCCGGCAGCCAGCCGCAGCGCCCCGGCAAAGGCGATCATCGCGCCGTTGTCGGTACACAGTTCGGGTTCCGGGTAATACACCCGCCAGCCGCGACGCCGCGCGGCCTCATCCAGTTGCGCGCGCAACTGGCGGTTGGCGCCCACCCCGCCGGCCACCACCAGCCGTTGCAGTCCGGTACGGCGCAGCGCGGCAAGCGACTTTTTCACCAGGACCTCGACCACCGCCTGCTGGAAGTCCGCCGCCAGGTCTGCGGTGGCGTCCGCCTGCCAGCCAGGCGCGGACACCACATTGAGCACCGCGGTCTTCAGGCCGCTGAAACTGAAATCGAGATCGGCCGAGTTGAGCATCGGCCGCGGCAGGCGGAAGCGCCCGGCCTGCCCGGTCTCGGCGAGGCGCGCGAGCTGCGGCCCGCCGGGGTAGCCCAGGCCGAGCAGCTTGGCGGTCTTGTCGAAGGCTTCGCCCGCGGCATCGTCAAGCGATTCACCGAGCAATTCGTACTCGCCCACCCCGCGCACCTGCATCAACTGGGTGTGTCCGCCCGACACCAGCAGGGCGATGAAGGGGAAAGCAGGCGCATCGGCGGCCAGCAGCGGCGACAGCAGATGCCCCTCGAGGTGGTGGATGGGCAGCGCCGGTACATCCAGGGCCATGCCGAGCGACTCGGCCACGCCGGCGCCGACCAGCAGCGCGCCGGCCAGTCCGGGACCGGCCGTGTAGGCCACCGCGTCGAGTTCGTCGAGCCTGCAGTCCGCCGCGGCCAGCGTCTCGCGCACCAGCAGCGGCAGACGACGGATGTGGTCGCGCGAGGCGAGCTCCGGCACCACGCCGCCGTACGCGGCATGCAGGTCGATCTGCGAATGCACGCAATGCCCCCGCAGACCGCGCTCGGTGTCGTACAGCGCGACGCCGGTCTCGTCGCAGGAGGACTCGATTCCCAGTACCTTCATGTTCGTTGCCGTTGATGCCGAGGCGGCATTCTACTGCACCGCCCGCCGCCCGATACGGACAGCGCGGCAGCGCAAGCGTGGCGGATGCCCTCCCGTCCCGGCGACGCGCGGGCATACAATGCCGATGGGTTTCCGTGCAGGCAGGGCTGATGAAAATCGCGATCATCGACGACACGCCGCTCAATCTGGTACTGATGGAGAAGCTGGTGGGCCATCATCCGGGCTGGGAACCGCTGACCTTCAGCCTCCCGGCAGACGGGCTGGCCTGGTGCCTGGCCAACGAGCCGGACCTGATCGTGGTCGACTACATGATGCCCGGCATGGACGGCCTGGAGCTTATCCGCCGGGTGCGCGCGGAACATGCGCGCGACGACGTGCCGATCCTGATGGTCACCGCAAGCGACGAGCGCAAGGTGCGCTACGACGCACTGGAGGCCGGCGCCAACGACTTCCTCACCAAGCCGATCGATGCGCACGAGTTCAACCCGCGGGTGCGCAACATGCTGATGCTGCGCGAGGCCCACCTGGCCACGCGCAACCGGGCGGAACTGCTGTCCGAGGAGGTTCGCCGGGCCACCGCGGAGATCCTCGCGCGCGAACGCGAAACCGTCACCCGGCTGGCACGCGCCGCCGAGTTCCGCGACCCGGAAACCGGTGCGCACATCCTGCGCATGGCGCACTACTCCGCGCTGATCGCCCGCGCCATGGGGCTGGGCGAGGCACGCGCCGAGGCCATCCTGCAGGCGGCGCCGATGCACGACGTGGGCAAGCTCGGCATCCCCGACTACATCCTGCTGAAGGCCGGGCGCCTGTCGCCCGAGGAGATGAGCATCATGCGGCGCCACCCGGTGATCGGCCACGACATCCTTAAGGACTCGAGTTCAGCGATCATCCAGCTCGGCGCCAGCATCGCCCTGTCGCACCATGAGAAGTTCGACGGCAGCGGTTATCCGCACGGCCGGCGCGGCGCCGACATTCCCATCGAGGGGCGCATCGTGGCGGTGGCCGACGTGTTCGACGCACTGACCTCCACCCGCCCCTACAAGCCGGCCTGGCCGCTAGAGCGCGCGGTGGCCTGGCTGGAAGATGGACGCGGCCTGCACTTCGATCCGGACTGCGTGGATGCGCTGCTCTCGGAATGGGTGGAGGTGCTGCGCATCCGCGAGCGCTTCGGCGAGGGCGAGTAACCCGCGCAGCCCCGTCAGGCGCGCTCGATCAGCTCGATCTTGTAGCCGTCCGGATCCTCGACGAAGGCGATCACGGTGCTGCCGTGCTTCATCGGCCCGGCCTCGCGCACCACCTTGCCGCCGCGTGCACGGATGTCCGCGCAGGCCTTGGCGGCGTCGGGCACCGCCAGGGCGATGTGGCCGAAGGCGTTGCCATGGTCGTAGGTGGGCGTATCCCAGTTGTGGGTCAGCTCGATCACCGCCCCTGCGGCTTCGTCCTGGTAGCCGATGAAGGCCAGGGTGAAGCGCCCCTCCGGGTAGTCCTGGCGGCGCAGCAGACGCATGCCGAGCACCTGTGTGTAGAAGGCGATGGAGCGCTCGAGATCGCCCACCCGCAGCATGGTGTGAAGGATACGCATGGTTGTCAGTCCTCCTGATCGATAAGTGTGTCGTCGCCCGGGGCGATCACCGGCAGGCTGGCCGCGGCCTCGCGCAGGCGGCCGCGCGCGGCACGCCAGTCCGGGTACAGCGACTCGACCACGGACCAGAAGCGGGCCGAGTGGTTCATTTCCAGCAGATGGGCGACTTCGTGCGCAACCACGTAGTCGCCCAGTTCAACGGGCAGGTGGAGCAGGCGCCAGTGCAGACGGATGCCGGAGCGCCGGCTGCAGCTGCCCCAGCGCGTCCGCGCGGCACTGGTGCGCACCGCCGGCAGCGGCACGCCGAGGCGGTGGCAGTACTCCGCCACGCGCCCGGCAAACCACGTCTGCGCACGCGCGCGCATCGCACGCACGAGGGCCTCGCCGGAATCGGCTGCGGCAGCCGGCAGCACCAGTTCCTCGATCCCGTCGGGCGCGATCCGCCAGCGCGCACTGCGCCCGCTGCCGCCCAGGCGCACGCGGCAGGGCCGGCCGTGCAGGGGAAACAGCGCACCGTCCTCGACGGTGAAGCGCGCCGCCTCCCGCCGGGCGCCGAGCACCGCGAGTTTGCCCAGCAGCCACTGGGCGTGCGCGGCAATGAAAGCCTCGACCTGCGCATCCGGGCAATGCCGCGGCACGGCCACCCGCACGCCGCGCGCATCGACCTGCAGCGCCAGGGTACGGCGTGCCGAGCGGCGCAGCGTGTAGGCCACGGCCCGTTCGCCGAGCATCAGCGCGCGGCGCTCCTCGCTCGCCGGAGCCGCCGGGCGACGCAGCAGCCGGCCGATCAGGCGTGTTCCTGCCACGGATGGCCGCGCCGCTCGATGTCCGCCTTGATGCGCACCCTCGCCTCTGCGACCCGCGCGGCCGGCCCCTTCATGCCCAATTCGAGGCTGCGCCGCTCGCCGGCACCCGCCAGCGTCGGCAGGCTGAACAGGGTGGCATCCGGGAAGTCGGCGGTGATCTCGCGCATCAGATCGATCAACTGGCCCTCGTAGGCATCCCACACGGTGATCGACTGCTCCACGTAGTCCTCCGCGTGGTGCAGGTGGGCGTACCGGGTATCGAGCACCCACTCGACCATCGGCCAGGCCATCTGCGGGAAGCCGGGCACGAACCAGTGCTCGCGGATGGCGAACCCCGGGATGCGGTTGTAGGGATTGGGGATGATCGCGCTGCCGAGCGGAAAGGTGCCCATCTGCAGGCGCTCGGGAGTGACTTCCGCACCGAAGCGGCCCCGGATCTCGGCTTCCGCCTCGGGGTGCAGCACGACCTCCACGCCGAGCGCCGCGGCAGCCGCCTGGCGGGTATGGTCGTCGGGCGTGGCGCCGATGCCGCCGAAGCTGAACACCACGTCACCGGTGGCGAAGGTCTGGCACAGGGTTTCAGTCAGCCGCTGCCGGTCGTCGCCGGCGTAGCGTGCCCAGGCAAGCTTGAGTCCGCGCGCGGCAAGCAGTTCGATCAGTTTCGCCAGATGCTTGTCGCTGCGCCGCCCGGACAGGATCTCGTCACCAATGATGAGTGCGCCGAAGGCCATCAGGAACTCCCCGTGGTGGTGGTTGGCGCGGGCAGCGGATCCAGGATGGACACGCCGCGCGCCGCACGCTCGCGCCGCAGCGCTTCGAGCATGTAATGGACGAAGGCCAGGCCGCAGAAGGCCGGGGCCACGATGTTGAGCAGCGGCACATAGGCCAGCAGTGCGCACAGCCCGCCGAGCAGCAGCATCTGGGCGCGCAGGTCGCGCCGCAGGGTGCGCAGCTCTGCCGCGTCGGCATGTAGCATCAGCGCGTCGTAGCCGAAGGCCTTCTGGTTCAGCCAGCCGGTGAGCACCACCGAGGCCACCAGCCCGAAACCCGGAATCAGCCAGAATGGCAGCGACACCAGCAGGCAGACGAGGAACAGCACCGCCGCGAGCGCCGAGTTCCACGCGCTGCCAAGGTTCGAGCCGCCCCGCCGCTGCTCCAGATCGCCGTAGTCGCGCAGGGCGACCCTCTCCAGCATGATGGGCAGGGCGATCACCGCTACCAGCACGGCGGCCGTGACATAGATCAGCGGTACGAACAGCAGGAACACGACGATCTTGGCCAGCACCAGCAGCACGCCGCCGGCCACCTCCGAGCCGCTCAGCCACGGACCGACCCAGGCCCAGCCCTCGACCCAGCGCACGACACCTTCGACCAGCGCACTCCAGCTGAAGATCGCCACCACCAGCCAGAGCAGGCCGGCAGCCAGACCGGGCCAGATGAGCTGCCAGAGGATGCCGCGCTGCCCCAGGCTGCGCAGCGCACGGGCGAGCGAGGCGAAGATCGGCTGCATGGCGGTTGCGCAGCGCGCCTTCAGCGCATCATGCCGCCGGGCAGCATGCCCTTGAGGCCGCGCATCATCTTCTGCATGCCGCCCTTGGAGAACTGTTTCATCATCTTCTGCGTCTGCTCGAACTGGTTGAGCAGGCGATTGACCTCCTGCACCGTGACGCCAGCCCCCGCAGCGATGCGGCGCTTGCGGCTGGCCTTGAGGATGTCCGGCTTGCTGCGCTCCTGCGGGGTCATCGAGTTGATGATGCCCTCGATGCGGCCGATCGCCTTCTCCTCGGTACCGCCCTGCAGCTTGCCGGCGGCCTGCGCGAACTGCGCGGGCAGCTTGTCGAGCATCGCGCCGATGCCGCCCATGCTGCGCATCTGGGCGATCTGCTCCTTGAAGTCGTTGAGATCGAAGCCCTTGCCGGTCTTGAGCTTCTGCGCAAAGGCGCGCGCCTTGTCCTCGTCCACACCGCGGCGCGCCTCTTCCACCAAACCGAGGATGTCGCCCATGCCGAGGATGCGGCTGGCCATGCGCTCGGGGTGAAACTCCTCCAGCCCGGAGAGCTTCTCGCCCACCCCGGCGAACTTCAAGGGTTTGCCGGTGACGTGGCGCACCGACAGCGCCGCGCCACCACGCGCGTCGCCGTCGAGCTTGGTCAGCACCACACCGGTGAGCGGCAAGGCCTCGTTGAAGGCGCGCGCGGTATTCACCGCATCCTGGCCCAGCATGGCGTCGACCACGAACAGCGTCTCCACCGGCCTCACCGCCGCGTGCAGGGCCTGGATCTCGGCCATCATGGCCTCGTCGATCGCCAGCCGGCCGGCGGTATCGACCAGCAGTACGTCGAAGTAGTGCCGGCGCGCGTAGTCCAGCGCGGCCAGGGCGATATCCACCGGCTTCTGCTCGATGGCGGAGGGGAAGAATTCGATGCCGGCCTGCCCGGCAACGGTCTTCAACTGCTCGATGGCCGCCGGGCGATAGACGTCGGTGGACACCGCCAGCACCTTCTTCTTCATGCGCTCGCCGAGCAGCTTGCCGAGCTTGCCGGTGGTGGTGGTCTTGCCCGCGCCCTGCAGGCCGGCCCTCAGGATCACCGCGGGGGGCTGGGCCGCAAGGTCCAGGCCGGTGTGGGTGCCGCCCATCAGGGCCTTCAGCTCGTCGTGTACCACACCGACCAGCGCCTGGCCGGGCGAGAGCGAGCCGATCACTTCCTGGCCGACCGCCTTCTCCTTGACGCGGGCAATGAAGTCCTTGACCACCGGCAGGGCCACGTCGGCCTCCAGCAGGGCCATGCGCACTTCACGCATCGCCTCCTGGATGTTGTCTTCGGTCAGACGCGCCTGGCCGCGCAGGGTCTTGACGACCTTTGAAAGGCGTTCGGTGAGATTGTCGAGCATCTTGTATGGGGCTTTCGGCGTTGGAGTAAACTGCGGGCTATATGGCCACGATTCTACTTCATCTCGTTCCCGCCTCGCTGTATGGGGCCCTGGGCTTGTACTTCTGGCGGACCTGCTGGATCGGCAGCGGCAACGCATCCGGCCGCCAGTGCATGTCGCTGCGCGAGCGCCTGCTGCTGCTCGCCGCGCTGGCGATCCACGGTCTGGCGCTGCATGCCGCGCTGTTTCCGGACGGTCAGATGCGCTTCGGCTTCGGCGTGGCGGTGTCGCTGATGATCTGGCTGGCGATCTGCTTCTACTGGGTGGAAACCCTGTACGCCCGGCTCGACGGGCTGCACGCCTTGGTGATGCCGGCCGGCGTGGTCGGCAGCCTGCTGCCCGCGCTGTTTCCGGGTGACCACATCCTGACCAACGCCGGCTCACCCGCCTTCCGCGCGCACTTCATCATCGCCATGCTGGCCTACAGCCTGTTCACCCTGGCGGCCCTGCACGCAATGCTGATGGCGGTGGCCGAACGCCAGCTCCATCACGCGCGCTTCACCCGCGCGCTCGCCAGCCTGCCGCCGCTGCTCACCATGGAGGCACTGCTGTTCCGCCTGATCGGGATCGCCTTCGTCCTCCTCACGCTGACGCTGGTGTCGGGCATCGCATTCTCGGAATCGCTGTTCGGCCAGGCCTTCCGCATCGACCACAAGACGGTGTTCGCCATCATCTCCTGGCTGCTGTTCGGCACCCTGCTGCTCGGCCGGCATGTACGCGGATGGCGCGGGCGGGTCGCGCTGCGCTGGACACTGGCCGGATTCGTCGCACTGATGCTGGCCTACGTCGGCAGCCGCTTCGTCATCGAGGTGCTGCTGATGCGCGCTGCCTGAGCCGGGCGGCTCCTTGCTTGACAGGCGGGCAGGCGGCCTCAATACTCGACGCTCCGCGTAACTGACGAATCGGCGTGCCCGAATCACTTCTCCCCGCGCAGCTGACCGCCCTGGTCATGCTGCTGGTCTTCTCGGGGGCCTTTTCCATGACCGAAACGGTCATGATGGCCGCCAACCGCTACAAGCTGCGCTCGCGCGCCGCGGCCGGCCACAACGGCGCCCGGCTCGCGCTGGAACTGCTGGGTAAGACCGACCGCCTGCTCGGCGTGATCCTGCTGTTCAACAACCTGATCAATATCGCCGCAGCGACGCTGTCGAGCGTGATCACCATCCATCTCTTCGGCGAGGACCGCTGGGCACTGGGCGCCGGCACGGTGACCCTGACCTTTCTGATCCTGGTGTTCTCCGAGATCACGCCGAAGGTCATCGGCGCGCACCATGCCGACCGCCTCGCGCCCATCCTCAGCTACCCGCTCACCGGCCTGCTGAAGGTTTCCTATTTCGCAGTGTGGTTCGTCAACCTCTTCGTCGGCGGCCTGCTGCACGTCCTGCGCCTGAAACCCAGCCAGGACAACGGCAGCCCCAGCCTGTCGATCGAGGAGCTGCGCTCCATGGTGCTCGAGTCCGGCCAGTACATCCCCGCCAAGCATCGCAGCATCCTGGTCAACCTGTTCGATCTGGAGAACATCACGGTAGAAGACGTGATGACCGCGCGCGGCGCCATCGAGAGCATCGACCTGTCGGCGCCCGAAGAGGAGATCCGCCAGCATCTGGCCACCAGCTACCATACCCGTCTGCCGGTCTTCGAGGACGATTCCGAGCGCGTCATCGGCATCCTGCATCTGCGCCGGCTGCTCGGGCGCACCCTGGAAGCAGGGTTCGACCGGGAGGTGATCCGCGAACTGGTGAGCAAGCCCTATTTCATCCCCGCCGACACACCGATCTACTCGCAACTTCAGTTCTTCCAGGAGAACCACCAGCGCCTCGCCCTGGTGGTGGACGAGTACGGCGAACTGCTCGGACTGGTCACACTGGAAGACATCATCGAGGAGCTGATCGGCAAGTTCACCACCAGCATGCCGGACAGCGGCGACCGCGTGAGCTGGGGGGCCGACGGCAGCGTGCTGGTCGATGGCGGACAGAACTTGCGCGAACTCAACCGCAAGCTGGGCCTGAACCTGCCGCTGGACGGCCCGAAGACCCTCAACGGGCTGATCCTGGAGCACCTGCAGGACATCCCGGAAGGCGGTCTTTCGGTGAAGATCGCCGATACACCGATCGAGGTCGTGCAGACGCAGGACCGCATGGTGCGCACCGTTCGACTGTTCCGCCCGCATGCAGCCGAACCGGACAGCGCGCCGCCGGCACCGGGCACATGAAGGGGCGGCCCTTTACAAGCCCCGGCGCGGCGTGCAAGATCGAATGTCAGTTAGTTAAGATCACGTAAATGGCTGCCAATCCCCAGACCGCACTGAGCGGCCTCGCCCGCGCCCTGGTCCAGCACGGACGGCTTTCCGAAGCCGACGCGCTGGCCTGTGCCACCGGGTCCGGGAACGGATCCACCAACGGATTCCTCATCGAACTGGCACAGCGCGGGCTGATCAGCACGCGCGACGTTGCGCGCTTTGCCGCGGAAACCTTCGGTTATCCGCTGTTCGACATCTCGACGATCGACAAGTCCTTCATCCCGCGCGACGCGATCGACCGCAAGCTCACCGGCAAGCATCAGGTGGTGGCACTGGGCAAACGGCAGAACCGCCTGGTGGTGGCGATCGCCGACCCGTCCAACATGCGGGTGCTGGACGAGATCCGCTTCCAGACCGGGCTGCAGGTCGATCTGGTGGTCGCCGAGGCGGACAAGCTGGCGAAGCTGGCCGAATCGCTCGCCGAGTCGACCGAACAGACGCTGAAGGACCTGACCGGCGACGAGTTCGACATGGACCTCCTCGACCAGGAGGGGCCGTCCGAGGCGAGCAGTGACGACTCGTCGGCCGAAGTGGACGACGCGCCGGTCGTACGCTTCATCCAGAAGGTACTGATCGACGCGATCAACGAAGGCGCGTCCGACATCCATTTCGAACCCTACGAGAAGTACTACCGCATCCGGGTGCGCACCGACGGCATCCTGCGCGAGGTCGCACAGCCCCCGCTGGTGCTCAAGGAGAAGATCGCCGCACGCATCAAGGTGATCTCGCGCCTCGACATCTCCGAGAAGCGCGTACCGCAGGACGGGCGGATGAAGCTCGTGCTGTCCAAGAACAAGGCCATCGACTTCCGCGTCTCCACGCTGCCCACGCTGCACGGCGAGAAGATCGTGATGCGTATCCTGGATCCATCCTCCGCCATGCTGGGCGTGGACGCACTGGGCTACGAGCCGGAACAGAAGAAGGTTCTACTTGATGCCGTTGAGCGCCCCTACGGCATGATCCTGGTGACCGGCCCGACCGGCTCGGGCAAGACCGTGTCGCTCTACACCTGCCTGAACATCCTCAACAAGGCGGGGGTCAACATCTCCACCGCCGAGGACCCGGCGGAAATCAACCTGCCCGGCATCAACCAGGTCAACGTCAACGACAAGGCCGGGCTCACCTTTGCCGCCGCCCTGCGCGCCTTCCTGCGCCAGGATCCGGACGTGATCATGGTGGGTGAGATCCGCGACCTGGAGACCGCCGAGATTTCCGTGAAGGCCGCGCAGACCGGCCACCTGGTGCTGTCCACCCTGCACACCAACGATGCCCCGACCACCCTGGAACGCCTGAAGAACATGGGGGTGGCGCCGTTCAACATCGCCTCGTCGGTGATCATGATCACCGCGCAGCGCCTGGCGCGGCGCCTGTGCAGTTGCAAGCAGCCGGCGGACATTCCGATCGAGGTGCTGCTGCAGGCCGGGTATTCCGAAAGCGACCTGGACGGCAGCTGGCAACCCTACGGCCCGGTCGGGTGCGAGCGCTGCAAGGGCAGCGGCTACAAGGGGCGGGTGGGCATTTACCAGGTCATGCCGATTTCCGAAGAGATTGCGCATATCATCATGACCAACGGCAATTCGATGGACATCGCAGAACAGGCGCAGCGCGAAGGCGTCAAGGATCTGCGCCAGTCCGGGCTGCTCAAGGTCAAGCAGGGGGTCACCTCGCTGGAAGAAGTGCTGGCCACCACCAACGAATAGGACAAGGGACACGCTGATGGCGACCGCAAGCCAAGCAAGCCGCGCACGAACCGGCCCGAAGGAAGTGCTCTTCAACTGGGAAGGCAAGGACAAGACCGGCAAGGTGATGCGCGGCGAGATGCGCGCGACGGCCGAGTCGGTCGTCCAGGCCACCTTGCGCCGCCAGGGCGTGATGGTGACCAAGGTGAAGAAGCAGCGCATGTCGCGCGGCCACAAGATCACCGAAAAGGACATCGCCCTGTTCACCCGCCAGCTCGCCACCATGATGAAATCCGGCGTGCCCCTGCTGCAGGCCTTCGATATCGGCATCAAGGGATCCGGCAATCCGAGTCTGGCCCGCCTGCTCAACGACGTGCGCAACGATGTCGAAACCGGCTCCAGCCTGTCGCAGGCCTTCGGCAAGCACCCGGTGTACTTCGACAAGCTGTTCTGCAACCTGGTGGCCGCAGGCGAGCAGGCAGGCATCCTGGACAACCTGCTCGACCGCATCGCGACCTACAAGGAAAAGATCCTCGCGATCAAGAGCAAGATCAAGTCCGCCCTGTTCTATCCGGCCGCGGTGGTCGTCGTCGCGGCCCTGGTGATCAGCGTCATGATGCTGTTCGTGATCCCCGAATTCAAGAGCGTGTTCGCCAACTTCGGCGCCGAGCTGCCTGGACCGACCCTCGTCGTTATCGCGATGTCGGACTTCTTCGTCGAGTTCTGGTACCTGCTGTTCGGCATCGTCATCGGTACCGTGCTGGGCATCAGCTTTCTCTACAAGCGTTCGACCGCGATGCAGATCGCTGTCGACAAGGCGGTGCTCAAGCTGCCCGTGGTGGGCGACATCATCCGCAAGGCAACCGTGGCGCGCTGGGCGCGCACGCTGTCGACCATGTTCGCCGCCGGCGTCCCGCTGGTCGAGGCACTGGACTCGGTCGGCGGGGCATCGGGCAATTACATCTACCTCACCGCGACCAAGCAGATCCAGAACGAGGTCAGCACAGGCACCAGCCTGACGGTGGCGATGCAGAATGCCTCCGTGTTCCCCACCATGGTGGTGCAGATGGTGTCGATCGGCGAAGAATCCGGCCAGCTCGACTCCATGCTTTCGAAGGTCGCTGACTTCTTCGAGCAGGAAGTGGATGATGCGGTGGCCGGCCTTTCGCAACTGCTCGAGCCGCTCATCATGGTCTTCCTCGGCACGGTGATCGGCGGCCTCGTGGTTGCCATGTACCTGCCCATCTTCAAGCTCGGCGAAGTCGTCTGACGCCCCGCCGCCCGGCTTGTGCGCCGGGCGGCTCAATACTCCCTGCATCCAATGATCGAATTCCTGCGCGAGCCGCTCGCCTTTACCCTGCTGGCCGCCGTCCTGGGCCTGTTCGTCGGCAGTTTCCTAAACGTGGTGATCCATCGCCTGCCCAGGATGATGGAGCGCGACTGGCTCGCCCAGGCCGCCGAACTGCGCGGCGAGGAACCGCCCGCGCAGGAACGCTTCAATCTCGCTACGCCCCGTTCGCGCTGCCCGCACTGCGGGCACCTGATCACCGCACTGGAGAACATCCCTGTGGTGAGCTATCTGCTGCTGCGCGGCCGCTGCCGCCACTGCGACGCACCCATCAGCCGGCGTTACCCGGTGGTGGAGCTGCTGTCCGCGGCATTGAGCGGCTATGCGGCCTGGCATTTCGGCTTCGGTCTCGCCGCACTCGGCGCGATCCTGTTCCTGTGGGCGATGATCGCGCTGGCCTTCATCGACCTCGATACCCAGTTGCTCCCCGACGACCTCACCCTGCCGCTGCTCTGGCTCGGCCTCGCGTTCAACCTGGGCCGCACCTTCACCGATCTGCCGAGCGCGGTGATCGGCGCCATGGCCGGCTACCTGTCGCTGTGGTCGGTGTACTGGCTGTTCAAGCTCGCCACCGGCAAGGAAGGCATGGGTTTCGGCGACTTCAAGCTGCTCGCCGCCATCGGCGCCTGGCTGGGCTGGCAGCTGCTGCCGCTGACCATCCTGTTCTCCTCGCTGGTCGGCGCGGTGGTCGGCATTGCGCTGATCGTCCTTGCGCGCCACGGACGCAGCGTACCCATCCCCTTCGGCCCCTACCTCGCTGCGGCCGGCGTGCTGGCCCTGTTCTGGGGCGAGTCGATCACCCGGGCCTATCTGGGCAGTTTCTGAACGCCCGGCAGCCCTTGAAATCCCGCGCCTGAACCCCCAGATCGGGCGCGGGACGGCACACATGCGTGTCGCCACCGGCTTTCTTTTCCCTCATGCTGCGTTGCGTTAGACTTACGCGCTTGCCTTTCCGGAGGTCGTCATGCCCATTTACGAATATCGTTGCCAGCACTGCGGGTTCCAGAAGGAACACATGCAGAAGATGAGCGACGCCCAGCTCACCACCTGCCCGTCCTGCGGCGCGGAATCCTATGTGAAGCTGCTGTCCGCCGCCGGCTTCCAGCTCAAGGGCAGCGGCTGGTACGCCACCGATTTCAAGGGCGGCGGCGCGTCCGCGCCGGCCAAACCCGCGGAAACGCCGGCAGCCGGCGGCTGCGGCGGCAGCTGCGCCTGCCATCCGTCCTGAACGGCACGTGAAGAAATACTTCGTCACCGGCCTGCTGATCTGGATTCCGCTGGTCATTACCTTCATGGTGCTGGCCTGGATCGTCGGCACCCTCGACCAGCTCATCGAGTGGCTGCCCAACGGCATCCAGCCACGTGCGATGTTCGGTTTCAACATCCCGGGCGTCGGCCTGCTGGTCAGCGTGCTGATCGTGCTCACCACCGGCCTGATCGCCGCCAATGTGCTGGGCCAGAAGCTGGTGGCCTACTGGGAAGCCCTGCTTGCACGCATCCCGGTGGTGAAGTCGCTCTACTATGGGGTCAAGCAGGTTTCCGACACCCTCTTTTCCAGTAGCGGCCAGGCCTTCCGCAAGGCCCTGCTGGTGCAGTACCCGCGCCAGGGTTCGTGGACCATCGCGTTCCAGACCGGCCGCCCCGGCGGCGATGCGGCCCGCCATCTGCATGGCGACTACGTCAGCGTATACGTGCCGACCACACCCAACCCGACCTCGGGCTTCTTCCTGATGATGCCGAAGGAAGACGTGATCGAACTGGACATGAGCGTGGACGAAGCGCTCAAGTACATCATCTCCATGGGCGTGGTGGCTCCCCCTGCACGCAAACCGGAGCCCCGCCCCGCCCTGCTCAACGAATGAGCGCCGCCGCACGGCTGCGCCCGCGAATCTTCTGTCTCTAGCCGGAATCTTCATACCATGCGAACCCACTACTGCGGCCAGGTCACTGCCGCCGACCTCGACCAGACCGTCACCCTCTGCGGCTGGGTGCATCGCCGCCGCGACCACGGCGGGGTGATCTTCATCGACCTGCGCGACCGTGAAGGCCTGGTGCAGGTGGTATGCGATCCGGACCGCGCGGCGATGTTCGCCACCGCCGAATCGGTGCGCAACGAATTCGTGCTGAAGATGAGCGGTCGCGTGCGCCGTCGCCCGGGCGGCACCGAAAACCCCAACCTGACCTCGGGCGAGATCGAGGTGCTGTGCCAGGACATCGAAGTCCTCAACGCCGCGGCCACCCCGCCCTTCCAGCTCGACGACGACAACCTGTCGGAGAACGTGCGCCTCACCCACCGCGTCATCGACCTGCGCCGCCCGCAGATGCAGAAGAACCTGATGCTGCGCTACAAGGTGGCGATGGCCTTCCGCCGCTTCCTCGACGCCCAGGGTTTCATCGACGTGGAAACCCCTATGCTCACCAAGAGCACCCCGGAAGGCGCACGCGACTACCTGGTGCCCTCGCGCGTGCATCCGGGCCAGTTCTTCGCCCTGCCGCAGTCCCCGCAGCTCTTCAAGCAGTTGCTGATGGTGGCCGGCTACGACCGCTACTACCAGATCACCAAGTG
>JAUVWV010000260.1 GCA_030603925.1 Thauera sp. | reverse complement strand
TCTTCCTCGTGGTTGGTGTTGGACAGGAACACCGAGGACAGGCGGTCGAAGGTGAGTACGCCGTCGGGCTTCGGATAGGCGATCTTCTCGCACTCGGCCGCGGGCTTGAGCGTGGTGTGGTCGGCGCTGTTGTGCAGGGTCCAGGGCGTCTTGCCGCCGAACAGCTTCTGGTCGATGCCGAACAGCAAGGAGCCCAGCCACAGGCCCTTCTTCATGTAGGGCTTGAAGTTGCGCGTCTTGTGCAGTTCGGCATGCAGCCAGCTCGCGCGGAAGGCTTGCGGGAAGGCAGTGAGCTCGTCGCGGCTGCGCTCGGCTGCCAGCGCTTCGAAGGCGGCCTCGGCGGCCTGCATGCCGCTCTTGAGCGCCGCGTGGCTGCCCTTGATGCGCGCCGCGTTGAGGAAGCCGGCGTCGTCGCCGATCAGCGCACCACCCGGGAATACCAGCTTGGGCTGGCTCTGCAGGCCGCCCGCGGCAATCGCGCGCGCGCCATAGGCCAGGCGCTTGCCGCCTTCGATGTACTTGCGGATTTCCGGGTGAGTCTTGTAGCGCTGCATCTCCTCGAAGGGGGAGAGGTGCGGGTTGGTGTAGTTGAGGCCGACCACGAAGCCGATCGAGACCAGCTTGTCCTCGAGGTGGTAGACGAAGCCGCCGCCATAGGTGGCCGAGTCCATCGGCCAGCCGGCGGTGTGCACCACCAGGCCGGGCACGTGACGCTCGGCCGGCACTTCCCACAGTTCCTTGATGCCGATGCCGTAGGTTTGCGGGTCGGCGCCCTCGCGCAGCTTGTACTTGGCTTCCAGCTGCTTGCCCAGGTGGCCGCGGCAGCCTTCGGCGAACAGCGTGTATTTCGCGTGCAGTTCCATGCCGGGCTGGTGGTTGGGGCCGGGTTCGCCTTCGCGGGTGAGCCCCATGTCGCCGGTGGCCACGCCCTTGACCGCGCCGTTCTCGTCGTACAGCACCTCGGCGCCGGCAAAGCCGGGATAGACCTCGACGCCCAGTGCTTCGGCCTGCTCGCCCAGCCACTTGGCGACGTGGCCCAGTCGCACGATGTAGTTGCCGTGGTTGAGGAAGCTGTCCGGCAGCAGGCTGTTGGGAATGCGGCGGCCGCCCGTTTCGGAGAGGAAGATCACCCGGTCTTCGCTCACCGCGGTCTTGATCGGGGCGCCCTGGGCCTGCCAGTCCGGGATCAGTTCGTTGAGTGCGCGCGGATCCATCACCGCGCCGGACAGGATGTGCGCGCCGATCTCGGCGCCTTTCTCGATCAGGCACACCGACACGTCCGTGCCCTTGTCCTGCGCCAGCTGCTTGAGCCGGATCGCCGCGGCAAGGCCGGCCGGGCCGCCGCCGACGATCAGGACGTCAAACTCCATGGATTCGCGTTCCATCCTCATCTCCTCGGTCTTGCGCGTGCCTGTTGGTCTTGGTCGCCGTGGCGCACGCCGCAGTGTAATACGCTGTGTCCCGCATCGGGGCGGGTGGGTTGAACATACGGTGGCGTATGTTACATTACCCCGGCACCAAGAACCAATAGAGGGGACACAAGATGCACGCAGAGCGCAAGCTGCTGCTCACCACGCGCATTGCGGTGCGCTGGGGTGACATGGATGCCTACAATCACGTCAATAACACGGTGTACTTCCGTTACTTCGAGCAGGCCCGGGTGGAGTGGCTGGAGGCGATGGATTTTCCGGTGCGGCCTGATCAGGCCGATGCGCCGGTCATCATCAACGCCAGTTGCACCTTCCTGATTCCGGTGAACTACCCGGCCACGGTGGTGGTGAAGCTGTATGCCGGCAGTCCGGGGCGCAGCAGCGTGATGACCTGGTACGAGCTGTACGTCGAAGGCGACGACACGCTGTATGCCGAGGGCGCGGCCAAGGTGGTGTGGATGGATACGCGCACTGGCAAGTCGGTTCCGCTGCCGGATACACTGCGGGCCGTGTTCGACCAGCCGACCGCGTAGGAGCGGGCTTGCCCGCGATACGGCCGCATCGCGGGCAAGCCCGCTCCTATCGGCGAATAATCAGAAGACCAATCAGACCAATTGAGTGAGGAGACCCGCATGAGTACCAACGACCAGCCGCTCTGGCAGCCATCGGCCGAGCGCATCGCTGCCGCCAACATCACCGATTTCGCCCGTCGCGCCGAAGCGCGCTGGGGGCTGTCGCTGCCGGACTACGAGGCGCTGCACGGTTGGTCGGTTGCGCACCCTGAACAGTTCTGGACCAGCATCTGGGAGTACGGCGAGGTGATCGGCGAACGCGGCGCCACGGTGCTGGCCGACGGGGACCGCATGCCCGGTGCGCGCTGGTTTCCCGAGGCGCGGCTGAACTTTGCGCAGAATCTGCTGCGCTCGCGTGACGAGCGCGACGCGCTGGTGTTCTGGGGCGAGGACCGGGTCAAGAACCGCATGAGCCACGGCGAGCTCTACCGCCGCGTGGCGCAGTTTGCCGCCGCGTTGCGCGAGCAGGGCGTGGGCAAGGGCGACCGTGTGGCGGCCTACATGCCCAACATGCCGGAAACCGTGGTGGCCATGCTGGCCGCGGCAAGCATCGGCGCGATCTTCACCTCCGCGTCGCCGGACTTCGGCGTGCAGGGCGTGCTCGACCGCTTCGGCCAGACCGAGCCCAAGGTGCTGATCGCCTGCGATGGCTACTACTACAACGGCAAGGTGGTCGACTGCCTGGACAAGCTGGCGGAGATCGCCGCGCGCCTGCCTTCGCTCAAGCGCGTGGTGGTGGTGCCCTACGTGCATGCGCAGCACGAGCTGTCGCGCGTCGCGCATGCCCGCATGCTGGCTGACTTCGTCGCGCCGCAGCACACGGTGACCGAGATCGCCTTCGAGCCGCTGCCCTTCGATCATCCGCTGTACATCATGTATTCCTCGGGCACCACCGGGGTGCCCAAGTGCATCGTGCACTGTGCCGGCGGTGCGCTGCTGCAGCACCTCAAGGAGCACAAGCTGCATGGTGACGTGAAGCCGGGCGACCGGGTGTTCTACTTCACCACCTGTGGCTGGATGATGTGGAACTGGCTGGTGTCGGGCCTTGCGGCGCAAGCCACACTGCTGCTCTACGACGGCTCGCCGTTTGCCGGCGACAATCGCGTGCTGTTCGACTACGCCGACGCCGAAGGCATGACCCACTTCGGCACTTCAGCCAAGTTCATCGACGCCTGCGCCAAGTTCGGCCTCAAGCCGCGCGAAACCCACAGCCTGGCCAGCGTGCGCGCGCTGATGAGCACCGGCAGCCCGCTGGTGCCGGAAGGCTTCGACTACGTGTACCGTGAGATCAAGGCCGATCTGCAGCTGTCGTCGATCTCGGGCGGCACCGACATCATCTCCTGCTTCGTGCTCGGCTGCCCGGTACTGCCGGTGTGGCGCGGCGAGATCCAGTGCAAGGGCCTGGGGATGGCGGTGGACGTGTGGGACGACGACGGCCGTCCGGTGCGCGGCGAGAAGGGCGAGCTGGTGTGCACCCGGCCTTTCCCGGTGATGCCGATCGGCTTCTGGAACGACGCCGACGGCGCCAAGTATCATGCGGCCTACTTCGAACGTTTCGACAAGGTCTGGTGTCACGGCGATTTCTGCGAAATCACCGCGCACGGCGGGCTGATCATCTACGGTCGCTCCGACGCCACGCTGAACCCAGGCGGGGTGCGCATCGGCACCGCGGAGATCTACCGCCAGGTGGAGAAGCTGACTGAAGTGGTGGAGTCGCTGGTGATCGGCCAGGACTGGGAAGGGGATGTGCGCGTGGTGTTGTTCGTCAAGCTGCGTGAAGGGCTGGATCTGGACGACGATCTGGTCGCGCGCATCAGGAAGACCATCCGCGACAACACCACGCCGCGCCACGTCCCGGCGAAGGTGTTGCAGGTGGCGGACATCCCGCGCACCAAGAGTGGCAAGATCGTCGAACTGGCGGTGCGCAACGTGGTGCACGGCAAGCCGGTGAAGAACATCGAGGCGCTGGCCAATCCGGAGGCGCTCGACCACTTCCGCGAGCGTGCCGAACTGAAGGGTTGAGAGGGGCAGGACATGTTGATGAGTGCGGACAAGAGCAGCCTGCTGATCGTCGATATCCAGAGTCGTCTGGCGCCGGCGATACATGAGGGGCAGCGGATCGTGGATAACTGCATCTGGCTGGCCCGGGTGGCCGCACGCGTCGGCGTGCCGGTGGTGGTGACCGAGCACTTTCCCGACAAGATCGGCAGCACCGTGGAGGCCCTGAAGTCGGCGACCACCGGCGCCTGCTACGTGAGCAAGCAGGCCTTCTCCGCGCAGGGCGACGGCTGCCTCGCCGATACCGAGGTCGAGCGGCGTCGCCAGGTGGTGGTGTGCGGGACGGAAGCGCACGTCTGCGTGCAGCAGACCGCGCTCGACCTGCGCTGGGCGGGCAAGGAGGTCTTCGTCGTGGCCGACGCCTCCGGATCGCGCGACCCGGCCAACCGCGACCTGGCCTTCGCGCGCATGCGCCAGCACGGCATCGAGATCGTCTCCCGCGAGATGGTGGTCTTCGAGTGGCTGCGGCGTGGCGGCACGCCGCTGTTTTCCGAGCTCAATAGCGACTTAATCCCCTTAGCGGTGCGCACGGCATGGGGCGGTCGTGCGCAAGCCTCGATTGCCTGCAATGCATCAACCGGTTATAATCGAAAGGCTTTTTTCAGACCCGTCCGTAAGGGCGGGTCCGGCTGTTTCCGGTTGAGTTCAACAGGGATGGGCGTTTCGCCCATTTTTTATTTGTGGGCGGGCAAATGAATCTGGAAGGTCTGGTCGGGCAGGTGGTCAGCGGGCTCGGG
>JAUVWV010000276.1 GCA_030603925.1 Thauera sp. | reverse complement strand
GGGCCGACAGTCGATTCTCAAGCAGCTGTCGCGCGGCTGGCTGGCGCAGCGCGAGGAGATCCTCGCCTTCTGCCAGGCAGGACCGCATGCGGGCGGCTCGGGCGCCCTGCTGGTGCTGCTGCGGGCACCGAACGGCGCCCGTGAGCAGAAGGCTTAGATCGCCGCTTCGTCGGTTTCGCCGGTGCGGAGGCGCACCACCTGCTCGACCGGCATGACGAAGATCTTGCCGTCACCGATCTTGCCGGTACGCGCGGCCTTGATGATGGCCTCGGTGGCCTGTTCGACCAGATCGTCGCCGATGACGATCTCGACCGTGATCTTGGGCAGGAAATCCACCACGTACTCGGCCCCGCGGTAGAGTTCGGTATGCCCCTTCTGCCGGCCGAAACCCTTGACCTCGGTAACGGTCAGGCCGGTGATGCCGACCTCGGAGAGCGCCTCGCGCACTTCGTCGAGCTTGAACGGCTTGATGACGGCTTCGATCTTCTTCATCGGCTTATCCTTGTGCGATCGGGTTGCAGACGCGCCGGCGGTCGGCGCCGGTGCTCAGTATTCGTCCTGGTAGCGCGATGTTATCGGATAACGCCAGTCCCTGCCGAACCCGCGCCGCGTCACGCGGATGCCCACCGGCGCCTGGCGGCGCTTGTACTCGTTGCGCTTGAGCATGGCCACGGTGCGCCGTACCTCGGCCTCCGGATAGCCGGCGGCGATGATTTCGCGCGGCGACTCGTCGCGCTCCATGTAGGCCTCGATGATGGCATCGAGCACCTCGTAGGGCGGCAGGCTGTCCTGGTCCTTCTGATCGGGCTTCAGTTCGGCCGACGGCGGACGGTCGATGATGTTCTGCGGAATCACCGGACTCACCGTATTGCGCCAGCGCGAGAGGCGGAACACAAAGGTCTTGTAGAGATCCTTGAGCACCGCGAAGCCGCCCGCCATGTCGCCGTACAGGGTGGCATAGCCGGTGGCCATCTCGCTCTTGTTGCCGGTGGTCAGCACGATGGCGCCGGTCTTGTTGGACAGCGCCATCAGGATCATGCCGCGGATGCGGCTCTGCAGGTTCTCTTCGGTGGTGTCGGCCGGCAATCCGGCAAACTGCCCGGCCAGCAGGTCCGCAAAGGTGTCCATCGCGGGCTGGATCGGGATCTCGTCATAGCGCACGCCCAGGCGGCGCACCATCTCGCGTGAATCGTCCAGGCTCATCTGCGCGGTGTACGGCGAGGGCATCATCACCGCACGCACCCGTTCGGCCCCCAGGGCATCGACCGCCACCGCCAGGGTGAGTGCGGAGTCGATACCGCCCGACAGGCCGATGATCGCGCCGGGAAAGCGGTTCTTGCCGAGGTAGTCGCGCACCCCGGCCTTGAGCGCCTCGTACACTTCGGCCTCGATCGGACGCGGCGCGACACACTGCGCCGAGTGCCAGCGCCCGTCGACGAAGCTCACCACATCCAGGCGCTCCTCGAAGGACACTGCCTGGTAGGCCAGCCCCCCGTCGCCGTCGAGCGCAAACGAGGCGCCGTCGAACACCAGCTCGTCCTGGCCGCCCACCATGTTGCAGTACAGCACCGGCATGCCGGTATCGCTGACCCGCGCGCGCAGCGCCTCGTAGCGGCTGGCCTGCTTGTTCATGTGGTAGGGCGAGGCATTGAGCGCCAGCAGCGCCTCGGCGCCGGCCGCGCGGGCGGCCTCCGCGGGCCCCGGCTCCCAGACATCGGCGCAGATGTTGATGCCCAGGCGCACCCCCTTCAGGCTGAACACGCAGGGTGCCCGGCCGGGGTCGAAGTAGCGCTCCTCGTCGAACACTTCGTAGTTGGGCAGCAGGTGCTTGTGATAGACCGCCTGGACTTCGCCGTCGCGCATCACCGACGCCGCGTTGAAGCAACCGTGCTGGCGCGCCTGTGGATGGCCAAGCACCAGCGTGATGCCGGCCGTATGCGGCAGGATGCGCGCGAGCTCGCGCTCGCAGGCGCGGTAGAAGTCGGGGCGCAGCAGCAGGTCTTCGGGCGGATAGCCGGACAAGGCCAGCTCCGGGGTGAGCAGCAGGTCGGCACCGGCCGCGCGCGCGCGCGTCAGCGCATCGATGATGCGGTCCGCGTTGGCGGTCAGGTCGCCGACGGTGAAGTTGAGCTGTGCGACGGCGATCGAAAGCGTGGTATTCATGGGATGCAACTATACCGCGTGCGCCGCCGGCCGGCGCGCCGCCGTTGCACCGCAGTATTGCACAGGCCGCGTGGGCAAGCCTGTGGATAAGCGCTGGACAGCGTGCGCAAGTCACTGAGCCGGAATCGTTTTGCGCAGCTGCACAAAAAATGGGCAAACTCCCCGCCATGAGCGACATGCACGGCTTCAAGCTCCTCGACAGTCTCACCCAGGTACCCCCCGCACAATGGGATGCACAGGGCGCCCATCAGCCCTGCCTGTCGCACGCCTTCCTGGCAGGCCTGGAGGCGAGCGCTTGCGTCGGCGGGGGGACCGGCTGGGTTCCCCGGCACGCCACACTGTGGCAACACGGCGAGTTGCTCGCCGCCCTGCCGCTCTATGAGAAGCACCATTCCTGGGGCGAGTACGTGTTCGACTGGGCCTGGGCGCAAGCCTACGCACGGCACGGCCTGGCCTACTATCCGAAGTGGCTGGCGGCAGTGCCGTTCACGCCGATCGCGGGCACGCGCCTGCTGGGGCGCAGCGCGGCCGACCGGCAAACCCTGCTGGCCGCGGTGTTGAACGAAGTCCGGCGGCGCGGACTGTCCTCCTTCCACGTCCTGCTCCCCGAGCCCGCCGAGGCGCAGTGGCTGGCCGAGCACGGCCTGATGATGCGCCACGGGGTGCAGTTCCACTGGCACAACGCCGGCTACACCGACTTCGACGACTTTCTCGCCCACCTCAATCACGACAAGCGCAAGAAGATCCGCCAGGAGCGGCGCCGCGCCGCAACACACGGCCTCACGCTGCGCTGGCTGGACGGCCAACAGGCTGGCGCGGCCGACTGGGCCTTCTTCCACCACTGCTATGCCCTGACCTACGCGCTGCACAACTCCACCCCCTATCTGAGCGCGGACTTCTTCGCGCTGCTGGCCCGCACCCGGCCCGACGCCGTGCGCCTGCTGCTGGCCGAGCGCGCCGGCCGTCCGTTGGCCGCGGCCTTCTTCCTGCACGACCGGGAGGCGCTCTACGGCCGCTACTGGGGCGCCACGGAAAAGCTGCCCTTCCTGCACTTCGAACTGTGCTACTACCAGGCCATCGAGTACTGCATCGCACACCGGCTGGTGCGCTTCGAAGGCGGTGCGCAGGGCGAGCACAAGCTGTCGCGCGGCCTGCAACCGGTGGCTACCTGTTCCGCGCACTGGATCGCGGACCCGCGCTTTCGCGCAGCAGTGGACGACTACCTCGCCCGTGAGCGCACCGGCGTGCGCTTCTACCTCGACGAACTGAACGAACGTTCGCCCTTCCGCAGCACCCCGTAAACGCAGCAGGCCCGCACATGGCGGGCCTGCTGCTCACCGTTCCCGGCCGATGGCCGGGCGCGCGCGAGGATTACTTCGCGGCGTTGGCGATGCCGTCGAGGATTTCCTGGCGGGCCTCTTCAACGGTACCCCAGCCCAGCACCTTGACCCACTTGCCCGGCTCCAGATCCTTGTAGTGCTCGAAGAAGTGCACGGTCTGCTTCATCAGCAGTTCCGGCAGGTCGTCAGTGCTCTGCACCTTGTCGTACAGCGGGGTCAGCTTGGAGACCGGCACCGCAACCACCTTCGCGTCCATGCCCGACTCGTCTTCCATCTTCAGCACGCCCACCGGACGGCAACGGATCACCACACCCGGCAGCAGCGGGAAGGGGGTCACCACCAGCACGTCCACCGGATCGCCGTCGCCGGCCACGGTGTGCGGCACATAGCCGTAGTTGATCGGATAGCGCATCGAGGTGCCCATGAAGCGGTCGACGAACACCGCGCCGCTGTCCTTGTCCACCTCGAACTTGATCGGATCGGCTTGCGCCGGAATCTCGATGATGATGTTGATGTCGTTCGGCACGTCCTTGCCGGCCTTCACGAGGTCGAAGCCCATTTCTCTACCCTCCCATGGAAAAAGTGCGCGAAATTATACGGGAAAGCCCGCCCCCGCTATAATCGACTGCTGACTCGAAGGTGCCGCCGTGCGCAGGAATGCACGGCGGAGAATCGGGAAACAGGTGCGAATCCTGTGCTGCCCCCGCAACGGTATGGTGGCGCGACCCGCCGGTCGCCGCCGCCGAGCCCGGAGACCGGCCTGCGAGCCACGCGGCAGGCGTCATAGCGCGCCCGCCGGTTGTGAAGCGCTGCGGGTCGGCTGCGCATCGCGAGCCTCGTGCCCGTGCCCGTGCC
>JAUVWV010000202.1 GCA_030603925.1 Thauera sp. | reverse complement strand
TCGGCGTTGGCCACCAGCGCGTCCAGCGTGCCGTACTCGGCAAGCCATTTCACCGCGGTCTTGGGGCCGCACTTCTCCACCCCGGGCCCGTTGTCCACGGTGTCGCCGACCAGCGCCAGGTAATCCACGATGCGCTCCGGCGGCACGCCGAACTTGGCGGTCACGCCGGCCTCGTCCAGCACCTCCTCGCTCATGGTGTTCACCCAGCGCACGCCGGGGCGCACCAGTTGGGTGAGGTCCTTGTCGCCGGTGGAGATCACCACCTGCCAGCCGCGCTCGGCGGCCTGGCGGGTGAGCGTGCCGATCACGTCGTCGGCTTCCACGCCTTCCACCGACAGCAGCGGCCAGCCTTCGGCCTGCACCGCCTGGTGCAGCGGTTCGATCTGCGCGCGCAGGTCGTCGGGCATCGGCGGGCGCTGCGCCTTGTAGTCGGGGTACCAGTCGTCGCGGAAGGTCTTGCCCTTGGCGTCGAACACGCAGGCGCGGTATTCGGCGGCGTACTCGGCTTCGAGCCGGCGCAGCATGGAGAGCACGCCGCGGATCGCCCCGGTGGGTTCGCCCGCGCTGTTGCGCAGGTCCGGCAGGGCGTGGAAGGCGCGGTACAGGTAACTGGAACCGTCGACGAGCAGCAGCGTGGGCATGGCGGGCATTCGATGTGCGGGGAAGGAGCGAATGGTACCGCGCCCGCGCTCTGGGGTATCGTTTACGACTTTCCAGATCCGGACGGACCCGTTTCTCTCATGACCGCAAAAGACAAACTGCCGCGCGGCGTACCGAGCGCCGCACCGCGCTTCAATGCGCGCGAATCCTGGCGCATCTTCGGCATCATGGCCGAATTCGTCGAAGCCACCGAGCGGCTCAACGCGATCCGTCCGGCGGTCTCGATCTTCGGCAGCGCGCGCATCCCGCCGGACCACATGTACTACATGCTCACGGAAAAGATCGCCCGCCAGCTCTCCGACGCCGGTTTCTCGGTGATCTCCGGCGGCGGCCCGGGCATCATGGAGGCCGCCAACAAGGGCGCCTACTTCGGCAAAAGCCCGTCGATCGGCCTCAACATCCAGCTGCCGCACGAACAGGCCGCCAACCCCTACCAGGACATCTCGCAGACCTTCCAGCACTTCTTCGCGCGCAAGTTCATGTTCGTGAAGTTCGCCAGCGCCTACGTGGTAATGCCCGGCGGCTTCGGCACGCTGGACGAACTGCTCGAGGCGATGACCCTGATCCAGACCCACAAGAGCCGCAGCATCCCCATCATCCTTGTGCATGGGCCGTTCTGGCAGGGCCTGCTGGACTGGTTCCGCGACCGCCTGGTAAGCGAGCGCATGATCAACCCGGACGACCTCGACCTGATCCAGGTGATCGACACGCCCGAAGAGGTGGTGGAAGCGATCTTCAAGCACTACGAGACACGCGGCTTCCTGCCGCTGCCCGAAGAACACGAGCTGATGCTGAACCTGTAGGGCGAGGGAAATAGGGGACAGACCACGTTTTCCCCCATTTCCCGCGCGGCATCGCGGCCAAGGCCGCTCCTACGGGAGCCGTCGGCGGTTCATGCCTCCGCCCCGGCCGGATTCCGCGGGGGCGCATCCGGGCTACAATCGCATTACCCAGCGGAGAATCCATCATGCATCGCAAACTCGTCATCCTGGCCCTGGCCTGCGCCCTGCCGGCCTTCGCCCAGCAGCCGCCCGGCCTGCAACCGCTGCCGGAGCCGCCCCCGCCGCCGCCCGGCATGACCGACGACGCCTTCGAACCGGAGGTGACCATCGTGCGCCGCGGCGAGGATACGGTGGAGGAATACCGCCTGCGCGGCCGGCTCTACATGGTCAAGGTGACGCCGCCGCACGGCACGCCCTACTATCTGGTCGACCAGAAGGGCGACGGCCATTTCGTGCGTGCGCAGGAGGCCGCGCCCACCCTGTCGGTGCCGATGTGGGTGATCCGCAGCTGGTGAGTTGAGCCCGCCCCTGTCCTTTGCCCGTTCGGGCTGAGCCTGTCGAAGCCCGGTTTGCGCCGACGCCCTTCGACAGGTTCAGGGCGAACGGTCCTGCCCATCCGTCTGCCCGCACATGTCCGTCTTCACCCCCGTCACTCCTGAAGCCCTCGCCGACTGGCTGCGCCGCTACGCAGTCGGCCGGCTCGCGCACCTGCAGGGCATCTCCGCCGGCGTGCAGAACAGCAACTTCTTCGTCACCACAACCCTCGGGCGCTATGTGCTGACGCTGTTCGAAACCATCCCGCGCGCCGAACTGCCCTTCTACCTGCACCTGATGGCGCACCTGGCACGCCACGGCCTGCCGGTGCCCGCGCCCATCGCCGACCGCGACAACGAATACCTCGGCACCCTGTCGGACAAGCCGGCGGTGCTGGTCGCGCGCCTCACCGGCCAGTCCGACATGCAGCCCTCGCCGGCGCGCTGCACGCGCGTCGGCGCAATGCTCGCCGGCCTGCACCTGGCCGGCCTGTCCTATGGCCGACGCCAGGAGAACCCGCGCGGCGCGCCCTGGCGGCAGGCCACCGCGGCGCAGGTGCGCAGCTACCTGCCGGCCGACGAGCAGGCCCTGCTCGATGCCGAGCTCGCCTTCCAGGCCAGCATCGACGCCGCGGCCCTGCCGCACGGGGTGATCCACGCCGACCTGTTCCGCGACAACGTGCTGTGGGACGGCGAGCACATCGGCGGCGTGATCGACTTCTACTTCGCCGGATACGACGCCCTGCTGTTCGATGTGGCGGTCACCGTCAACGACTGGTGTACGCTGCCCGATGGCACGCTCGACGCGGCACGCTGCATTGCGCTGCTCGACGCCTACCACGCAGAGCGCCCGTTCAGCGCGGCCGAACGCGCCGCCTGGCCGGCCATGCTGCGCGCCGCCGCCCTGCGCTTCTGGCTCTCGCGCGCGGCCGACTTCCACCTGCCGCGGGAGGGTGAGATGGTGCTGGTGAAGGATCCCAACGAATACCGCGACATCCTGCGTCTGCGCATCGGCGGCGTACCGCCCCTGCCGGGAGGCCAGGCATGACCCCCCTGCCGCAGCCCGGGCATGCCGACCCGGCCCACACCCTGCAATGGCTGGCCGCCGGCTGGCGGGCCTTCGTCGCCAACCCCGGAATCTGGATTGCCCAGACCCTGGTGCTGATCGTCATCCTCGCCGCGCTCGGCTTCGTACCGCTGCTCGGCTGGGCCGCCGCGCCGATCGCCCTGCCGGTGCTGGCCGCGGGCATGGTCGCCGGAGTGGAGGCGCAGCGGCGCGGCGAAGCGTTGCGCATCGACCACCTCTTCGAGGGCCTGCGCCGGCACGCCGGCAACCTGCTGCTGGTGGGTGTCTTCCATCTGCTCGGCCTGCTCGCCGCCGCCCTGGTGGCCGCGGCCATCGGCGGCAGCGCGGTGCTCACCGGCTTGCTGCTCGGCGCCTTTGCCGGCGCCGGGGTGGCCGCTGGCGGCGTGATGCTGGGCGTGCTGGTGTTCACCGTACTGTGGGCGCTGCTGATCATGGCGCTGTGGTTCGCCCCGCCACTGGTGCTGCTCGACGGCGTCGCACCGCTCGATGCGATGAAGTGCTCGGCGCGCGCCTGCTTCGCCAACCTGCTCACCTTCGTGGTGCTGGCCGCCATGCTCTATGTGCTGGTCTGGGTGGCGATGTTGCCCGCCGGCCTGGGCATGCTGGTGCTGGTGCCCATCCTTGCCGGCACGCTGCACGCGGCCTGGCGCGACGTGTTCGGCCAGCCGCCCGCGCTGCCCGCACCCGACTCCAACCCGGAATCCACCCCCGATGCAAGCTAGACAACTCCCCCTCCACCGCGGCTGGTCCTGGCTCAAGGAAGGCCTGCTGCTGTGGCGCAAGAACCCGGCGCTGATGACCTTTCTCGCCTTCGGCTATCTGCTCACCCTGGTGGTGGTCAGCATCTTTCCGCTGATCGGCCAGCCGGTGGCCTCGCTGCTGATGCCCATCCTGTCGCTCGGCGTGCTCAACGGCTGCCGCGCCATCGACGAGGGGCGCAAGGTCGGGCCGGACATCCTGTTCTCCGGTTTTCGCGCCAACATCGCGGCGCTGGTGACCATCGGCGGCATCTACCTGATCGCCAGCCTGCTGGTGCTGGCCACCACCATGATCGCCGACGGCGGCGCGCTGCTGAAGATCATGGGCGGCGCCAAGCTCGACCCGGAAACCGCGCAGGCGCCCGGCTTCACCTTCGCCCTGCTGCTCGCCATCATCCTGTCCACCCCGGTGATGATGGCCTACTGGTTCGCCCCGCTGCTCGCGGGCTGGTGGAAGGTGTCCGCGCCCAAGGCGATGTTCTTCAGCTTCTTCGCCTGCCTGCGCAACTGGCGTCCCTTCCTCGGGTATGCGATCGCACTGATGCTGTTCGGCGCCGTGCTGCCCGGCATGGTGATCGGCGTGGTCGCACTGGTCATCCCCGCGCTGGCCACCCTGCTCACCTTCCTGGTGCCGCTGGTGCTGGTACCGACCATCTTTGCCAGCTTCTACATCAATGCGCGTGACGTGTTCGGCCTGCCCGGCGCGGTGGTGCATTCGGAGCCGATGATCGTCGACGACGATGGGCGCGACTGAAAGCGGTCCGCTCGGCATCCTGGGCGGCACCTTCGACCCCATCCACTTCGGCCATCTGCGTCTGGCCGAGGAGGCGCGCGGCGCGCTCGGCCTCGCCCGGGTCCGCCTGATTCCGGCCGGCCAGCCGCCGCACCGCGAGCCGCCGCGCTGCAGCGGCGAGGACCGGCTGGCAATGGCCCGCCTGGCGGTCGCCGGCAATCCGGGGCTGGAGGTGGACGACGGCGAGGTGCGCAGCACTGAGCGCAGCTATACCCTGCACACCCTGCAGCGCCTGCGCACCGAACTCGGCCCGGCCCGCCCGCTGGTGCTGATCCTCGGTGCGGACGCCTTCCAGGGCCTGCCCACCTGGCATCGCTGGGAGGCGCTGTTCGACCTCGCCCATATCGCGGTGGCCAACCGTCCCGGTTCGGCACCGCACGCCCGGCGCTGGCCCGGCATTCTCTCGCCGGCACTCGAAGCGGCCTGCCGCGGACGCATGGCGAACAGCCCCGCAGCGCTCGCCGCGGCTGCAGCGGGCAGGGTGATGCCCTTCGACATGACACCACTGGCAATCTCCGCCTCGCTCGTCCGCGACCTGCTGTCCGGCGGCGCCAGTGCCCGCTATTTGCTCCCCGATTCGGTTCTCGACTATATTGGGCTGCACCACCTTTACCGCCCGAGCTGATGGACATCCACGCACTGCAGCAAGTCGTCGTCGACGCCCTTGAGGACATCAAGGCCAAGGACATCGAAGTCATCGACACCTCGCGCCTTACCGCCCTGTTCGAACGCATCGTGATCGCCAGCGCGGATTCCAACCGCCAGACCCGCGCGCTGTCGCGCAACGTACAGGAAAAGGTGAAAGAGGCCGGCGGCGACGTCGTCAGCGTGGAAGGCGAGGAAACCGGCGAGTGGGTGCTGGTCGACCTGGGCGACATGGTGGTGCACATCATGCAGCCGACCATCCGCAGCTACTACAACCTGGAAGAACTGTGGGCACAGCACGCCCCCACGCCCGCTGCCCGGCGCAGGCCCGGCAGCGCCGCCGCGGCCGACTGAGCGCGCGGTGAAGCTGCTGCTGGTTGCGGTGGGCCACCGCATGCCGGACTGGGTGAGCGCCGGCTACGAGGAGTTCGCCCGCCGCATGCCGCGCGACCTGCCGCTGCAGTTGATCGAAGTGAAGGCCGAACCGCGCACCACCGGCAAGACCGTGGAGGCGATGATGGCGGCCGAAGCCGCCCGCATCGAGGCCGCCCTGCCGCCGCGCTGCCGGCGGGTGATCCTCGACGAGCGCGGCGCCGACCTCAGCACCAGGGCGCTCGCCCGGCGCCTGGAGCACTGGCAGGGCGACGGCCGCGACGTCGCGCTGATCGTCGGCGGCCCCGACGGCCTGGCGCCGGAGCTGAAGGCGAGCGCCGACGAAACCCTGCGCCTGACCAGCCTCACCCTGCCGCACGCCCTGGTGCGCCCGCTGCTCGCCGAGGCCCTGTACCGCGCCTGGAGCGTGCTGCAGAACCACCCCTATCATCGCGAGTGAATGGCACGAAGCGGGAACGCGCTAGAATGCGGTCTGTTCCCACCGTGCACCGCCGATCATGAGCTCCGCCCAGCCCCGCATCTATCTCGCATCGCGCAGCCCGCGGCGGCGCGAGTTGCTGCGCCAGATCGGCGTGCGCTTCGACGTGCTCGCCTTTCGCGACGGCGAGCGTGGCGAGGACGCCGACGTGGATGAAACCCCGCTGGACGGCGAAACGGCCGAACGCTATGTCGAGCGCCTGGCACTGACCAAGGCGGAGGCCGGCATGCGCAGGCTGATGTGGCGCAAGC
>JAUVWV010000038.1 GCA_030603925.1 Thauera sp. | reverse complement strand
GCGACAAGGCGCCCGGCTTCGGCGGCAAGCGCCAGATGCGGCGCGGCCTGTATCGCGGCCCGGGCAAGCGTGCGGCCGCCGCGCCGCGCCGCCGCGCGCTGGTGCTCGGCGCCGGCGCAGCCGGCAGCAGCGTGGCCGAACGCCTGGCCGCGCGCGGCTGGGCGGTGGATGTGGTGGACGCGGCCGACCGCCCCGGCGCCGGCGCCTCCGGCAACCACGCCGGGGTGCTGCGGCCGCTGCCCAGCCTGGACGACAACCGCCTCGGCCGGCTCACCCGTGCCGGCACGCTGTACGCGCTGCAGCACCTCGCCCACCTGGACGAACTCGGCCAGCCGGTGCGCTTCGACGCCTGCGGCGTGCTGCACATCGCCCGCGACGACCTGCAGGAGGACAAGCAGCGCGCGGTGGTCGAGCGCCACCAACCGCCGGCCGAACACCTGCGCTACGTCGACCGCGAAGAAGCCAGCCGCATCGCCGGCTGGCCGCTGGCCAACGGCGGCTGGTGGTTTCCCTCCAGCGGCTGGGTGCAGCCGCCCAGCCTGTGCCGCGCCAACCTGGCCGCGCAGGCGGAGCGCATCCGCTGCCACTTCGGCCGCAAGGTCGCGCGCCTGGAGCGCGAGGGCGACGACTGGCTGGCACTCGATGCGGAAGGCGGCCTCATCGCCCGCGCGCCGCAGCTCATCGTCGCCAACGGCGTGGGCATTCGCGAGCTGCCGCAGGCCGGCGCGCTGCCGGTGATCAGCGCCCGCGGCCAGGTGTCGCTGCTGCAGGCGGAAAGCGGCTCTCCGCCCCGGGTGGTGGTGTGCCGCCAGGGCTACGTCAGCCCGGCGGTGGACGGCCTGCGCTGCGCCGGCGCGAGCTTCGGCGTGGGCGATGACGACCCGGCGCTGCGCCGTGCCGATCATGTGCAGAACCTCTACAAGCTGGAAGGCATCCTGCCCGGCTACACCAAGGGGCTGGACATCGCCGCCCTGGGCGGGCGGGTGGGCTTCCGGCCGGCCTCGCCCGACCGCCTGCCGATGGTCGGGGCGCTGCCGGCGCCGACCCGCCTGGAAACGCCCTGCCCACTGGACGAGATCCCGCGCCACGAGGGGCTATGGGCCATCTCCGGCTTCGGCTCGCGCGGCCTGGTGTTCGCCGCGCTGATGGGCGAGACCCTGGCCTGCATGCTGAACGGGGAACCTTTGCCCATCGAACAGGATCTTTGTGAAGCCATCGATCCTGCGCGCTTCCTGCTGCGCCCGCCACGCACCCCGCGCGGCGAAGATTGAGCCTGCCGACAACAACAATCGACAAGACAGACCCTGATGGACGCCATTCCGCTCTTCTTCCTGCTGGGCTTCGCCGCACGCCTGGCCCGTTCCGATCTCAAGCTGCCCGGCCAGCTGTACGAGGCCCTGTCGATCTACCTGCTGCTCGCCATCGGCCTGAAGGGCGGCATGGAACTGGCCAAGCAGGACCCGCTGCAGGTGCTGCCGCAGGCGCTGTCGGTGCTGACCCTGGGGGTGATCATCCCGCTGGTGGCCTTCCCCATCCTCTACAAGCTGGGCCGCTTCGAACGCCACGACGCCGCAGCCATCGCCGGGCACTACGGCTCGGTCAGCGTGGTGACCTTCGCGGTTGCGGTGGACTACCTGACTGCGCGCAGCATCCCCTACGAAGCCTACCTGCCGCTCTTCCTGGTGCTGCTGGAGATGCCCGGCATCGCGGTCGGCATCCTGCTGGCGCGCATGGGCGGCGAGATGCGCAGCATCAAGTGGGGGCCGCTGCTGCACGAGATCTTCCTGGGCAAGAGCATGGTGCTGCTGGCCGGCGGCCTGCTGATCGGCTGGGCGGCCGGCCCCAAGGGCCTGGCGCCGCTCGACCCCTTCTTCTTCGTGCTGTTCAAGGGCGTGCTGTGCCTGTTCCTGCTGGAGATGGGCCTGGTGGCGGCCGGCCAGGCCGGCACGCTGCGCACCAGCGGCGCCTTCCTGGCGGTGTTCGCGGTCGGCATGCCGGTGCTGTCGGCGCTGATCGGCACCGCGGCCGGTGCGCTGATCGGCCTGTCGGCCGGCGGCACGCTGCTGCTGGCCACCCTGGCGGCCAGCGCCTCCTACATCGCCGCCCCGGCGGCCATGCGTATCGCGGTGCCGGAAGCCAACCCCGGCCTGTCGATCACCGCCGCGCTGGTGGTGACCTTCCCCTTCAACATCCTGCTCGGCATCCCGCTCTACGACCGCATCGTGGGGCTGGCGTACGGAGGCTGACCATCATGCCCAACACCCATCCCTGCAAACTCGTGGTGATCATTGCCGAAGAGGCGCTGGAAGGCCCCCTGGCCAAGGACGTGATGGCGCTCGGCGCCCACGGCTACACGGTGGCCGACGTGCGCGGGCGCGGCAGCCACGGCAGCCGCTCGGGCGCCTGGGACGCGGACAAGAGCATCCGCATGGAGATCCTGTGCGATGCCGACACCTCGCTGGCGATCACCCGCCACGTGGAGGAGAAGTACTTCCGCCACTACGCGATGGTCACCTTCGTGGCCGACGTGGGTGTGCTGCGGCCGCAGAAGTTCGTGCGCTGACCGCAGCACCGCAGGCCCGCCCACCGACCACGGCCGCCACATGAACCACCGATCGCGGCCAAGGCCGCTCCTACAAGGCATGCATCGGTAGGAGCGGGCTTGCCCGCGATCGCGGCCGTCGAACCACCACCGGTGGTCCGGGCCGCTCTCCTGCTGGGGCGCGTCAGAGGTGGCGGTCCAGGCGGTGCAGCACCGCCTCACGCCCCAGCACTTCGACCACCGCGTCGATCGCCGGAGTCTGCGGCACGCCGAGCAGCGCGACGCGCAGCGGAATGGCCACCTGCGGCATCTTCAGGCCGTGCTCGGCCATGGTGTCCTTGATCGCCTGGCTGATCGCCGCCTTGTCCCAGGCCGCATCGGCCAGGCGTGCGCGCAGGCTGGCGAGCGCGGCGCGGGCGGTATCGGTCAGGTGCTGGCCGACCACTTCCGGGGCCGGATGCACCTCGACCACGAAGAGTTCCACCGCATCGGCCAGTTCGTTGAGGTTGGCCACGCGCTCCTTGTACAGCGCCACCACCGCTTCGAGCGCCGGACCGCTTTCCGGATTCACCCCGCGGCGCGCCAGGCGGTTCGCCACCTCGGCGGCCAGGCGGGCGTTGTCGGCCTGCTTGATGTAGTGGGCGTTGAGCCAGTTCAGCTTCTCGGTGTTGAACTGCGCGGCCGACGGGGTGATGTGGTCCAGGTCGAACCACTCGACGAACTGCTCGCGGCTGAAGATCTCGTCGTCGCCGTGGCTCCAGCCCAGGCGCGCGAGGTAGTTGATCACCGCTTCGGGCAGGTAGCCGTCCTCGTCGTACTGCATCACGCTCACCGCACCGTGGCGCTTGGAGAGCTTGGTGCCGTCGTCGCCGAGGATCATCGACAGGTGGCCGTACAGCGGCACTTCGGCACCCAGCGCGCGCAGCACGTTGATCTGCCGCGGGGTGTTGTTCACGTGGTCGTCACCGCGCAGCACGTGGGTGATGCGCATGTCCCAGTCATCCACCACCACGCAGAAGTTGTAGGTGGGGGTACCGTCGGCACGCGCGATGATGAAGTCATCCATCTCCGCGTTGGCGATCTCGATGCGGCCCTTGACCTGGTCGTCCCAGGCCACCACCCCCTCGGTCGGGTTGCGGAAGCGCACCACGGGCTGCACGCCTGCGGGCGGTTCGGGCAGCACCTTGCCCGGCTCCGGACGCCAGCGCCCGTCGTAGCGCGGTTTCTCCTTGCGCGCCTCCTGCTCGGCGCGCAGCGCGTCGAGTTCTTCCTTGGAGGTGTAGCAGTGGTAGGCGGTGCCGGCGGCGAGCATCTGCTGGATCACGTCCTTGTAGCGCGCCATGCGCTGCATCTGATAGAACGGCCCTTCGTCGGCCTCCAGCCCCAGCCACTGCATGCCGTCCAGGATGGCCTGCACCGCCTCGGGGGTGGAGCGCGCCACGTCGGTATCCTCGATGCGCAGGACGAACTGCCCGCCGTGGCGGCGCGCATAGGCCCAGGCGAACAGCGCGGTGCGCGCGCCGCCGATGTGCAGGAAACCGGTGGGACTGGGGGCGAAACGGGTACGGACGGTGAAGGACATCGGGAGGCGCCTGTAGCGGGACAAGCGCGGGATTTTACGCCACCACGCCGGGGCGGGCATAGCCGCCGCGGGCTCAGCCGGCCTGCTCGACGCCCAGATGGCAAGCCAGCTGCACCAGGATGCCGGCGGTGGCGCCCCAGATGAAATAGCCGCGGTAGGGCATGGCGTGGAACTCGCGCATGCGGCCGCGGTATTCGATGCGGTGGCGTTCGCGGTTGGCCGGATCGAGCAGGAAGGCCAGCGGCACCTCGAAGGCTTCGGCGACCTCGAAGTCGTCCAGTTCGAGTTCGAAGGGCGGATGCACCAGACCGACCACCGGGGTCACCCGGAACCCGGTGCCGGTGTGATATTCGGCCAGTTCGCCGAGCAGTTCGACCCGATCGGCGGCCAGACCGATCTCTTCCTCGGTCTCGCGCAGCGCGGTCATCACCGGCGAGGTGTCACTGCGCTCCACCCGTCCGCCGGGAAAGCTGATCTGCCCGGGGTGGTGATGCAGATGGTCGGTCCGCCGGGTGAGCAGCACGCTCAGCCCGTCCGCACGATCGACCACCGGCACCAGCACCGCCGCCGGGCGCAAGGGCTGCCCCGGCTCGCTCTCGCGCACCGGCGCGGCCGCGCCACCGGCAAGGAAGCGCCGACGCAGCCAGTGCGCATCGAGCGGGGAAACCGGGGGCGGAGGGAATGCGGATGTCACGATCTTGGCACGGCACCGGAAGCGACCCGCCCGGCAGGGGGCTACGGGTCCGACGCACCACTCTATGAACATGGGCCGGCAGCGTCAACCCGGCGCCGAGCGTGGGTTTCAGCAATTGCCGCCCTTCTCCACACGCGGCCGCCCCGATGCACTGATCACGATGCTGCGCGCCGACACGCCGCCACACACGCTGAGCGTGCCCATCTGCAATGCGCCGCTGACCCGCCGGCTCATCCCGGAAGGCACATAGGACACATAGTCGCGCACCGGCGCGTTTCCGCTGATTCCGACGCCCGCATGCTGGCCGATGCCGGCGCGCAGCAGGTCTTCGTGGGCCTGCCGCACACCGTCGCCGTTGGCGTCTTCGAAGACGATCCAGCCGTCATGCCAGTGCGCAGCTTTCGCGCAGAACTGCCCGTCGCTGCTGGTGCACAGAGTCACCCGGCGGTTGCGCTTGATCGCCTCGGTGCGGGTATAGAACAGCGTGGCGAACATTTCGTTGGTGGCCGCCACCACCCGTGTGTTGCCGAGCAAGGCAAGATAGGCCGGTGGCCCGATCGCCGCCAGGGTGCCGAACACGGCGAGCACCACCAGCAATTCGCTGAGATTGAATCCGCTCTGCGCGCGGGTCCGCTGTCTGCCGGAAGGGCGAAACGTAGCCGGAGCCATGAACACATATCCTAATGTCATTCATGACGCAGTCTAGAATGCCTTTCTGAAATTTTCCATTGTCATTTCCTGGAGCGCTGTTGCGCGCCTCGTGCGAGGTCCCGCGGGCGGCACGGAAGGCGGCACGGACGCCCTGCCCCAGGCAGCGCGCCGCGGCGCATGAAGACGGGCGGGCAGCTCAGTCGTCGGCGCGCTGCGCGACCAGCCGCATCCGCACCCGCAAGGTATCGGCGACCTGCAGCGCGCCGCCCAGTACGCTGAACGGCGCAATGCCGAAGTCGCTCTGGCGCAGTTCGAACACCGCAGTGGCCACCAGGCGCCGGTTGTCGCGCGCCACCGCCACGGGCACGCTGAGACGCTGTTCGACCCCGCGCATGCGCAGCAGCACGGTGACGTCCGGCGCCCACTCGGGGCCCGTCAGCGCGAGCGACTCGATGTCGATGAACGGATGCGCAGCGGCGTCCAGCACGGCCGCCCCGAGCATGTTGCCGCGCGTCCCCTCGACGGCCTGCGGCGTGACCGCAGCGGCGAAGTCCTCGCCCTCCTCGGCGCGCACCGCCGCCTCATCGACGCGGAACCCGGCAACCGGCAGACGCAGCACGAAGCGCGAGCGCTGGAAATCCTGCGCCACCTCGATCCGCCCCTCGATCGGCCCGGCACGCACGACGTGGTTGTGCCCCAGACGGGCCAGCGCACCGGCGCGGTACACCAGGAAGCGCACGTCCGAGGCCGCGGCATCCACCACATAGCGCGCTGCCACCGCCTCCGCCACCGCTTCCTGCGCCCCGCGCGGCACGTCCGCGGACGGCAGCGCGCGCGTCGCCGGCGGCGTGCTGCCGCAGCCGGACAGCAGTACTGCCAGCACGGCGCAACTCAGGATGCGTGACGAAGGGATCATCTCGGAAGGCTGCCAAGGCTACGCCAGGAGCGTCCGATTCTGGCAGAAACCCGCCGGCTCCGCAGCGCCCTGCCCGCACATCCGCACTTGCCCGCAGGGCGTCCCGGGAGCTACGCTGCCGCCCTTTCCACCCCTACGAGAGGCCGCCCCATGCCCGCCATCCCGCCCTGTCCGCAATGCACTCTGGAGAACACCTACCCGGACGGCGACAACTACGTCTGCGCCGATTGCGGCTTCGAATGGCCGATCGCCGGCGACGAATCCGCCACCGAGGCCGAGCGCGACGGCGAACGCAAGGTCCATGACGCCAACGGCAACCTGCTGGCGAGCGGCGACAGCGTGGTGCTGATCAAGGACCTCAAGGTGAAGGGCTCGTCCACCACGCTGAAGGTGGGCACCAAGATCAAGAACATCCGCATCGTCGGCAGCGGCGACCACGAGGTGGATTGCCGCACCGACGCCGGCAACATCATGCTCAAGGCCTGCTTCCTGCGCAAAGCCTGAGCATCCTCAGGTACTGACCCGCTCGCCTTTGACGATCTGCCGCGAGATGATGAACATCGGCAGCAGGCCCACCGCAACGATGGTGAGCGCCGCAGTGGAGGCCTCCGCCAGGCGCTCGTCGGCGGCCAGGGTGTGCGCCTGGGTGGCCAGGGTGTCGAAGTTGAAGGGGCGCATCACCAGCGTGGCCGGCAGCTCCTTCATCACATCGACGAACACCAGCAGGCCCGCGGTGAGCAGGCTGCCACGCAGGATGGGCACGTGCACCCGCCCCAGGGTGGCCCACTTGCCATAGCCCATGCTGCGCGAGGCGTCATCCATGTTGGGGGTGATCTTGCCCAGGCTGGACTCCACCGAATGCAGCGCCACCGCGAGGAAGCGGCTCAGGTAGGCATACACCAGTGCGGCGATGCCGCCGGTGAGGACGAGGCCGGGGTTGCTGCCGAAGGCCGCCTCCCAGCCGGCGGCGATCTGGTGGTCGAGGCGGGTCACTGGAATCAGCACGCCTACCGCGATCACCGACCCGGGCACCGCATAGCCCAGCGCGACGATGCGGTTGAGCATCTCCGGCAGGCGCGAACGCGCCAGGCGCGCCGCATAGGCCAGCAGCACCGCCAGCACCACGGCGAGCAGCGCACTCACCGCCGCCAGCACGAAGCTGTTGCGCGCCAGGTCGAAGAAACGCGGGCCGAACTGCGCGTCGCCTTCGACGATGGCCATCTTCAGCAAGAGGAAACCGGGCAGCAGGAAGCCGAGGAAGAGCGGCATGAAGCAGGCGAAGGCCGCCAGCAGCCCGGCCAGCGGCGACAGGCGCTTGCGGATCGGCCGCGCGGCACTGCGCGAGGTGTTGTTGAAACGCGCCCGCCCGCGGCTGGCGCGTTCGAGCAGCAGCACCAGGATCACGAAGGCGAGCAGCGAGGCCGACAGCTGCGCCGCCGCAGTGCGGTCGCCCAGCGAGAACCAGGCGCGGTAGATGCCGGTGGTGAAGGTCTGCACGCCGAAGTAGGACACCGTGCCGAAATCCGCCAGGGTCTCCATCAGCGCCAGCGCGGTGCCGGCCACCACCGCCGGGCGCGCCAGCGGCAGCGACACGCGGAAGAAGCTGCCCCACGGCCCCAGGCCGAGCGAACGGCCGGCTTCCAGCATGCCCGAGGCGCGCTCCAGAAAGGCGGTGCGTGCCAGCATATAGACGTAGGGGTAGAGCACGAACATGAACATCGCCACCGCGCCGCCCACCGAGCGCACGTCGGGAAACCAGTAGTCGCCGCGCCGCCACTCGAAGGTCTCGCGCAGCCAGCTCTGCACCGGACCGACGAACTGGAGATAGTCGGTATACACGTAGGCCATCACGTAGGCCGGCACGGCCAGCGGCAGCACCAGCCCCCACTCGAAGAAGCGGCGGCCGGGAAAGTCGTGCATGGTGGTGAGCCAGGCCGTGGTGATGCCGATGCTCGACACCCCCAGCCCGACCCCGATGCACAGGATCACGGTGTTGCGCACGAACTCGCCGAGCACGGTGTCCGCCAGATGCGCCCAGGTATCCGAGGTGCCGCCGACGAGCACGTTGGAGAACACCGAGAGCACCGGCATGGAGATCAGCGCGGCAATGATCACCGCCACCACGGTCAGGGTCGACCAGCGCTGGCGCAGACGCATGCCCATGCCCGGTCGACCTGTCTTCACGCCCTGCGCGATGTCCATTACGCTCCTGTCCGTTGCCGCGTTGATCCGACTATGGCGAAAATTATAATTGATCGCATTTGGATTGCCGCGGTGCAATAATGGTTTTTCTCGCGTCCGACCGCTCCAGGGTTTGAAATGTCTCACCTGCAACTCACCGATATCGACCTCGCCTTTGGCGGCCATCGTGTGGTGCGCAAGCTCGATCTGCGCCTGGAGAAGGGGCGCATCGGCTGCCTGCTGGGGCCGTCCGGTTGCGGCAAGACTACGGTCCTGCGCTGCATCGCCGGATTCGAGCGGGTCGCGGCCGGCGAGATCCGCCTGGACGGTCACCTGGTGAGCAGCCGCGATCTGCATCTGGCGCCCGAACAGCGCCGCATCGGCATGGTGTTCCAGGACTATGCGCTGTTCCCCCACCTGACGGTGGGCGAGAACATCGCCTTCGGCCTGCGCGGCATGTCGCAGACTGCGCGCCAGGCGCGTGTCACCGAACTGCTCGCCACGGTCGGCCTGCCCGACCAGGGCGGCAAGTATCCGCACGAGATGTCTGGCGGCCAGCAGCAGCGTGTCGCGCTGGCCCGCGCGCTGGCGCCCCGCCCCGCCCTGCTGCTGCTCGACGAGCCGTTCTCGAATCTGGACGTGGACCTGCGCGAGCGCCTCTCGCACGAGGTGCGCGACATCATCAAGGCCACCGGCACCACCGCCATCCTGGTCACCCACGACCAGCACGAAGCCTTCGCCGTGGCCGACGAGATCGGCATCATGCACGAAGGCCGCATCCAGCAGTGGGACACGCCCTACAACCTCTACCACCGCCCGGCGAACCGCTTCGTCGCCGACTTCATCGGCCAGGGCGTGCTGATGCGCGGCACCGTGCTCAACGACCGCCAGGTGCAGGTCGAGCTGGGCACGCTGAACAGCGCGGTACCCGTGGAGTGCGGCATCGGCTGCGGCGGCTGCAGCCGCAACTGCGCGGTGGACGTGCTGCTGCGCCCGGACGACATCATCCACGATGACGCCAGCCCGCTGAAGGCGAAGGTGGTGAAGAAGGCCTTCCGCGGTGCGGACATCCTGTACACCCTGGAGCTGCCCAGCGGCACCCGGGTGCTGTCGCTGGTGCCCAGCCACCACAACCACGCCATCGGCGAACCGATCGGCATCCGCCTTGATGTGGACCACGTGGTGACCTTCCACGAAGACACCGCGGACGCAGCCGCCCCGCGCGCGCAAGCGCTGGTGCGGATCGACGCCTGAGCGCCACGCATGATCCCCTGGCTGTTCGACCGCCCGGCCTTCCCGCCGGTGGAGCGCGCGCTGCGCGAACCGGCCGGACTGCTGGCAGCCGGCGGCGCCCTGTCGCCGGACTGGCTGCTGGCCGCCTACCGGCAGGGCATCTTCCCCTGGTACAGCGCCGGCGAGCCCATCCTGTGGTGGAGCCCCGACCCGCGTCTGGTGCTGTTCCCGCCTGAGATCCGCATCACCCGCTCGCTGCGCCGCACCCTGCGCCAGCGGCGTTTCGAGATCCGCCTCGATACCGCCTTTGCCGAGGTCATGGCGGCCTGCGCCGCACCGCGCGAACCGGGCGGCGGCACCTGGATCAGTGCGGAGATGCAGGCGGCCTACCTGCAGATGCATGAACTGGGCTACGCCCACAGTGTCGAAAGCTGGTCGGATGGCAGGCTGGTCGGCGGGCTGTACGGCATGGCGCTGGGCAGCGCCTTCTTCGGCGAATCGATGTTCAGCCGGGAGAGCGACGCCTCCAAGGTTGCGCTGGCCCACCTGGCGTGCTTCCTTGAAGCACGCAATTTCGCCGTGATAGATTGCCAGATGACAACGCCGCATCTGCTGTCGATGGGCGCGCGCGAGATCAGCCGCGCGGCCTTCAGCGCCGGACTGGAGAACTGGACCCGCGTGGGCCCGCCAGCGGGGCGCTGGCCGGCAGCGGCGGCACAAGCGATCGACTGGCGCTGAAGACGCCGGCGACACCGACGGAGAGCCGGGGACGACCATGCAGAAAGACTACCCCTATGCGCTGATCCAGTTCTACGCCACAGCGCCCTACGCCTGTTCCTACCTGCCCGACCGCATGGCCCGCTCGCAGGTCGCCACCCCCGGCCACCTGATCGATCCGCACATCTACAGCGAACTGGTGCGCAACGGCTTTCGCCGCAGCGGCACCTTCACCTACCGCCCCTACTGCGACAACTGCCGCGCCTGCGTGCCGGTACGCGTGGCGGTGAACCGCTTCGTGGCCGACCGCAGCCAGCGCCGCGCCGCATTGCGCCATGCCGGACTGGTCGCCGGCGAGCGCCCGCTGGGCTTCCAGGAGGAACACTACGCGCTGTACCAGCGCTACCAGGCTTCGCGCCACGCCGGCGGTGGCATGGACCAGGACAACCGCGAGCAGTACAGCCATTTCCTGCTGCAGAGCCATGTAGACACCCGCCTGGTGGAGTTCCGCGAGCAAGGCGTGCTGCGCATGGTAAGCGTGATCGACCGGCTCACCGACGGGCTGTCCAGCGTGTATACCTTCTACGACCCCGACGTCGCCCACGCCAGCTACGGCACCTACGGCATCCTGTGGCAGATCGAGGCCTGCCGGCGCCTGCACCTGCCCTACGTGTATCTGGGTTACTGGATCGGCGAAAGCCCGAAGATGGGCTTCAAGTCGCGCTTCCATCCGCTGGAAGGCCGGGTGCGTGGCGAATGGCGGCCGTACGAGGAATTCGCCACCGAGTTCCCCGGCCCGCCGGCGGGGTAAACGGAACACGGACAAGTCCTTGGCAGGAGCGGGCTTGCCGGCGATGCGGGGCGCGGAAAAACGGACGCCGTATCGCGGCCAAGGCCGCTCCTGCACGCCTACCCGGCCATGTCCCGCCGCCCGGCCCGCGATTCAATCCCACATCCCGCGCATCCTCGCTGCCAGATCCAGCGCGGCCTGGCGCGACTCCGGCGTGCCGCGCAGTTCCGCCGGCGGTTCCGGCCAGGAAAGCTGCTCGAACCCGCCCAGCATGCGGTTGGTGATGAAGCGGGTGCGCCCGGCATACACGTGGCGGTCGCCCAGGCCCTGCTGGCCGGTGACGTAGAAGCGCTGCGGCAGCAGCAGTTCGAGGTGGTCCCGGGCGCGGGTCATGGCGACGTAGAGCAGGCGGCGTTCCTCGTCGATCTCCAGCGTGCTGCGCGTGGCGATATCCGAGGGGATGCAGCCGTCCACCACGTTGAGCACGCTCACCGCACGCCATTCCTGGCCCTTGGCCGAGTGCATGGTGGACAGGATCAGGTAGTCCTCGTCGAGCAGCGGCATGCCGGCTTCGTCGCTGGTGGCGTTGGGCGGGTCCAGGGTGAGTTCGGTGAGAAAGCGCTGGCGGCCGGGATAGGTGGCGGCGATGCGCGCGAGCTGGGCGATGTCGCCCTGGCGCACCGCGGCATCGTCATAAAGGCGCGGCATCTCGCCCTCGTACCAGCGGCAGGCCAGTTCGAAGCTGGCCGGCCACGGCGCGTCGGGCGCGCGCAACTGCGCCACCAGCGCGGCAAACGCCGTCCAGCCGGCGCGCGCGGTCTCCGGCACCGGCTGTTCGGCCAGCAGTTCGCAGCCCGCCGGCGCGGCGGCGAGGTTGTCCAGCAGGCGGGCGGCGGTCTTCGGGCCGATGCCGGGCAGGCGCTGCAGCACCCGGAAGCCGGACACCCGGTCGCGCAGGTTCTCCACCCAGCGCGCCAGCGCCAGCACGTCCTTGACGTGGGCGGCTTCGAGGAATTTCAGCCCGCCGAACTTCACGAAGGGAATGTTGCGCCGGGTGAGCTCCATCTCCAGCCGCGCGCTGTGGCTGGCGGCGCGGAACAGCACCGCCTGCTGCTTGAGCTGCATGCCTTCCTCGCGCCGCGCCAGCACGCGCGCCACCACGCAGGCGGCCTGGTCGGCCTCGTCGCGCACGCTGAGCAGTTGCGGCCGGGCATCGGACGCGCGCTCGCTCCACAAGTCCTTCTCGAAGCGCTCGCCGGCCTGCGCGATCACCGCATTCGCGGCGGCCAGAATGGGCTGGGTGGAGCGGTAGTTGCGCGCCAGGGTGATACGCTGCGCGGGCGGCTCGAACTGCGCGGGAAAGTCCAGGATGTTGCGCACCGTGGCGCCGCGAAAAGCGTAGATCGCCTGCGCGTCGTCGCCCACCACGGTGAGCCCGCGCCCGTCCGGCTTCATCGCCAGCAGGATCTTCGCCTGCAGCGGGTTGGTGTCCTGGTATTCATCCACCAGCACATGGCTGAACTGCGCCCCCAGCTCCTGCGCCAGCGCGGGTTCGGCCACCATGTGCGCCCAGTAGAGCAGGAGGTCGTCGTAGTCCAGCACCTGCTGGGCCTGCTTGGCAGCGACATAGGCGCGGAACAGCGCCTTCAGTTCGGCCTCCCATTCGGCACACCAGGGAAAGCTGGCCTGCAGCACCTCGGCCAGCGGCGCGCCGGTATTCACCGCCGCGGAATAGATCGCCAGGCAGGTGCCCTTGAGCGGTAAGCGCCGCTCGCGGGTGGACAGGCCGGCCTCGTGGCGCACCAGGTTCATCAGGTCGGCCGAATCCTCGCGGTCGTGGATGGTGAAGGCCGGGTCCAGGCCGATGCGCCCGGCGTAGTCGCGCAGCAGGCGCGCGCCGATGCCGTGGAAGGTGCCGGACCATTCCAGCGCGGCCTGCCCCAGCCAGGGATGGTCGGCCGCAGCCCGCGCGAGGATGCGCCGCACCCGCCGCCCCATCTCGTCCGCAGCGCGGCGCGAGAAGGTCAGCAGCAGGATGCGCGAAGGGTCGGCACCGTCCGCGATGAGGCGCGCCACGCGGTGCGCCAGGGTGTTGGTCTTGCCGGTGCCGGCCCCGGCGATCACCAGCAGCGGCCGTGCGCCGTCGTAGTCCACGGCCTCGCGCTGCGCCGGGTTGAGGGCGTCCAGCCAGGCCGTGGCCGCGGCGGCGGGCGCTTCGATGGATGTGTTCATGACTGTAATTCTATCCAGTCTCAGGATGAATCAGATAGCCCACCCGGCGGCGCCCTCGGGTAGCATCACGCCCTTGCCCCCGCTTCCGCCTCCCACATGGACCAGCCCGCCCGCGCCTGCGGCGTCGATTTCGGCACCTCCAACTCCACCGTCGGCTGGCTGCGCCCCGGCGCGCCGGCACTGCTGACACTGGAGGACGACAAGCCCACCCTGCCCTCCGCGGTGTTCTTCAACGCCGACGAGGACAGCACCGCCTACGGCCGCGCCGCGCTGGCGGAATATCTGGAAGGCTACGAAGGCCGCCTGATGCGCGCCCTGAAGAGCCTCCTGGGCAGCAGCCTGATCGACGGCCAGACCGAGGTGCACGGCCGCGCGCTGCGTTTCCGCGACCTGCTCGCCAGTTTTATCGGCGAACTCAAGCGCCGTGCGGAAGCCAGTGCCGGACGCACGTTCGACCACGCGGTGTTCGGCCGCCCGGTGCATTTCGTCGACGACGACGCCACTGCCGACCGCCGTGCCGAGGACACCCTGGCGGCCATCGCCCGCCAAGTCGGCTTTGCCGAGGTCAGCTTCCAGTTCGAGCCGATCGGCGCCGCGCTGCACTACGAGCGCTCGCTCGGCACCGAGGAACTGGTGCTGGTGGCCGACATCGGCGGCGGCACCGCCGACTTCTCGCTGGTGCGCCTGTCGCCGCAGCGCGCGCAGCGCGAGGAGCGCGCCGACGACCTGCTCGGCCACGCCGGCATCCACATCGGCGGCACCGACTTCGACCGCGCACTGAGCCTGGACTGCGTGATGCCGCTGCTCGGCTACCGCGGGCGGATGAAGAACGGCGCGGAGATTCCCTCCAGCCTGTTCTTCCAGCTCGCCACCTGGCACACCATCAACTTCGCCTACAGCCGTCAGGCCTGGGCCGACCTGCAGCACATCTACCGCGACGCCGAGGCGCGCACCGAACTGGACCGCCTGTGCCGGCTGGTGAGCCGGCGCGAAGGGCACTGGCTGGCGCTGCAGGTGGAGGCGGCCAAGATCGCGCTGTCCACCGCCCCGCAGGCGGTGCTGCAGCTGGACCGCCTGGCCGATGGCCTGCGCCACAGCATCGGCCAGGACGACTTCACCCGCGCCACCCGCAGCCTGGTGGACCAGGTCGGCGGCTGCGTCGCCACCTTGCTCGATCAGGCCGGCCTGCGCCGCGGGCAGGTGGACACCCTGTACTTCACCGGCGGCGCCAGCGGCGTGCCGCAACTGCGCGCCCGCATCGCCGCCGAACTGCCGCAGGCGCGCGCCGTGGAAGGCGACCTGTTCGGCAGCATCGGCGCCGGCCTGGCAGTGGAGGCAGCGCGGCGCTACGGCGCCTGAGGAGCGCCCTTGCCTTCGCTGCGAAACAGACTGGGCACCAGGGCATGGCGCTGCAGCAGGCGGTAGAACTCGGTGCGGTTACGGTCCGCCAACCGCGCGGCGTCGGACACGTTGCCATCGGTGAGCTTCAGCAGACGGATCAGGTAGTCGCGCTCGAAGCGCTGCTTGGCTTCCGCATAGCTGAGCACTTCCATGCTGCGCACGCGCAGCGCCCGCTCGACCAGGGCCAGTGGAATCAACGGCGTCGTGGCGAGTGCACAGGCCTGTTCGACGACGTTCTGCAACTGGCGCACATTGCCCGGCCAGGGCGCCGTGGATAGCGCCTCCAGCGCCTCCGGCGCGAAGCCGTGCAGCGTCTTGCGGTACTTGCGCGCCAGGGTATCGAGGAAATGCTTGGCGAGCAGCGGGATGTCCTCACGCCGCTCGTCCAGAGTGGGCAGCATGAGACTCACCACGTTCAAGCGGTAGTACAGATCCTCGCGAAACTCACCGGTGGTCAGCGCGGCGTCCAGATCGCGGTGGGTAGCCGACAGGATGCGCACGTCGATCGGCTCGGCACGGCTCGCCCCCACCGGGCGTACTGCGCGCTCCTGCAGCACGCGCAGCAGCTTGACCTGCAGCGCAAGCGGCATGTCGCCGATCTCGTCGAGGAACACCGTGCCGCCGTTGGCCGCAACGAACAGCCCGCTACGCGCGCTGGCTGCACCGGTGAACGCACCGCGGACGTGGCCGAACAACTCGGACTCCAGTAGCGGCTCCGGGATCGCCCCGCAGTTGATCGCCACGAAGGGGCGCCCGGCGCGCTGACTGACGCGGTGGATGGCGCGAGCGATCAACTCCTTGCCAGTGCCACTGTCGCCGCGGATCAGCACGCTGGCATCCGAGGCGGCCACCAGGCGAACCTCGTCGAGTATGGTGCTCATGCGGCTGCTGCGGCTGATGATCTCCTCGCGCCACGCTTCGTCCGGCTGCGCGTCGGCCGCATGCGGCGCACCGGCAACCTGCAGCGCCTGCTCGATCTTGTCGAGCAGCGCCGTGCTGTCGAATGGTTTGGTGAGATAGCCGAACACCCCGCGCGAGGTGGCCTCGACCGCGTCGGGGATGGTGCCATGGGCGGTCAGCAGGATCACCGGCAGCGCCGGGTTGGTGCTGCGGATATCGTCGAACAGCGTCATGCCGTCGCGCTCAGGCAGGCGCACGTCGCTGATCACCAGCGCGAAATGCTCCACGGCAAGCAGCGCGAGCGCGACCTCGGCGCTCTCGGCAGTGCTGACGCGGTACCCGTTCGCGCGCAGACGCATCGACAGCAGGCGGAGCAGATCGTTGTCGTCATCGACCAGCAACAGGTGCGCGCCGCGCGGGTCGTTCCGGAAAGTGGACTTCATTGGACCTCTCTCCATGGCGCAGGCCCCGCCGGTGACGGCAAGGTGGCGTCCGGCGCCGGAGGCGGGGGCAGACTGCGCTCGATCTCGGTCAGCTCTTCGAGCTTCTTTTGCAGTGCGGCGCGCGCCTGCTCGCTCGCCTGCAGACGCGCATCGAGCCGTTCGTGCAGGCGCCCCAGGCGCTCGCGTTCGAGGACGTTATCGAGCAGCAGATGCACGAGTGCCCGCACCGCCAGGGCGTCCTCTCCGTCGGCGGCCAGCACGGCTCCGAGCAGCGCGCGCGCACGCGGCAGGTCCGCCGAGTTCCCCGGCATACCCAGCACCATCGCCTGACAGATACGCGCAAACGCGTCCTCGCCCGGCGCCGCCAGCGCTCGGGCGCGCAACGAGGCGAGCTCCGCGCTGCCCCGCAGGGAGCCGTAGTAGGCAAGCAGTGCCGCGACTGGCGACGGATCGCGCGTACCGGCCGGCGGGCAGGCAGGCCGTGCGAGCGGCGGCGACGTGCGCTCGGTGGGAGGGTCCTCCGCGACAGGTGTGGCCGGCTCGGGCGACGCCGCCCGGCCGAGCAAGCCGCATCCGGCCAGCCCGCCCCCGACCAGCGCCGCGGCCAGGACCAGTGCGGGGTACCTGCGGCCGGAGGGATCAGAAATCATGAGGCAGCTCCACGCGGAAATGCGCTCCACGCGCAGACGGCAACAGGCGCACCCGACCACCGTGGGCGAGCACGAACTCGCGCACGATCGACAGCCCCAGGCCGCTTCCATGGCGCGGCACGGCCGGCTGCCGGTGGCCCTGGTAGAAGGGCTCGAAGATCCGCTCGGCCGCGTCGACCGGCACGCCCAGTCCTTGATCGATGCAATCGACCCACACCCATCCGGGCACGCGCGACAGTACCAGGCGGATCTCGCCGCCGTCGGGGCTGAAGGACAGCGCATTTCCGATCAGGTTCGCAAACACGATCTGCAGCTTGTCCGGATCGGCGTCGATATCCGGCGCCGCGCCGCTCACCGTGGCACGCAGTCCGCGCGCCTGCAGTTGCAGGCGCTGCTCGGCAAGCACCTTCTCGAGCACGTCCGCCAGCGCCACCGTACGCCGCTTCAGACTCCGCGCGTCGAACACCGCAGCGTTGTATCCGAGCAGGCTTTCGATGCGCGCCTGCAGCACGCGGGCATTGTTGTCCAGAATCGCCACCACTTCGCGCTGCTCGCGACTGAGCGCACCGACCACCTGCTCGTCGAGCAGCGCAATGCCTTCGTGCAATGAGGCAAGCGGCGTCTTCAGCTCGTGCGAGACGTGGCGCAGCAAACGCGCGCGGTCGGCCTCCAGTTCTGCCAGACGCTGGCGCAGCCAGTCCAGCCGCCGGCCCAGACGCCGCATATCGGCCGGCCCGGCGATCTCCACCGCTTCGTCGAAGCGGCTCGCGCCCAGGCGCTCGATCGCATTCTCCACGGCCTTCAGGGGGCGCAGCATCCAGCTGCCGGTCAGCACCGCAAAGACCCCTGCCGCGAGAAAGGCGGCAAGCACATGCCAGGCCAGGGTGGCGCGATGGGCTTCGAGTTCGACCAGCAACCGGGCGCTGTCGCGCCCCAGTTGCACGCGCACCGCGGTAGCCAGCTGCTCGTTGATCGGCGCGAGCCGCCCGAGCGCCCGCCGGACATCGGCCGCAGCTCCCGG
>JAUVWV010000105.1 GCA_030603925.1 Thauera sp. | reverse complement strand
GGCTGCCGACGGCGGCATGGCGCTGCTGCTGGTGATCATGGGCATCATGATCTACCTGGCGCTGCGATTCGAATGGCGCTTCGCGGTGGCCGCCATCATCGCCAACCTTCACGACGTGATCATCATCCTGGGCTTCTTCGCCTTCTTCCAGTGGGAATTCTCACTGGCGGTGCTGGCCGCCGTGCTCGCGGTGCTGGGCTACTCGGTGAATGAGTCTGTGGTGGTGTTCGACCGGGTGCGCGAAACCTTCAAGAAGAAGCGCGGCATGAGTACCCCGCAGGTGCTCGACCACGCCATCACCGCGATGATCTCGCGCACCGTGATCACCCACGGCTCCACCATGATGATGGTGCTGGCGATGCTCATCTTCGGCGGCGAGACCCTGCACTACTTCGCCCTGGCGCTGACCATCGGCATCATGTTCGGCATCTACTCGTCGATCTTCGTCGCCAGCCCGCTGGTGATGTGGCTGGGCGTGTCGCGCGAGCAGTTCGTCAAGCCGAAAAAGGAAAAGGAAGAGGCGGTGGTCTGAGCCCCACCGCTTCCGGATACGACAAGGGCGCCCGCGGGCGCCCTTGTTCTTTCCTGCATCTGCAGCGCAGCGCTCAGACCGCGAAGACCTGCTTCACGCGCAGCGTCTCGGTGCGCTCGATCAGCCCGATCAGGCGGTCGATGTTGGGATGCTTACCGGGGTTGGCGCGCGCGTCCTCGGTATGCTCGGCGTAGATCTCCAGCCCGCGCGCGGCGGCATCCGGGCCGATGGCGCCATAGAGTTGCGCGAGGTGGTTGTACACCGCCAGCGAACCGGCCTGGCCGGGCTTGTTCTCGATGGTGGCGAGCACCGCGCCATGTTCGTCCAGCAGATTGAGCGCCGCCAGATGGGAGACGCCGGGGAGTTGTTTGAGGTTCTCTGCGAAAGCCATGCTTGTTTCTCTCCGTACTCGATAAGGCACCGGCAGGAGCGGGCTTGCCCGCGATACGAGCCGTGGCACAACGGACGCCGCATCGCGGCCAAGGCCGCTCCTACACGCTGCCGGACCATCTCCGGCCGGCGGGACGGGTCAGATCCGGCGCGCCAGCTCCTCGGCCTTGCCGACATAGCTCGCCGGCGTCATCGCCAGCAGGCGCTCGCGCTCGCCCTGCGGAATCGCCAGCGTAGCGACGAACTCGTGCAGGGCCTCGCGGGTGATGCCCTTGCCGCGGGTCATCGCCTTCAGCTGCTCATAGGGGTTCTCCAGCCCGTAGCGGCGCATCACGGTCTGCACCGGCTCGGCCAGCACTTCCCAGCACTCGGCCAGATCGGCGGCCAGGCGCGCCGGATCGGCTTCCAGCTTGTTCAGCCCGCGCAGGCAGCTGTCGAGCGCCAGCACGGTGTGGCCGAAGCCCACGCCCATGTTGCGCAGCACGGTGGAGTCGGTAAGGTCGCGCTGCATGCGGGAGACCGGCAGCTTCTCGGAGAAATGCTTGAGCACCGCGTTGGCGACGCCGAGGTTGCCTTCGGCGTTCTCGAAATCGATCGGGTTGACCTTGTGCGGCATCGTCGAGGAGCCCACCTCGCCTTCCTTCAGCTTCTGCTTGAAGTAGCCCAGCGAGATGTACATCCAGATGTCGCGGCAGGCGTCGATCAGGATGGTGTTGCTGCGCGCCATGGCGTCGAACAGCTCGGCCATCGCGTCATGCGGCTCGATCTGGATGGTGTAGGGGTTGAACTCCAGGCCGAGCGATTCGATGAAGCGGCGGTTGAAGCCCTCCCAGTCGAATTCCGGCCAGGCCGACAGGTGGGCGTTGTAGTTGCCCACCGCGCCGTTGAACTTGGCGGTCAGGCTCACCGCGGCGATCTGCGCGCGGGCACGCAGCAGGCGGGCGGCGATGTTGGCCATCTCCTTGCCCAGCGTGGTCGGGCTGGCCGGCTGGCCGTGGGTGCGCGAGAGCATTGGCAACGCGGCCAGATCATGGGCCAGCGTACGGAAACGCGCGATCACCGCGTCCAGCGCGGGCAGCAGCACCGCATCGCGCCCTTCCTTGAGCATCAGCGCGTGCGAGGTGTTGTTGATGTCCTCGGAGGTGCACGCGAAATGGATGAATTCGGACACCTTCATCACTTCGGCGTTGTGACCGAGACGCTTCTTCAGCCAGTACTCCATGGCCTTCACGTCATGGTTCGTGGTGGCTTCGATGGCCTTCACCGCCTCGCCGTCGGCCGGCGCGAAACCGCCCATCACCGCATCCAGCTCGGCCACCGTGGCCGCCGAGAAGGGGGCGATCTCGGCGAGCGCCGGATCGGCCGCCAGGGCCTTCAGCCACTCGATCTCGACGCGCACGCGATTGCGGATCAGGCCATGTTCGGAAAAATGGTCGCGCAGGCCAGCCACCTTGGCGTGGTAGCGGCCGTCGAGCGGGGAAAGCGCGGTAAGGGCGAAAGCGGACATGGCAGGTATTCCGGACAAAGAGTGCTATTTTACCGTTCACCGGCCCGGCGGTTGAATCCGTTCGGGTGCGGAACTTGCATCGCCGGCAGACACCCTTTCCGGAGCACAGATCGCAAAGTGAGCACATCGGACAAGTACCGCATCCAGATCGAGGCCGTGGCCGAGTACGTCGCCGAGCAATCGGACCCGGACGACGAGCGCTATGTCTTCGCCTATCACATCACCGTCACCAATACCGGCAGCATTCCGGCCCAGCTGATCAGCCGCCACTGGGTGATCACCGACGGCCACGGCAAGGCACAGGAGGTGCGCGGCCTGGGCGTGATCGGCGAGCAGCCGGTCCTCGCCCCGGGGCAGCAGTTCAGCTACACCAGCGGCGCCAGCATCCCGACCGCGGTGGGCACCATGCACGGCAGCTACCAGATGGTGGCGGAGGACGGCCACCGCTTCGACGCCGAGATTCCGCCCTTCATGCTGGCGATGCCGCGCGTGCTGCATTGAGGATACGTCTTTCGACGTAATTCCAACGCCATTCACGGGCCGCGCAATGAATGACCGACGGAGACTCCGGCAGCACATCTGAGCGGCGGCTGAGCGAAGCGAGACGCCCTGTCCACGGCCATCGGTCGGAAACGCCCGTTTCTGTGCGGCGCCGCAGGCTAGCGCATTTGCATTCATCGTTGTCCGCCCGCCCCGGAACGGGCATACTTTCACCTTGGTGAAGAACTACAGAGGACGGCGGTACGATCGTGGGCAAGGATCACAAGGACCCAAAGGGTGAATGGACCGGGCCGCAGGGCACCATCCTGTTCCACCCCGACGAGATCGCCGAGGTGGTCGCGTCGCCCTCAGCCGACGTCGAGGGCGACCTAGACCGTGCTGCGCTGGTCGGCATTGCCCCACCCTTCGCGGACCAGCGCTTCGTCCTCAAGCGCGGCAAGACGCGGATCGGCCGGCGCGAGGACAACGACATCGTGTTGCCGGACGACAGCGTCTCCGCGCAGCACGCCTGGATCCTGCACGACAACGGGCAATACCGGGTGCTGAACATGCTGTCCACCAACGGCACCTTCATCAACGACGCCAAGGCGCACGACGGCCCGCTCGTCGAGGGTGACCGGCTGCGCTTCGGCCGTGCCGAGTTCGTTTTCCATGCGGGTGCGGCGCGCGCCGGCGACGACGCCCCCGCACGCGGCATTCCGCCCTGGGTGTGGGGCGGCGCACTGCTTGTACTGGCCCTCGCGGCAGGAGTGCTGCTTGCCTTCTGAAAAGAGCGCACCGCGGACCACTCTGGGGCGCTACATCCTGCGCGGCGAACTGGGGCGCGGGGCGATGTCGGTGATCCATCGCGGTTACGATCCGCGCATCCGCCGCATCCTGGCGATCAAGACCCTGCGCGAGGAGTACGCCCAGCGCGAGGAATGCCGCTACCGCTTCCTCTCCGAGGCGCGCGCCGCCGGCACCCTGACCCACCCGGGGATCATCACGATCTTCGACGTCGGCGACACCAACGGCGTGCCCTTCATCGCCATGGAACTGCTCGAAGGCCCCACGCTGGAGAGCTTCGTCGAGCGCGCCGGCCGCCTGCCGCTGCGCACCGTGCTGCGCATCGCCATCCAGATCGCCGACGCGCTGGACTACGCGCACCGCCAGGGCGTGGTGCACCAGGACATCAAGCCGGAGAACATCGCCGTCACCAGCGACAGCGGCAACGTCAAGGTGATGGATTTCGGCATCGCGCAGCTGCGCGCCGATGCTGGCGCGCGCGAGCAAGCCGGCGAGGCGGTGGCCGGCACGCCGCACTACATGTCGCCCGAGCAGATCCGCGGCGGCGAGATCGACGGGCGCAGCGATCTGTACGCGCTGGGTGTGCTGCTGTACTGGCTGCTGGCCGGCCACACCCCCTTCCGCACCAGCAACGTGCATGAACTGCTGAAGAAGATCCTTCGCGAACCGGCCCCGCCGCTGAAGCCGCAGGACCCCGCCACCCCGGACGCCCTCGTCGACCTGGTCCGCACCCTGCTGGCCAAGGATCCGGCCGAACGCTACCAGAGCGGCGCCGAACTGATCGAGGATCTGCGCCGCATCGACGACACCGTGGCGGAGCGCGAGCGCGCCTGGAGCGGCCGCCGCATCATCCCCATCCGCGTGCGCTGGACAGCCGTGATGAGCGCCCTGGTGGCGATCACCGTGGCCCTCGGCCTGGGGGTGGTGTATCACAAGCAGAACGAGGCCATGACCAACGTGGCCTTCGACTACGGCCTCACGCTGACCCGCGTGCTCGCGGTCGAGAGCGCCGAAGATCTGCTGCTCAATGACGCCATCGCGATCCAGGCGCTGGTCGACAAGATGGCGCTCAACCGCGAGATCGTGCACCTGTCGATCAGCGACCGCGAAGGCCGCGTGGTGGCCAGTTCGGACGCCCACCTGACGGGCGCCGCCGGGCTGGCCCCGGCACCCGGCCGCCACCTGCTGCGGCGCGACGGGCAGGACGTGTATGCCGCGGACGACGGGCGGGGCGGCTCGCACTTCCTCTTCGACACCCCCATCCAGTACCAGCAGCACGAACTCGGACGGCTCAGGGTGGGCCTGTCGACCGCCGCGCAGGCGGCCGCCAACCGCACCACCCTGGCCGCCATGAGCGCCGTGCTGCTGGTGATCCTGGTCACCGTGTTCATCGGTGCGTACGCCCTGTCGCGGCGCCTGGCGATACCGATCGAGATCCTGCGCCGGGCGCTCGGCCGGATCGCCCAGGGGCGGCTCGACAGCCGCATCCGCCTGCAGCGCAACGATGAATTCGAACGGCTCTTCGCGGCCTACAACACCATGGCCGATTCGCTCGAAGCACGCATGTTCGACAGCCATTCGGCCAAGCGCAACCAGGTCGCGCGCAGCGATGTACCCGCCCCGCCGGCCACCCGCATGATGGACGTTCCGCCGGCGCCGCAGCGCTACAGCGAGCCACGCGGCTGAGTACGCCGGATGCCGCTCAGCGCGGCTCCAGGGCCTGCAGGCGGCGCTTCAGTTCCAGCGCACGGGTGCGGTAGCCCTGTGCCGGCTCGAAATCCGGATCCAGTTTGAGCACCTTGTCCCACAAGGCGATGGCCTCGTCGAGTTGCTGGTTGCGGTAGTGCACCACCGCCGCCTCGTGATAGCCCGCAACCAGCGCGCCGCGCAGTTCGGCGCGATGACTGCGTGCCGGCTCCAGCCCGGGCTGCTCGGCCAGCGCCTGCGCAAAGGCCTCGTCGGCGGCACCATGCCGCCCCTGGCGCATCAGCGCGATGCCGCGCTGCTGGTGGCCGAGGGCGCGCGCGCGACGCGACAGCGGATCCAGCCAGGCCTGCCAGGCGCCGCCCGGCGGACGGCGCGCCTGCGCCTCGGCGATCAGGGCGAGCGCCGCGTCGATCCGCCCGGCCTGCAAGTCGGCCTCGATGCGCCGGCGGTAGCCATCGCCGCTCTCCGCGCCGCCCGCCGGACTCGCGGCAGCCGGCGGCGCACCGCTCGTCCGGCGCTCGGCGGGAATCTTCAGCGTCTGCCCGACCACCAGCGCCTTCGGTCGTGCGATCGCGTTGTAGCGCGCCAGCGCGACGAAACGCAGCGGGTCGCCCAGATGACGCCGGGCGAGCTCGCCCAGGGTATCTCCGGGCTGCACGACGTGCTCGAAGTGGGCCGGCCCGAGCAGCGCAACCGGATCGCTGTCGAGCTGCTGCACCAGGTTGCGCGCTACGCCACTGCCCGGTTCGCGCGCCAGGTAGGCGCCCAATGCGGCCCTCGCCTCCGTCATCCGGCCATCCTGCAGCAGTTCGACGATGCCGGCGAGGTCGCGCACCCTCACCGCCTCGCCCTCCGCCGCGGGCGGCAGCTGCGTCACCTCGTCGGCCGCGGACGCCTGCGCCGGCGCCTCCTTTGCGGGCTGCGCCGCACACCCCGCCAGCAGAAGCAGGGCCAGCACACCGGCGCTCAAGATTGCAGGGTTCATTCGACTCGATATCCTCATTTGAAGACGCGCAGCAGGAGCATGCCCAGTGCAATGCCGAGCGCCGCATACAGGGGCCAGAGCTGGCGCAACTGCAGGCGCGCGCGGCGCGCGCCCGGCCCGAGCACCGCCAGGGTGAGATTGTCCGCACCCGCGCCGCCGCGCGCTGCGGCCCGTTCCACCCAGCGCTGACATCCCTCGGCGGACGAGGCCTCGCGCACAACCGCGCCCATTTCCTCGTCGCCGACGACGCTCCAGAAGCCGTCCGTGCACAGCACGAATCCGCTATCGGGCGCCCGCTTCATCTGCCCGTGCGCCGGACTGGCGTCGCCCTCGCCACCGAGTGCGCGCAGCAGCTTGTGCTGGTCCGGATGGGTTGCCGCCTGGTCCGCGGCGAGCGTGCCATCACGCACCCGCGCCTGCACCAGCGAATGGTCTGCGGAACGATGCACCACCTTGCCGCTGCGCAAGGCGTACACCCGGCTGTCGCCCACGTGCGCCCACCACGCCCGGTCCGCGGTCGCGATCAGCGCCGCCACGGTGGAGCCCCCCTCGCCCGCCATCCGGCGAATTTCCTCGTGCGCGGTCCTGCAGAGCGCATCGAGCAGTGCGGGCGGATCCGCATCGGCGCTGCGTCCGTCGCCCCACAGGCGGCCGGCGACCTCGACCACCGTGCGCGCCGCGCGGGCGCCGCCCTCGCGCCCGCCCATGCCGTCGGCGACGACCAGCAGCTGGCAACGCCCATCGGCGCGGCCGAAGGCACCCGCACAGTCCTGTTGTTCGGCCCGGCCGCCGATGTGGCTGGCGATCGCGCAGTCTCCCGCCGCTGTGCTCATTCCACCTCCGCCCGGCCGTGCATACGCAGACTGCGTCCTCAGCCCGCGTACTCGGCCTGCAGGGCCTTGAAGCGCGCCTCGATCTGCGGCGCCAGCGCCAGATACTGCTCGCCCAGCGTACGCTCGACCGGCAGATCCTCGGTCCATTCGAATTCGGCACGTGCGAGCAGGTTCGCGGCGTACACGATTTCGCCCAGGTTGCGCGGGTTCTCGCGCAGCGGGGGGCGCGGCTGGTCGTGGTGGCGCACCGCGTCGACAAAGGCCTCGGGGAGCTTGAGGGCGAACAGCAAGGCTTCGCCGATGCTCTCGTGCCACTGGGTGATCAGGTAGCGCACGGTGTCGGGCCGCTCGCGCAGCTCTTCATACTGCGCGGCGCGATAGAGCATGTAGAAGGCGCCCAGATCGTGGATCAGCCCGGCAAACAGCGCCTCCTCCGGATTGATGCGCGACAGCTCGGCGCTCAGCACTTCGGCGGCCGCCGCGCTGTACAGCGAGTGCAGCCAGAGGGTACGGGACAGCTGGGCGAAGGGCACCAGCTCCTTGGAGCGCACCAGCTGGGTCATCGCCACCGAGAGGGCGACGTTGCGCACCGCGTTGATGCCCAGGCGCTGGATGGCGGCACCGATGTCGCGCACCTCGCGCGACACCCCTTGCGCCGCGGAATTGGCCTGCTGCAGCAGGCGGGTGCAGGTCATCGGTTCGGTGCGCACCAGGGCAACGATGCGCTCGAAGGGCACGTCGGGATCGCGCAGTGCATTGCGCAGGCGCAGCACCGCGTCGAAGTAGCTGGGAAACACGATCTCGCCCGACATCTCGCTGGCGATGTCTTCCAGCATCTGGAAGCGCTGCTGCTTGAGCGCCTCGCCCTTCTTGTCCTCACTGGCAACCGCGTTCATGAACCCTCTCGCTGCAGCGCCGCGCCGATCGGCACCCGCCACGCGGGCGGGCGGCGATCAGCTGCGGTAGTCGGCGTTGATCTTCACGTAGTCGTAGGAGAAATCGCAGGTCCATACGGTGGCGGCGGCCTGCCCACGGCCGAGGTCGATGCGCACGCTCAGCTCGCTGTGCGCCATGATGCGCGCACCCGCCGCCTCGACGTAGCTCGCCGCGCGTCCGCCGTGCTCCGCCACCATTACGCTCTCGTCCGGGTTGCCCAGCCACACCTTCAGCGCATTCACGTCGAGGTCGTCGATGCCGGCGTAGCCGATCGCCGCGAGGATGCGCCCGAGGTTGGGGTCGGAGGCGAAAAAGGCCGTCTTCACCAGCGGCGAATGCGCCACCGCATACGCCACCTTGCGGCACTCCTCGCGCTGCGCGCCGCCCTCGACGACGATGCTCATGAACTTGGTCGCGCCCTCGCCGTCGCGTACGATGGCCTGCGCCAGGCGCACCGCGACGTCGATCACCGCAGCGCGCAGCGCCTCCCAGTCGGCGCCGGCGGCGTCGACGATCTCGGCATTGCCGGCCTGCCCGGTGGCAATGAGGATGAAGGAATCGTTGGTCGAGGTATCGCCATCGACGGTGATGCTGTTGAACGACTCGTCGGCCGCCTCGCGCACCAGGCGCTCCAGCAGCGGCTGGGCGAGCGCAGCGTCACAGGCGATGAAACCGAGCATGGTGGCCATGTTCGGCTTGATCATCCCGGCGCCCTTGCTCATGCCGGTGATGGTCACCTGACGGCCGCCCACCTCGACGGTGCGCGACACCGCCTTCGCCAGCGTGTCGGTGGTCATGATGGCGTGCGCCGCATCGAACCAGCCGTCGGCGCGCAGGTCGGCCTGCGCGGCGGGCAGCCCGGCAACCAGGCGCTCGACCGGCAGCGGCTCGAGGATCACCCCGGTGGAGAAGGGCAACACCTGTTGCGCGGCGATGCCGAAACGCTGCGCGGTGGCGGCGCAGGTCTCGCGCGCCGCAGCCAGACCGCCCTCGCCCGTGCCTGCGTTGGCAATGCCGGTATTGATCACCAGCGCGCGGATGTCGTTGCCGTCCAGGTGCGCCTTGCACACCTGGACCGGCGCGGCGCAGAAGCGGTTACGGGTGAACACGCCGGCAACCCGGCTGCCCGGCGCAAGTTCGATCAGCGTCAGGTCGCGCCGGTTGGCCTTGCGGATGCCGGCTTCGGCCACCCCCAGCCGCACGCCCGCAACCGGACGCAGATCGGCGGGATTCGGAGTGCTCAGATTGACGGCCATGATGGCTCCTGTATTCGACCGGCGCCGCGGCGGCGCCGGATGGTTCGTGCGTCGTGCGAGCGGCGCTCGGCCCGCGCCGTTCAGCTCAACTCAGCTTGCCGTGGCAATGCTTGTACTTCTTGCCCGAGCCGCAGGGGCAGGGGTCGTTGCGGCCGACCTTGGGGCCGGCCACCGCGGGCTGGGCGCGTCCGTCGCGCTCCGCGCTCGCCGTACCCAGCGCTTCATCGTAATCGGCATGGTGGTACTGCACATTCTCGACCTCGGGCGGCGCCTCGGCCTGCTCGAGCTGGGATTCGGTGCGTACCTGCACGGTCATCAGCAGCTTGCTGACTTCGACGCGTACCGTATCGAGCAGGGTTTCGAACAGCTCGAAGGCCTCGCGCTTGTACTCCTGCTTGGGGTTCTTTTGCGCATAGCCGCGCAGGTGAATGCCCTGGCGCAGGTGGTCGAGCGCCGCGAGGTGCTCGCGCCAGTGGTTGTCCAGGCTCTGCAGCATGACATTGCGTTCGAACTGGTGCCAGGCGGTCGGGTCGACCAGCGCGGTCTTCGCCGCGTAAGTCTCCTCGGCCGCATCGAGGATGCGCTTGAGCATGGCCTCCGCGTCGAGATTGGGCTCGGCCTTCAGCCACTCGCCGACCGGCAGCTTGAGCAGGTAGTCGGACGCGAGCATCTGCTCGAGCGCGGCGATCTCCCACTGATCCTCGACGCTGTCCTCCGGCACATACACGCGGAAGGCGTCGTGCAGCACGCCCTGGCGCATCGCCAGGATGGTCTCGGAGATGTCCTCGGTTTCCAGCAGTTCGTTGCGCTGCTGGTAGATCACCTTGCGCTGGTCGTTGGCGACGTCGTCGTACTCGAGGAGCTGCTTGCGGATGTCGAAGTTGCGCTGCTCGACCTTGCGCTGCGCGGACTCCAGCGAACGCGTCACCATGGCGTGTTCGATGGCCTCGCCCTCGGGCATCTTCAGGCGCACCATGATCGCGTTCAGGCGGTCGCCGGCGAAGATCTTCATCAGCGGGTCTTCCAGCGACAGGAAGAAGCGGCTGGAGCCGGGGTCGCCCTGGCGCCCGGAACGCCCGCGCAGCTGGTTGTCGATGCGGCGCGACTCGTGGCGCTCGGTGCCGATGATGTGCAGGCCGCCGGCCGCCACCACCTTTTCGTGCAGGGCCTGCCAGTCGGCGCGCAGGCCGGCGATCTTCGCGTCCTTCTGCGCTGCGCTGAGCGACTCGTCGGCACGCACCGCGGCGATCTGCTTGTCGATATTGCCGCCCAGCACGATGTCGGTACCGCGACCGGCCATGTTGGTGGCGATGGTGACCACGCCCGGGCGCCCCGCCTCCGCGACGATCTGCGCCTCGCGGTCGTGCTGCTTGGCGTTGAGCACCTGGTGGTCGATCTTTTCCTTCTTGAGCAGTGCGGAGAGGAACTCGTTGGTCTCGATCGAGGTGGTGCCAACCAGCACCGGCTGGCCGCGTTGCACGC
>JAUVWV010000139.1 GCA_030603925.1 Thauera sp. | reverse complement strand
TTCTGTTGGGACCGCCGGGCGCGGGCAAGGGAACCCAGGCCAACTTCATCAAGGAAAAGTTCGGCATTCCGCAGATTTCCACCGGCGACATGCTGCGCGCCGCGGTCAAGGCCGGCACCCCGCTCGGTATCGAGGCCAAGAAAGTGATGGACGCCGGCGGCCTGGTCTCCGACGACATCATCATCGGCCTGGTGAAGGACCGCCTGCAGCAGGACGACTGCAAGTCCGGCTACATGTTCGACGGCTTCCCGCGCACCCTCCCGCAGGCAGACGCGATGAAGGACGCCGGCGTGCCGCTCGACTTCGTGCTGGAAATCGACGTGCCCGACAGCGAGATCGTCGAGCGCATGAGCGGCCGCCGCGTGCATGTGGCCTCCGGTCGCACCTACCACGTCAAGTACAACCCGCCCAAGGTCGAGGGCAAGGACGACGTCACCGGCGAGGATCTGATCCAGCGTGACGACGACCGCGAGGAGACCGTGCTGAAGCGTCTCCAGGTGTACCACGCGCAGACCAAGCCGCTGGTCGAGTACTACAGCAGTTGGGCCGCCTCGGGTGACGCCAGGGCGCCCAAGGTGCGCAAGATCGCCGGCCTGGGCGCGGTGGACGAGATCACCGCGCGCGCCTTCGACGCACTGAAGTAATCCTGCTGCCTTAGCATCGCAGCGGCCGGTGGCGGGCAGGGTGCCCGTGCCGGCCGTTTGTTTTGGTCTGCCCCATGCGCAGCCCGGATGCAGCGCAATACGGGAACGTTCTCCAGGGATCTGCGGGCCCCTTCGCGGATTCCGCCCTACGGCCTCCTTCCGGACTACGCCCTCATCGCCTGACGAGTTTTCAATGACCCGGCGCACTCTTCTCTACGCACAATCCGGCGGCGTGACCGCGGTGATCAACGCCACCGCCGCAGCGGTGATCGAAACGGCGCGCCGTCATCCCGAGCGCATCGGCGCCGTCTGCGGGGCGCGCCACGGCATCCTCGGCGCCCTGGCCGAAGATCTGGTGGATACGGCGGCGCTGGACGAAGCCGCGCTGCAGGCGCTGGCGCTCACCCCGGGCGGGGCCTTCGGCTCCTGCCGCTTCGATCTCGACGCCCCGGCCGACAACCCGGCCCAGTACGACCGCCTGTTTGCGGTGTTTGCCGCGCACGACATCGGCTACTTCCTCTACAACGGCGGCAACGGCTCGATGGACACCGTGGCGAAGATTTCCGCTGCGGCGCGCGAACGCGGCTATCCGCTGGTCGCCATCGGGGTGCCGAAAACCGTGGACAACGACCTGGAAGGCAGCGACTGTTCGCCCGGCTTCGGTTCCGCCGCCAAGTTCGTCGCCACCGGTATGCTCGAGGCCGGCCTGGACCTTGCCGCCATGTCGGGCCGCAAGGGCCGGGTGTTCGTCATGGAGGTGATGGGACGCAACGCCGGCTGGCTGGCCGCGGCCACCGCGCTGGCTGCGGGCGGTCAGGCGGATGCGCCGCCGCACATCATCCTGATGCCGGAAGTGCCCTTCGACGACGAAAGCTTCCTCGCCCGCGTGCAGGAAGTGGTGGAGCGGTTGGGCTACTGCACGGTTACGGTCTCCGAAGGCATCCGCCGTGCGGACGGCAGCCTGGTCATGGAGCAGTCGCACGACGCCAAGGGGCATGTGCAACTGGGCGGCGCCGGCCAGTGCATCGCCCGCCTGATCCATGCCCGTCTGGGCTACAAGCACCACTGGGCGATTCCCGACTACCTGCAGCGTGCCGCCGGCCATCTGGTGTCCGCCACCGACCATGCACAGGCCCGCGCGGTGGGCGCGGCGGCGGTCGAGTACGCCCTGGCCGGGCGCGACGCGGTGATGCCGGGCATCGTGCGCGAAGCCGACGAACCCTACCGCTGGTCGGTGGCGGCGGTGGATGTGCGCGCCATCGCCAACCTGGAACGCTGCGTGCCGCCGCACTTCATCCGCGCCGACGGCCTGCATGTGACCGAGGCCGCGTTGCGCTACCTGCGCCCGCTGGTCGAAGGCGAGGTCGCCCGTCCCTGGCGCGACGGTCTGCCCGCGTATCCGGCGCTGAATCTGCCCGCGCTGGCGCGCCGCTTGCCGCCGCAAGCGCAGCACCCTTAGCCGGACGACAGCCGGCAAGGCCGGTGTGCCGGTTGCCAACGGCCACGCGCCGGTCTTGCCGCAGTTCATCAGCAAGACATAATGGCGGCTCGGCACTTTGCCCGGAGCCTGTCATGACCTCGTCCGGATTCCTTCGCCTGGCCGTCGTGCTGGCGCCCTGCTGGCTGCTGCCCGTGGCCGCGCAGACCCCGCACCAGCCCGAAGCCGCCAGCGGCTTCGCCGCCCGTCCCGCGGTGCGTGCTGCGCAAGCCATGGCGGTGACCGCCAACCCGCACGCCACCGAAGCCGCGCTGGCCATCTTGCGGGCCGGCGGCAGTGCGGCCGATGCGGCCATCGCCGCCGCGCTGGTGCTGAACGTGGTCGAGCCTCAATCGTCCGGCATCGGTGGGGGCGCCTTCCTGTTGCACTACCGCGCCCATGACCGCAGCCTGCAGGCCTGGGACGGGCGCGAAAGCGCGCCCGCTGCGGTCGATGAAAGCCTGTTCCTGAAGGAAGGCGGCGAGCGCATGGGCTTTCATGACGCGGCGGTGGGCGGCCGGGCGGTCGGTGTTCCCGGCCTGCTGCGCTTGCTTGCCGCCGTGCACGCCGAGCACGGCCAGCTGCCGTGGGCGCAGTTGCTGCAACCCGCGATCCGTCTGGCCGAGCACGGTTTTGCGGTGTCGCCGCGCCTGCACGCGCTGATCGCGCGCGACCGTTTCCTTTCCGCCGATCCGCAGGCCCGCGCACTGTTCTACGACGCCGGAGGCCAGCCGCGCGCGGTCGGCAGCACGCTCACCAATCCCGCGTTGGCCGCCGTGCTGCGCAAGGTGGCGGAGGAGGGGGCGGAGGTGTTCTACCAGGGGTCGCTCGCCGCCGACATCGCCGCTGCGGTAGTCCGCGAGCCCAACCCCGGCCGCCTGTCGCCGCGCGATCTGGCCGACTGGCGCCCGCTCAGGCGCGAGGCCCTGTGCGGCGCCTACCGCCAGTGGCGGGTCTGCGGCATGCCGCCGCCCAGTTCCGGCGGCGGCACCGTACTCGCCATGCTGGGCATCCTGCAAGGCTTTCCGCTGCCCGATCTGGCCCCGGATTCGGCCTTCAGCACCCATCTGTTCGCCGAAGCCGGTCGGCTCGCCTTTGCCGACCGCGATGCCTGGTATGCCGACCCGCGCGCCATGCCGCTCACGCCGCAGCAGCTGCTCGGCGCCGAATACCTCGCCAGCCGTGCGGCACGGATCGATCCGCGCCGCAGCATGATGCGCGCCGAGCCCGGTACGCCGCACGGCGTCGGCGGGCCTGCGCAGGCGCAACACCCCGAGCGCCCGGCCACCACCCACCTTTCCATTGTCGATGCCGCCGGCAACGCGGTCGCGCTCACCGCCTCCATCGAGGACGCCTTCGGCAGCCGGCGCATGGTGCATGGCTTCCTGCTCAACAACCAGCTCACCGATTTCTCCTTCCAGCCGCAGGATGCACGCGGCGATCACCCCAACCGCGTCGGTCCCGGCAAGCGCCCGCGCAGTTCGATGGCGCCCACGCTGGTGTTCGCCGCGGACGGCAGCCTGCACGCCGTGCTCGGCTCACCGGGCGGCAGCGCGATCATCAACTATGTCGCCGCCACCCTGGTCGGCCTGCTCGACTGGCGAATGCCGCCGGACGCCATCCTGGCCCGTCCGCACGCGGGCAGCCGCAACGGCCCAACAGAGGTGGAAGACAGCCCCGCCGGGCGCGATCTGGCCCAGCGTCTGCAGCAGTTCGGCCACGAGCCGGTGTTGCGCGACCTGACCAGCGGCGTGGCGCTCATCGTGCGCGACGCGCGAGGCGGCTGGATCGGCGCGGCCGACCCGCGGCGTGAAGGGCTTGCCGACGGTTACTAGGCGTGTTTACAGAGGTCCTGCCGGGCGGCTTGTCAGTCAAGTACGGTTCGTGCCGAGCCCTTCGACAGACGCCCGGCGTCAGGGCAGGCCGGGCCGGGTTGCGCGCCCGGGCCGGCGCCTTGTCATGCCGCACAGTTCGAGGGGCTCTGCAGCGCGCTACGGTCAGCGGCGTACCTCCAGGATCAGGTTGAAGGGGGTTTTTGCCGCGCGCCGGAAGTGGGTGAACCCGGCCTTGCGGAACACCTCGGCAAGGCGTGCTTCGCCGGCCTGCGCGCCGAGCACGAGTTCGCCACCCTCGGAGATCGCATGCGCGCAGCAAATCGTGCTCGATGCGGCGTAGTACATCCGTCCGACCGGCGAGAGGTTGTGCTCGACCCGGTCGTGGGCAAACGGTTCGACCAGCATCACCGTTCCGCCGGGTGCGAGAACCCGGGCGGCGTAGCGCGCCGCGGCAACCGGGTCGCCCATGTCGTGCAGGCAATCGAAGAAACAGATCAGTCCATACTGCCGGTCGGGGTAGGCCACGGCGCGTGCCACCTCGAAGTTCACCCGCGCGCCCAGACCGGCCTGAGCCGCGTTGCGGCGCGCTTCATCGATAGAGGCCGGGTGCGCGTCGAAGCCGTGAAAGCGCGACTGCGGGAAGGCCTTCGCCATCAGCACGGTCGAATGGCCGTGACCACAGCCCACGTCGGCGACGGCGATGCCCGCCTGGAGTTGCTCAATGACACCGTCGAGCGCGGGCAGCCACTGCGGCACCAGACTGGCGCGGTAGCCGTTCCGGTAGAAGGCCGCCACACCGCACTGCAGGCGACCATCGTGCTCGCCCCAGGCCACGCCTTGGCCAGTGCGAAACGCCTCGAGCGTCTTTTCCTCGTCGAACCACATCGACGCCGGCACCTGCCAGGCATGCGGGATGAACAGAGGACTCTCCTCGTCGGCCAGAACCAGGGCTTGCTCGGGTGACAGCTCGTAAGTGTCGCTGAACGGGTGGTAGTCGAGGTAGCCGCCCGCGGCCTGGGCGTTCAACCACTCGCGCACATAGCGCTCGGCGCAACTCGCGCGGGAGGCGAGCTCCCCGGCGCTGATCGGACCTGTGCCCGACATGGCCTTGTAGAGGCCCAGCTTGCTCCCCAGGCTGACCATCACCCCGCCGTAGGCGGAGGATAGGTCCCCGAGTGCCCGCGTGACGAAGGATTCCAGCTTGGTTTGGTCAATCACGGCTGCGTCCATGGTGTTAGTCTCCTTACCTGCAGTTTCGGGTGGTGAGTACGGCGAACCCATCATCGCAGCAGCGCGAACCGCGCTGAAGAGCCGGAATCGCCTTGAATCGGTCCGTTCGTGCCACGCAGTACGCCGGTACCGGGGAGGACTTCGTACGATGGCCAGCCCGCCTTGCCGTTCCGCCGCGCGTCCCTGCCAGGTCAGCCTGGTAGCGCTGCCCGATGCCGTGCTGTCTACGCTCGCGGGAATTTTCGACGTGATGAACGGGGTTGCGTTGATGGGTATTGCTCCGGCCGGTGCGCCCGCACCGTTTCGGGTCGAAATCGTCGGTGAGGCGGCCGGTGCGCTAGGGCTGGCGAGCGGCGTGCCGATCGAGGTGCAGCGCGCGATCGACACCATCGAGACGAGCGACGTCGTCATCGTTCCGTCGGTGCTGCTGCGTCCGCAAGGCTGGGAGCGGGGCCGTTATCCGCGCCTGGTCGAGTGGCTGCACAGGATGCATGAGCGTGGGGCCCTGCTCTGCTCAGCCTGTTCGGGTGTGTTCCTGCTGGCGGAAACGGGTTTGTTCGACGGCCGGGACGCGACCGTGCATTTCGGCTACGCCCGGGCCTTCGCCGCCACCTATCCGGCGGTGACGATCCACCCGGAGCGCGTTCTGGTGATCTCCGGGCGGCGCGAGGAGCTGGTGAGTTCGGGCGCATCGACGAGCTGGCACGACCTTGTGCTTTATCTCATCGCGCGCCACGCCGGCGCAACGACCGCCCTTGAGGTCGCCCGGCTGTTCGCGCTGCAATCGCATCAGGATGGACTCACGCCCTATATGGTCTTCGAGGGCAAGACCGACCACAGCGACGGGGAGATTCGTGGCGCGCAGCGCTGGCTCGCCGAGCACTTCGCGGTAGCCAATCCGGTGGATGAGATGATCCGGCGCTCGAAGCTCGCGGAGCGCACTTTCAAGCGGCGCTTTGCGACGGCCACCGGCCTCACGCCGATCGCCTACGCGCAGCGCCTGCGCGTCGAGGACGCCAAGCGCCGCCTGGAACGTACCGACCTGTCGATCGATGAGATCAGCTGGCGGGTCGGCTATGAGGATTCAGCCTTCTTCCGGCGCCTGTTCAAACGTACCACAGGCCTGGCGCCGAGTGCCTACCGCAAACGTTTCCGTATCCCCGAGTTCACCCGTCCGTAGCCCGCATTTCTCGTGCTGGTGCGAGAAATGCGGGCTGGTCTGCCGGGCTGCCTTCGAGAGAGTCCGGCTCAGCCGGGGAGTGCCGGATTCAGCGTGTATGTGCCGGTGATACTGGCCTGCGCCAGCACATGGCCTTCGATGGCGCGGCGCACGTCGGCGCCGCCGAACTTGCCCTCGACCGCGCAGCGCGCCACGTCCAGCGCGTAGAGCGTGAACACGTAGTGGTGCAGCAGTTCGTCGTTCCACGGCGGGCAGGGGCCGTCGTAGCCGTGGTAGTCGCCGCCCATGGAGTCGTCGCCGGCAAACCAGGCGGTGTAGTCGTTGATGCCGTGGCGGGCGCCGTGCAGGGTGTCGGGCCCGGGTTTGCCGGCCGGCACCACTTCCTGCGAGAAGCTGCCCGCGGGAATTTCGCGCAGTCCGGCGGGCAGGTCCACCATCACCCAGTGGAAGAAATCCACCCGCGGCAGGCTGGCCGGAACGCTGCGGCCTTCCTGGTTGACGTCATCGCCGCGGCTGGGGACGTCGGGGTCGTGGCAGATCAGTGCGAAGGACTTGGTGCCGGCCGGCACCTCGCTCCAGGCCAGATGCGGGTTGTGGTTGGCGCCGAGGCAGACGTGGCCTTCGGCAGCCGGGATGCAGAAGGCGAATTCGCCCGGGATGCGGGCGCCGTCGGCAAAGCTCTGGCTGGTGAGTTTCATCGGCGGGTCTCCTTTTATCGGTATGGAAAGGAGATTCTAGCCTGCGTCAGCCCGCTGCGCGGCGGCGGAAGTCCTTGATGCGGAAGCCCAGCGCAAACAGGGTGGCGAAGTAGGCCACGCCGCCCGCGGCGACCACGCCGCCCAGGCGCAGCACGCGGGCGATGCCACCTTCCTCGACCCACAGCGCGTTGCTGCCGGCGGCGAACCACAGCACCGCACCCATCACCGCCATGGCCACCAGCAGCTTGACGAAGAAGCCCGCCCAGCCCGGCCGCGGCATGTACACGCCACGGCGGCGCAGGCCGCGGTAGAGCAGGGCGGCGTTGAGCAGGGCCGCGAGGCCGATGGAGAGCGCGAGCCCGGCATGCTTGAGCGGCACGATGAAGGCGAGGTTCATCAACTGGGTGGCGGCCAGGGTGATGAGGGCGATCTTGACCGGGGTGCGGATGTCCTGGCGGGCGTAGAAGGCCGGCGCGAGCACCTTCACCAGGATCAGCCCGGTGAGGCCGACGCTGTAGGCAACCAGGGCCTGGCGGGTGTGCATCACGTCGGAGGCGGTGAAGGCGCCGTAGTTGAACAACGTGGCGACCAGCGGCACTGCCAGCAGCATCAGCGCCAGCGCGGCGGGCAGGGTGAGCAGCAGGGTCAGCCGCAGGCCCCAGTCGAGCAGGCTGGAGAAGTCCTCGCGGCGTTCGTCGGCGTGCAGTTTGGCAAGGCTGGGCAGCAGGATGGTGCCCAGCGCCACGCCCAGCAGCCCGGCGGGGAATTCCATCAGACGGTCGGCGTAGTACAGCCAGGAGACGCTGCCGCTTTGCAGGAAGGAGGCGAAGATGGTGTTGATCAGCAGCGAGATCTGGCTCACCGACACGCCCAGCAGGGCGGGCGCCATCAGCTTCAGGATGCGCCGTACGCCGGGGTCCTGCAGGTTGAGGTCGAAGCGCGGCAGCATGCCAAGCTTCTTCAACGGGCGCAGTTGCAGGGCCAGTTGCAGGATGCCGCCGAGAAACACCGCCCAGGCCAGGGCCAGCACCGGCGGGTCGAAATAAGGCGCAGCGAACAGCGCCATGCCGATGAAGCTGAGGTTGAGCAGCACCGGGGTGAAGGCGGGTATGGCGAAGCGGCTCCAGGTGTTGAGGATGCCGCCGGCGAGCGCCACCAGCGCCATGAAGAGGATGTAGGGGAAGGTGATGCGGGTGAGTTCGACGGTCAGCGCGAACTTGTCGGCGTCCGCCGAGAAGCCGGGGGCCGAGATGTAGATGATCAGCGGTGCGGCGATGATGCCCAGCAGTGCCACTACGGCCACGGCCAGCGCCAGCAGGGTGGCGGTGCGGTTGATCAGGGTACGGGTGGCGTCTTCACCCTGGCGGTTCTTGTACTCCGCCAGAATGGGCACGAAGGCCTGCGAGAAGGCGCCCTCGGCGAACATGCGGCGCAGCAGGTTGGGTAGGCGGAAGGCGACGAAGAAGGCGTCGGTCATCATCCCGGCACCGAAGGTGCGGGCGATGACGAAGTCGCGCACGAAGCCGAGGATGCGCGACAGGAGCGTCATGCCGCTGACGGTGGCGAGTGCCCGGAGCAGGTTCATCGTGGGTGGGGTGGTCCGGCCGCGGGGCGGCAAAGGCGTGATGATACCGGGGTGCGGGCTTCGTTGGGCGCGCCGTATTCCGGGGTGGCCGGGACAGGCAGCCTGCCGGCGGCGCATGCGTGCCGAAATCGCCGCCGGCAGGC
>JAUVWV010000187.1 GCA_030603925.1 Thauera sp. | reverse complement strand
GTCACCCCGGGGCGCGCGCTGATCGCCCCCGGCGGCAAGCACATGATGGTGGCGCGCAGCGGCGCGCAGTACACCGTCGAAGTGGTGGACGGTCCGCTGGTCAATCGCCACCGTCCCTCGGTGGACGTGTTGTTCCGCTCCTGCGCCAAGTTTGCCGGGCGCAACGCCACCGGCATCATCATGACCGGCATGGGCGACGACGGCGCACGCGGCCTGAAGGAGATGCACGACGCCGGCGCGCCGACCATCGCCGAGGACGAATCGACCTGCGTGGTGTTCGGCATGCCCAAGGAAGCGATCAAGCTGGGCGGCGTGGACAGCGTGCTGCCGCTCGACCGCATCCCCGAAGCGATCATGCAGTCGCTGCGCGGCGGCTGAACGGGCGGCGCGCGCCTCAGGGGCGCCAGCGCCCCACCACCGCCACGCCGTCAGCGGACGGGCGCACCACGATCATCTCGCCGGCGGCGGCAAAAAGCCCGCTCAGCGCGCTGATATTCACCTGGTGCGTCACCCACACCCAGTTGGCCTGCGCCGGCAGGCCGCGCATGGCCGCCTGCATCTGCGCCCGGCGCGGTGCAGCTTCGGCCGGATTGCCGAAAAAGGAGTCGAGCACCGGCCACGCTTCGACCACATCGCCGAAGGCCAGCCGCGCGGTGTCCAGGCAGCGGCACCAGCGGCTGCTGCGCACCTCGCCCAGCGGCACCCCGGCCGCGCGCAGCGCCTCGCCCAGGCGTTGCGCATCCGCCCGTCCGGCAGCCGACAGGTTGCGCTGGGTGTCGCACTCATCCAGGCGGAACTGCGGCGGATCGCCCAGCCCCGGCTCGGTCGCGGCATGGCGGATCAGCACCACAGTGCCGCCCTCGCGCAGCGCCGCCAGCAGTTCCGCATCCGCCGCCCGCACCACGCCGATGCCTGCCCACAGCCCGAACATGATCCCGCCTATCCAGGCCGCCGCCGTTGCAATCGCCCTCAAGAATGCCCGCATGCCGTGCCCCGCCGCGCTCCGATGCGGGTTGGACGCGCCCGGTCCGCTCGCGTTCCGGCGGGGCGATGCGCGGTACCGCTCAACGCATCTCAAAGGCCTCCTGATGGAAGCGGAAACGGCCGTAGCGGGCCAACCCGGCGCGCAGCTGCTCCGCCAGCCCGACCGGGCCACAGAACCACACTTCTGCGCGGCGCCGCTGCTCATCGCCTGCCGCCCCCAGCTGATCAGCGCTCAGGTGCTCGCCTTGTGCCGCGTCATGGATGTGCAGGCGCACCGCCGGCAAGGCTGCACACAGGCCGCGCAGGCGTTCGACGAATGGATCGCGGCCGGCATCGCGGGTGCAGTAGTGCAGATCGGCACGCGGGGCGGACGCCGGATCGGCCTGCAGGGCCGCCAGCCAGGCGAGGAAGGGAGTCACCCCGATGCCGCCGGCCACCCAGACCTGGCGCGCCTTGCGATCATGCCGTTCAAGCTGGAAGCGCCCGTACGGCCCTTCCACGGTCACCGGCATGCCGGCCGCCAGGCGTTGCGGCAGGCTGCGGGTGTAATCGCCCAGCGCCTTGATCTGGAAGCTCACCGTGCGGTCGCCCCGGTCGGCACTGGCGATGGTGAAGGGATGCGCGCCCTCGAAACGGTCGAAGGTGACGAAGGCGAACTGCCCGGCACGATGGCCGCTCCAGTCGCCGTCCAGGCGGCACAGCACTTCGGTCACGTCCGGCGCCGGACGCGCCACCGACACCACCTGACCGTGCGACTGCCGGCCGCGCCCGACCCGCCCGCTCAGCGACAGCAGCGCAGCTGCGCTGCCCGCCAGCAGCAGCGCGCCCATGGCCAGGCCCAGCGGCTGGCGCCACCAGTCCAGCGGTGCCAGCACCGCGGCGTGAAAGGCCAGCATCAGGTACAGCGCCGGCATCGCCCGGTGCAGATGGCGCCAGAACTTGTAGGGAAAGCGCTTCCACAGCGCCAGCAGCACCATCGCCAGCACCAGATAGATGGCGAATTCGCCCAGTTCCTCGCCGGCGTCGCGCAGGTTTTCCAGCAGACCGGAGAACTCCTCCTTGGGCGGACGCCCGGCGCGGCCGACAAGGGACTTGATCAGGTCGTCGGACATCTCGACCAGCCAGTGCAGCAGGGCGAACACCCCGGCCAGGATGCCCGCCCACTTGTGCAGCCGATAGGCGCGGTCCATGCCACCAAGCGGGCGCTCCAGCCAGGCGGGCCGGGTGGCCAGCACCATCGCCAGCGACATGAGCGCAATCGACAGCAGGCCGGACAGGTACAGGCCCTGCTCGCGCAGCACCCAGGGCAGTGAGCCGGCGCCGGCGCCGGTGGTGGCAACATCCACCCCCCACAGCGCGACGACGGAGGCCACGAAGGCCCAGAGAATGGCAGGCATGGATGTCTCCGATCGATGAATGAGTCGGGATCTGGCAGAACAGGGCCACGGGTCGGCAGCGCCGCCCGTGGCCCCAGCATCTCAGCGCTGCGGCGCCGTGGCGGCGTCGTCGCGGCTGCGCTTGTCCTGCTTGGTTTCGGTCTTCAGGATCTGGCCGGTGACCGGGTCGAGCTTCAGCTCCACGCGCCTGCCCTGCGGGTCGGTGGCCTTCACCTCGACGTAGTCGCGTTCGCGTTCCACCTTGTCGATGGCGGTATAGCCCTCGGCCTCCAGGCGCTGGATGATCTGGCCGGCGCTCAGCTCGCCGGCGGCCTGGCTGGTGGCGCCCTGCGCCAGGGCGGACGGCACCAGCAGTGCCGCGCCGCCCAGACCGGCGGCAGCGATGAAGGTGGCGGCAAGGGTGGTGACAAGGATCCTGGTGCGCATGATGTGTACTCCTCTCGGGGGTTGTGGGTGCGTTCCCGTTTGCGGGACCGTGGATGCATGGTGCGCCGGGGCGGCTGAATCCATGCTGAAGGGCGCGTTCACCTGCCGTTCATGTCGCGCCCGGCGGTTCGGTGGCGCTCAGTCGTCATCGAAATAGCCGCGCTCGGCATCGCGGTGACAGGCCGGGCAGTTGGCCTTGGAGCCAACCTTGGGGTCGGCCCATTCGGCGCGCGACACTTCGCGGTGCTCGCGCACCCACTTGGGCAGTTCGGAGATGCGCTGAGGGGCTGCCGACGCCGACACGCCGCGCAGCAGCTTGCCGGCATGGCGGCTGCCGGCTGCATCCCCGGCGTGCCACATCAGATAGCGCTCGATGCGCGCCGCGCTGGCGGCGGGCAGGCTGGCGTCGTCGCCGAAGTGCTGGTCCAGCGACGCCATCATGGCCTGCCAGCTGCGCGCCGGCAGCATCGAGGGCGGGTAGGCCATGTGGCAGCCGCCGCACTCCTCGATCACCAGCGGGTCGCTCACCGGCGGATAGTAGTGACCGCCGCCGGCCAGCGCGCGGTCGAGGACGAAAAAGCCCGGTCCCAGTACCAGCAGGACGGACAGCGCAGCCCTGAGTCGGGAAGGTTTGTACAAGGCGCTCATCGACATGTTCTCCATTCGGACGGGTTGCGGGCCATGGGTTCAGCGGCTGCGCATGTAGGCGAGCCAGTCGCCCTTTTCCTGCGCCGTTCATGCGCGCCCCAGCACCTCCTGGCAGTTGCGCTTGAACCACTTCTCGACCTTTTCGCTGTCGCCGTAGCGCGCCGGCGACACCGACGACGCCATCGCATCGATGCGCTTGCCGGTGCGCGTCTGCCCGGCCTGCCGCGGGTCCTTGCCGTGACAGGTGGCGCAGGCCGGGGTATCCGGCTTGCCGCCGGCGAACGCGCGCTGATGCAGTTCCGCCCCACGCTCCAGCGAGAACGCGGAGAAAGCCGGGTCGGCGGCGCGTGCCTCGCCCGCAAGGCGCTCGATCTGGGCATCGATGCCGGCCGCCTGCACCACCGCGGGCGGTGCAAGCAACAGGCTCAGGACAAGGGTTCGGATGGCGGCATTCATGGTTCGCGTTCTCCAGCAGCACGGTCGGGAGGGCGCATTCTGCAAACAACAGCCTGAATGCGGGCTTAAGCGGCCGTTCATCCCCGGTTCATCCGCGATGTGCTAGAAAGTGGGCCATCCCCCTGCCATCGGGGCTCGACCGGGACGCCGACCATGACCCCACGCGCCGCAACCGCTCTGCTCTGCCTTCTCTGCGTGCTGGTCACCCCGGCCCACGCCGGCGAGGGCGACCACGAGCGTGCACGCCGCGCGCTGGAAGCCGGCGAAGTCCTGCCGCTGGGTCAGGTGCTGGCGCTGCTCGAACGCGAATACCCCGGTCAGGTGCTGGAAGTGGAGCTGGAGCGGGAACACGGCACCTGGATTTACGAAATCAAGCTGCTGCAGGACGGCGGCCGGGTGCGCAAGCTGGAGGTCGATGCCCGCAGCGGTGCGCTGCTGCGCAGCCGCAGCAAGGGCACGCGCGAGGAGGTCCGCTGATGCGCATCCTGCTGGTGGAAGACGAACCCCGCCTGGCCACCCAACTGCACGCCGCACTGACGGCCGCCGGCTACGCCGTCGACGCCGCGGACAACGGCCGCGACGCCCTCTACCAGGGCGAGCAGGAGAACTACGACGCAGTGGTGCTCGACCTCGGCCTGCCGCTGCTCGACGGCCTGAGCGTGCTGCGGCGCTGGCGCAGCGGCGGGCGCAGCATGCCGGTGCTGATCCTCACCGCACGCGACGCCTGGCACGAGAAGGTGGACGGCATCGACGCCGGCGCCGACGACTACCTCACCAAGCCCTTCCACATGGAAGAACTGCTCGCCCGCCTGCGCGCGCTGATCCGCCGCGCGGCCGGCCAGGCCAGCGCCGAGATCGCCTGCGGTGCGGTGGTGCTGGACACCCGCCGCGGCCAGGTGACGGTGGACGGCCAGGCACTGGTGCTCACCAGCCACGAGTTCCGCCTGCTCGCCTACCTGATGCACCGGCGCGGGCAGATCGTCTCGCGCACCGAACTCGTCGAACACCTTTACGCGCAGGACTACGACCGCGACTCCAACACCATCGAAGTCTTCATCGCCCGCCTGCGCAAGAAGCTGCCGCCGGAGCTGATCGAAACCGTGCGCGGGCTGGGTTACCGACTGGTGTGCCCGGCATGAGCCACGCGCCGCAGCAGCCCCGCGGCTGGCGCGGCACCCTGCGCCTGCGCCTGCTGGCCGGCACGCTGGTGTGGATCCTCGCCACCCTGGCGGTGGCCGGCTGGGGGCTGGCGCAACTCTTCCACCGCCATCTGGAACGCCAGTTCCACGCCGAACTGAGCACCCATCTCGACCAGCTGGCCGCCGCACTGCTCACCGATGGCGAAACACCGCGCCTCGCCGCCGCGCTGAGCGACCCGCGCTTCACCCGTCCCTACAGCGGCCTGTACTGGCAGGTGGATGCCCAGGGGCCGGCCGCCAGCGCACCCGGTGTGCTGCGTTCGCGCTCGCTGTGGGACGCCGTGCTGAACGTGCCCGACGACGCCCTGGACGACGGTCAGCTGCACACCCACCGCATCGCCGGTCCCGAGCGGCGGCCGCTGCAGATGCTCGAACGACTGATCCGCCCGGTCGACACCCCGGAGCAGGCCTGGCGCCTCATCGTGGCGGCCGACGAGACGCTGTTGAGCGAACCGGTGGCCCGTTTCACCGGCCAGCTGCGCGCCGCCCTCGCCGTACTGGCCGCCGGACTGGTACTGGCTGCGGTGGTGCAGGTACTGATCGGGCTGCGCCCGCTGGCCGAATTGCGCCGCGCGCTGGCGCAGGTGCGCGACGGCCGCGCCAACGCCATCGAGGGCCGCTTTCCGCGCGAGCTGCAACCGCTGGTGGACGACTTCAATGGCGCGCTGGCCGCCCGCGCGGAGGTCGTGGCGCGCGCCCGCACCCAGGCCGGCAACCTGGCCCATGCGGTGAAGACGCCGCTGGCGGTGCTGTCGAACGCCGCCGCGCAGGAATCCGGGCCGCTCGCCGAACTGGTGCGCGAACAGGTCGCCCTGGCGCGCACCCAGGTGGACCACCACCTCGCGCGCGCGCGCGCTGCCGCCGCGGTGGGCATGCCGGGCCTGCGCACCGCCGTGCAGCCGGTGCTGGCCGGCCTGTTGCGGGTCATGGCGCGCGTGCATGAGGAACGCCAGCTGCGTATCGCGCTGGGCGAGTGCACGCCCGACGCACACTTTCGCGGTGAAGCACAGGACCTGCAGGAGATGCTCGGCAACCTGCTCGACAACGCCTGCAAGTGGGCGCAGAGCCAGGTCAGCACAAGCGTTGCGGTACACGCCGGACAACTCGGCATCGTCATCGACGACGACGGCCCCGGCCTGCCGGAAGATGCGCGCGAGGCGGTCTTCGCACGGGGCGTGCGGGCCGATGAGCAGACCCCGGGCAGCGGCCTGGGCCTGGCCATCGTGCGCGACCTCGCCCAGCTGTATGGCGGCACGGTCGAACTGGCGACTTCACCGGCAGGGGGGCTGCGGGTGATACTGCATCTTCCCGCAGCCTGATCCGCCACCCGCGCCCTGCCACGATATACGTCCTTCTGGTCGATGACGGGCCGTGTGCCGGCGTTCAGCAGTCGCGGCGCTTATGTCGCCACCGGCGGCGGCCTGGCGGAATTCAGCACCCAGGCCAGCCACGAAAAGGTCGCCGCCGACCCGCGAAACCCGCGAGCGGATCACCACCTAATGGCGCCTGCCCCCCGCTGATCCACGCCCACTGCAGGTGACGGGAACGTTGAGGGCGGCACCGTACCTACCCCAACAACGCCTTAAGCCCGATTTAATCCCCGCCCCCTACCTTGGCGACACTTCGTTCCCCAAGGACCATCATGACGGGCGCCCTGCAACGCATCCACTCCCGCCCCCGCCACCAGCCGGTGGTGCGCCATGCGGTGGCCGGCCATCCGCGCCGGGCTGCG
>JAUVWV010000026.1 GCA_030603925.1 Thauera sp. | reverse complement strand
GGATTGCCGGACACGACCCGGCCGCACTGGCCGGCCGGGTCGCCTGATCAGTGCGGGCGGTTGGCCTGGCGCCAGCCGACCACCGCCTGCGCGGCGTGCGCCATTACCGCGTCGCGCACCGCCTCCGGCAGCTCGCGCGCCAGCGCGGCGAACAGGGCCTCGGTGGCCTCGCGTCCGATGCCCTCGCCGGCCAGGCCGTGCGCCAGGCACTGGATCTGGATGTGCGCCAGCGCATCGGCCACCAGACGCCAGCCGAACACCGGCATGTCGCGCGCCACCGCCAGCAGGGTGCTGCCCAGTTCGCCCGCCAGGCGCAAGGCCTCGTCGCGGCTGTCGGCCGCCAGCGCGCCATGCCACAGCGCCAGGTGGATGGCGCGGCGCAGTTCGATCTTGAAGTCGATGGCGTTCTCCTCGGCGGCCGCCAGCGCGTCGAACTGCGCCAGGAAGCGCGCCTCGGCGCGCTCGTCCAGCCCGGTGCGCAAGGCCCCGACCAGTTCGGTGAGTCCGGGCAGCGCGGCAAGGCCGAAGGCGCGGCTGTAGGCCATGCCCCACTGGTCCAGACCGCTGAGCAGCATCGCCAGGCGCAGCGCCGGGCCCTGCTCGCCCTCGCCCGCCGCGACCCAGTTGGCGAGCGCCGCGTGCAGGGCGGCCACGCCGCCCGCACGCCCCGCGTCATCCGCCTCCAGGGTCAGGCGAAAGACCTTGCCGAAGGCGTCCTGCGCCATGCGCGCGGCGAGGCGCTGCGCTTCGGGCGTGGCCAGTTCGGCTAGCGGATCGGCGGGAACGGACGTGGGTGCGGCCTCGGTCATGGCGGGATTCCTGGTCGAAAGGGCGCCATTGTGCCGGCTCGCCCCGCGCCAGGGCAAACCGGCGGCGTGCGGGAGCTGCACGGAAGCCGTAGCGGGCGGACCGCTGCCCGGCCCGGACGTCATCCGGTTGCCGGGTCAATCCGCACGCGCAGTGGACTTACTCGCACATTCTCAGGCCACCGCTTCCGGAATCCTGTGCAGTACGCGACGCAGCGCATCGAAGCAACGTGCGTCGATCGCGCTGCCGACGTGCTCGCCCATGATCTCCAGGGTTTTCGGTACCGGGGTGGCGCCGCGGTAGGGGCGCTCGGCGGTGATCGCGTCGAAGATGTCGGCCACCGTGATGATGCGCGTCTCGAGCGCGATTTCGTCCGCCTTCAGACCGCGCGGATAGCCGCGCCCGTCCAGGCGTTCATGGTGCGCGCCGGCGATGCGCGCCAGTTCGCCGAAGTGCGCGATGCGCGAGAGGATGGATTCGGTGTAGGCCGCGTGGCGCTTCACCGCCTCCCACTCCGCGTCCTCCAGCTTGCCCGGCTTGTCGAGCACCATGTTGCTCACCCCGAGCTTGCCCACGTCGTGCAGCAGCGCACCGCGCCGCAGCCAGCGGCGGCGCCCCTCGTCGAGGCCGAGTTCGGCGGCCACCAGATCGGTGTACAGCGCCACCCGGGCACTGTGGCCAGCCGTGTAGGGACTCTTCGCATCCACCACCTGGCCGAAGGCCGCGGCGATCTCGTCCATGTAGTCCTCGTCCAGCGGCACCTCGTAGCGTCCGGGCTCCAGCGCGTACACCGCCTCGGGCAGATGGGCGGACGCCAGCATCGACCAGAATCCGGCGCGCCCGCACACGCGTTCGAAGAGGCTCACCAGACGCGGGTCGAACCAGCTGCCGCTGCGCTGGCGCAGCTCGGCCAGCACCGCCTCCGGCCCGCCCACCGAATGGAACACATCCACCACCTGGGCCAGCAGCGCAATGCGCGCGTACACGGGAATCGCATCGCCCTTCAGACCCTCCGGGCGCCCGCTGCCGTCCCAGTGTTCGTCGAGCGCATGGATGCCGCGCGCCACCGCCTCGGGAAAGCGCAACTGGCGGGCGATCTCCGCCCCGCGCTGGCAGCGCGTCTGGATGAGTTCCTGCGCCACCTCGTCGCCGTGCCGCACGATGCTCAGCAAGGCCTTGAAACGCTCGGCCAGGCCGGCCTCCAGCCCGGTGTGGCCGACCACGAAGCTCAGCACCTTGGGCAGGCTGCCATCGACCCACTTGAAGTCGCGCTTGAAGGCGAGGTCGTCGGTGAGGTAGAGCTCGCAGATGCGCGCCGCGTTGCTGCTGCAGCCCAGATCCTTCAGCAGCAGGGTGTAGTACAACTCCCACTGCGCATGTTCCGGCAGGCCGACCTCGCGCCCCACATGCATGCCGATCCAGCAGCAGCGCACGCAATGGCCTTCCGGCTGGCCCTCGGTGATGTCCAGCGCGTGACTGAGCGCACTGATCAGTTCGGATAGTTTCAGCCCTGCAAGCGCCATTCGGCACCCTCCCCGCAGACTGTCGCATCGACTCGCCGGTCACTTCTGCGTACCTCCGGCGCTGCAGAAGTATGCGCCTTCCGAGCGCGCTGCAACGGCGCCGTGCGGCGTATGCGCAACGTCCGCCTCAGAGCGCTGCGGCGGACTCCGCCTCCAGCCGCCCGGCCTGCATGCGCAGCCGGCGTCCGCAGCGCGCGGCGAGCGCCTCGTCGTGGGTCACCAGGATCAGCGTAGTGCCGGCCTCGCGGTTGAGCGCGAACATCAGCTCGATGATCGCCGCGCCGGTGGCCGCATCCAGGTTGCCGGTGGGCTCGTCGGCGAGCAGCAGGCGCGGGCTGGCGGCAAAGGCCCGCGCCAGCGCCACGCGCTGCTGCTCGCCGCCCGACAGATGCTTGGGATAGTGCCCGGTGCGCCCGCTCAGGCCGACCCGCTCCAGCCATTGCAGCGCCACCTCGCGCGCATTCGCCGCGCCGGCCAGTTCCAGCGGCAGCATCACGTTCTCCAGCGCGGTGAGCGCCGGCAGCAGCTGGAAGGACTGGAAGACGAAGCCCACCGCCTCGCCGCGCAGCGCAGCGCGCGCGTCCTCGTCGAGCGCGAAAAGATCGGTGCCCAGGATGCGCACCGCACCGGCGCTGGGAACATCCAGCCCGGCGAGCAATCCCAGCAGCGTGGATTTGCCGGATCCGGAGGCCCCGACGATGGCCACCGACTCGCCGGCTCCCACCGAGAACGCGATCTCGCGCAGAATGTGCAACTCGCCCTGGCCCTCGGCCAGCGCCACCGACTTGCTCAAACCGGACACTTCCAGCACTGGAGGGGAAAACTCGATGCCGCTTCGATCCATGGTGATCTTCTTGTTCGTCCTGTTCTCGGGTACCGCACAGGCGGCAACCATCCTGGTCTGGGGCGACAGCCTTTCAGCCGGCTACGGCCTGCGCGCCGGCGAGGCCTGGCCCACCCTGTTGCAGACGCGGCTGGCGCAGGAAGGGTTCCCGCACCAGGTGGTCAACGGCAGCGTCAGCGGCGAAACCTCGGCCGGCGGGCGCTCGCGTCTGCCCGCCGCGCTGGAGCGCCACCAGCCCCAGGTGCTGATCCTCGAACTGGGCGCCAACGACGGCCTGCGCGGCCTGCCGCCCAGCCTGTTGGCGGACAACCTCGGCGCCATGGTCAGCGCCGCCCAGCAGGCGGGCGCACGCGTGCTGCTGGTCGGCATGCAGATGCCGCCGAACTACGGTCCCGCCTACACCCGGCGCTTCGCCGCCACCTTCGCGGAAGTGGCCACGGCGCACCGCACCGCCCTGCTGCCCTTCCTGCTCGACGGTTTCGCCGAACGCAAGGAGCTCTTCCAGGCCGACGGCATCCACCCCACCGCCGAAGCCCAGGCGCTGATCCTGGACAATGTCTGGCCGCAGCTCGAACCCCTGCTCGGCGCGCGTACGGCGCGCCGCGCGCAGCGCTGAGCCGCCCTACAGCACCCGCAGCCCGGCTGCCCCGCCCAGCAGACGGCCGATCACCCGCGCCTCGGAACCCTGCACCTCGCGCACCGTGCGCAGCACCGCATCCACCGCGTCCGGCGCGCAGGCCACCAGCAGGCCGCCGCTGGTCTGCGGGTCGGTGATCAGCTTGCGCTGCCATTCGGCGGCGTCGGCCGCCAGGTGCACGGCCTCGCCGTAGCTCGCCCAGTTGCGCGCCGAGGCGCCGGTTGCGATGCCCTGCTCGCGCACCAGATGGACGGCCTCGTCGATCAGCGGCAAGTCGGCGAAACGCAGTTCCGCCCCCAGTTGCGAGGCGCGGCACACCTCCAGCAGATGCCCGGCCAGGCCGAAGCCGGTGACGTCGGTCATCGCATGCACGCCGGCAATCTCCGCCAGCCGTTCGCCGGCGCGGTTCAGCGTGGTGGTCCAGCGCAGCATCTCGCCGTAGCCCCCGGGCGACAGCACGCCCTTCTTCAATCCCGCCGAGAGGATCCCGACGCCCAGCGGCTTGGTGAGGATCAGCACGTCGCCGGCCAGCGCCCCGGCGTTGGTCTTGACCTTGGCCGGATCCACCACGCCCAGCCCGACCAGGCCGTAGATCGGCTCCAGCACGTCGATCGAATGCCCGCCGGCAAGCGGGATGGCAGCGTCGCGGCACACCGAGGCGCCGCCTTCCAGGATGCGCCCGATGACGTCCGCCGGCAGTTTGTCGATCGGCATGCCGACCACGGCCAGCGCGAAGATCGGCCGCGCGCCCATGGCGTACACATCGGACAGCGCATTGGTGGCGGCGATGCGGCCGAAGTCGAAGGGATCGTCGACGATCGGCGTGAAGAAGTCGGTGGTCGCCACCACCGCCTGGTGCTCGTTGAGGCGATACACCGCCGCGTCATCGGCATGTTCGGTCCCCACCAGCAGTTCGGGCGGCAGCACGCCCGGCGGCATCCTGCCAAGCAGGCTGGTCAGCACGGCGGGCGCGATTTTGCAGCCACATCCGCCGCCATGGGAGAATTGGGTCAGTCTGATCTGGTCCATGAAACTCAACAGAGGAAGAGGCGCCCGGCGGGTGCCGCACGCAATGAAGAAAGGCATCGCGACCGTAGCACAGCACACCGACTTTGACGAGGTCATCGACGCCCGCACTCCCGCGGAGTTCGCCGAGGATCATCTGCCCGGCGCCCTCAACCTGCCGGTCCTCGACGACCAGCAGCGCGTCATCGTCGGCACCGTGTACAAGCAGCGCTCCGCCTTCGAGGCGCGCCGCATCGGCGGTGCGATGGTGGCCGAGAACATCGCCCGCCACCTGGCCGGCCCGCTCGCAGAGAAGCCGAAGGGCTGGCGCCCGCTGGTGTACTGCTGGCGCGGAGGCCAGCGCAGCGGCGCCTTCGTGACCTGGTTGCGCATGGTCGGCTGGGACGCGCACCAGCTCGAAGGCGGCTACAAGAACTGGCGCCGCATGGTGGTCGCCGAGCTCGACACGCTGCCCGCCCGCCTGCAGTTCCGCGTGATCTGCGGCCCCACCGGCAGCGCCAAGACCCGCGTGCTGGAGACTCTCGCGCAGCGCGGCGCGCAGGTACTCGATCTGGAAGGGCTGGCCGCCCACCGCGGCTCGGTGCTGGGCGGCATGCCCGGGCGTCCCCAGCCGACGCAGAAATCCTTCGAAACCTCGCTGTTCACGGCCCTGCGCGACTTCGATCCGGCCCGCCCGGTGTTCGTCGAGGCGGAAAGCCGCAAGATCGGCAGGCTGCACGTGCCGGAAGCACTGATCCAGCGCATGCGTACCGGCAGTTGCGTGGCGCTGGAGGCCAGCCGCGCGGCGCGGCTGGACTACCTGCTGCGCGACTACGCCTGGCTGGGCGACGACCGCAGCGCGCTGCGCGCCGCACTGGCGCGCCTGAAGGGCCTGCAGGCCAACGAGACGCTGGCGCGCTGGGATGACTGGGCCGGGCGCGGCGAACTCTCCGCGCTGTTCGCCGAACTCATCGACCTGCACTACGACCCGCTCTACCGCCGCTCGCAGGGGCAGAACTTCCGCAGTCTGGACGAGGCGCTGCGGCTCGACACCGACACGCTGGACAATGCCGGCATCGAGCGCCTGGCAGAGGCGATTCTGGCGCGCAGCGAATCACGCTAACCGCCAGTCTGACGGCCGGCACGCACCGCAGTACGCCCAGCCCACTTCGCATGCCGCCATGCGAACAATCGGAATGCTTTTTGCTTTTCTGTACGGATTGCGACAGGCGGCAGCGCATGCCGCCCTCGCCCGACGAGCCTCGAGCGGCGACAGACCGCATGGCCACCGGGCTTTCACCCACCGTACCGGAGGAGGCATAGGTGAGCATTTTCAAGGGCATAGAGTTTGACGACAGTCTGGCGGGCCTGATCCGGCAGATGGATGCAGTGCAGGAGTACCGCGAGACCCTGCAGACCCTGCAGGCGGTGTGGGACAACCTGACATTGTTGGGGCAATTGTCGGGAACCGGCACGGACATGAGCGCCACCCGCCAGGCCTTTGCCACGCTCACCGCCGAGCTGCTCAATCACCTCGGCATCGAGACCCGCAACAAGACCGTGCAGGCACTCAAGTCCAAGGCCCAGGTCGCGGTGGACATCATGGTGCGCAACCTCTTCGAGCGCACCGCCGATATCGGCTTTCTTGCACTGGACGAGGACATCCGCGGTTTCGCCCGCTGCATGGGCGAACTGCTCGCGCGCGGTGACGACCCACAGTGCTGTGCGGCACATCGGCAGCGCATCGAGCAGCGCTTTCGCGAGTACGTGCGCAAGTACTCGGTGTATCACAACATCATCCTGCTCGGCACCGACGGGCGGGTACTCGCGCAGCTGGACGAGCGCAACCCGGTGCGCTGCTCGGCGGATCCGGTGATAGGCGAGGCGCTGCAGACGGAAGGCGCCTATGTCGAGGCATTCCGCCGCTCGGACCTGCTGGCCGACGAACGTCCGGGACTGATCTATGCCTACCGCGTCACCGAAGCCGACGGCAGTCCGCTGGCGGTGCTCTGCCTGTGCTTTCGCTTCGAGAACGAAACCCGCCGCATCTTCGCCAATCTGTGCACAGCGCGCGACTGGACGGTCCTCGCCCTGCTCGACGACGAGGGCGCAGTGGTCGCCAGCAGCGATCCGCAGCACCTGCCCGTGGGCGCGCCGCTGGAACGGGTACTCGACAGCGACTGGGGCATCGTGCACTTCCGCGGGCGCGAGTACCTCGCGACCACCCGCCCGACCCAGGGCTACCAGGGCTACATGGGGCCGGGCTGGATGGGTCACGCCATGATTCCGCTCGAGCACGCCTTCGCCGACCAAGGCACCGACCGCCTCGCCAGGCTGCCCGCCGAAGTGGTGGACGCAGTCATGCGCAGTCCCACCCTGTTTTCCGATGCACTGCGCAGCATCCCGCGCAAGGCCGAACAGATCCAGCGTGCGCTCAACAGTTCGGTATGGAATGGCAACGTACGCCAGAGCAGCAGCGAAGTACCGACCAACAACGCCTTCTCCAAGGTGCTGTTGTGGGAGATCGGCAACACCGGCCTGAAGACCACGGACGTATTCGAGCGCTCCATCGGCAACCTCAACGAAACCGTGGTCTCGTCCATTCTGGACGACACCCGCTTCCTCGCCTCTCTGGCCATCGACATCATGGACCGCAATCTCTATGAGCGCGCCAACGATTGCCGCTGGTGGGCGCTCACCAGCGCCTTTGCGCGCTGGCTTGCGCGCCTGGGCGACATGCCGGACGAAGCGCGTGCCGCGATCACCGAGGTGCTGGAGGCGATCAATGCGCTGTACACCGTGTACGACAACCTGGTGGTGTTCGATACCGCCGGCCACGTGGTTGCGGTATCCAATCCACACTACGCCGACTGCATCGGCCGCGCGATCGGCGAGGAATGGGTACGCCGCTGTCTCGCGTCCGCCGACAGCCAGAGCTACGTCGTCTCCGCCTTCGCGCCGACGCCGCTGTACCGCGAACGCCACACCTACATCTACGCCGCGGCAATCACGGACGAGGCACACGACGGAACCTGTGGTGGCATCGGCATCGTGTTCGATGCGGAACCGCAGTTTCGCGCCATGTTGCACGACGCCCTGCCCCGCAACGCGCGCGGCGAGATTCTTCCCGGCAGCTTTGCGGTGTTCGCCGAGCGCAATCGGCGGGTGATCGCCAGCACCAGCGCACGCCATCCCGTCGGCAGCGAACTGCCCTTGCCCGAAGAACTGTTCCAGCTCGCCAACGGCACCGACAGCGCCACCATCCATGCGCTGGAAGGCCACTACCACGCGGTGGGGGTCCGCATCTCCGCCGGATATCGCGAATACAAGTCGGCCGGCGATGCCTACCGCAACGACGTGGCCGCGCTGGTCTTCGTGCCGCTTGCCGCAGTGCCGCAGCAAACCGATGTCCCTGTGCCGCCTCCCGCCCCCTTGCGTCTGCCACGCCTGCGCCAGGCCAGCGTAGCGGGCGGCAGCACCGAGATCGCCACCTTCTTCATCGGCGATGAATGGCTGGGCATCGTCTCCTCGTCCGTTCTCGAAGCCGTGGAGGCCAGCGGCGTGACCTCGGTCCCAGGCCTGCCCGCCCACGTGCACGGCGTATTCATGTACCGCGACCGGCCGATACTGGTACTCGACCTGAAGGACCACCTGCGCTTGCGCCGCCCGGTGGATGCGGATGGCTACCGGCAGATCGTCGTGGTGCGCGGGCGGGCCGGCGAACCCTTCGGCATCCTGGTGCACCGCCTGGGCGAGATTCCGGAAGTCGCCAACGCGCGCATCGACCCGGTCAACCAGCTCTACCAGAGCGAAGCCGCGCTGGCCGAGCAGGTGGTGCGCCCGGACAGCGCCGCCGGCGAACAGGGCATCCTTGTCGTGCTGTCTCCCGAACGCATCCTTGCGCGCCTGCTGGGCGGGCGCGGCAGCCCCATCGAACCGGCGCTGGCGCTGCGCGCCCTGGAACGCGCGTAGCGCCGGCACGCGGCGTCAATCGGCCGGGCACGCCGCGTCGATGTCCAGCGTGGTGTCGAACTTGTTGCGAAAGCGCGAGATCATCGTGCGGAACTTGCGCAGATTGCCGTCGGCGTACAGCACGCGGTCGCAGAAGCGGTCATAGGCGTCCATGTCCGGCACCACGACGATGAGGATGAAGTCCGTCTCGCCGGTGACCTGGTAGCACTGCTTGACCTCCGCAGCCGCGTGCACGCGCTGCAGGAACTGCTGATACAGATCCTTGCGGTCGCGCTCCATCTGCACCTCGACCACCACGTGCAGCCACTGACCCAGCCTGTCGGGCGCGAGCAGCGCAACCCGGCGCGCGATCACCCCCGCTTCGGTGAGCCGGCGCACGCGTTTCAGGCAGGCCGGCGGCGACAGGCCGACACGCTCGGCGAGCGCCGCATTGGTGAGGCTGCAGTCACGCTGCAGTTCGGCCAGGATGCGCCGGTCGAGGCGGTCGAGCGACGGGCGGCGGGGAGCTGGGGCAGGCATGATGACTCCGGGAGCAGGAAACAATATTTCGTCCTGACAGCAAAGAAGAAATTCCTGAAAAAGCCTGGCGCGCTCTTTCGGAAATCATTATCCGCCCGCTCGCTACAATGAGTCACGCAGCCGCGCCCCGCGGCCCCGGACCATACGGAGCACCGATACCACATGCAGCGCCGTTTCAATGCCGGAGCGATCATCGATTTCCTGCGCGAGGTGGGCACGGTCTATCTCGCCCTGCTGCGCGTCATGGTGCCGGCCCTGGTGGTGGTCAAGGCGCTCGACATGGCCGGCGCCACAGCCTGGCTGGCCTATGCGCTCTCGCCGCTGATGTCGCTGGTCGGACTGCCCGACAGCATGGGCATCGTCTGGGCCGCCGCGATGCTCACCAACATCTACACCGCACTGGTGGTGTATGCCGACCTGGCCACCGGCACGCCCTTGAGCGTGGCCCAGGTGAGCGTGCTGGGCACCATGATCCTGGTGGCGCACTCGCTGCCGGTGGAGGGCGCGGTAGCGCGCGCCACGGGCGTGGGCTGGGGCGCCACGCTGGGGCTGCGCATCGGCGGCGCGCTGCTGCTCGGCGCACTGCTCAATCTCGGCTATGCCGCGAGCAATACCCTGCAGCAGCCGGCCCGCATGCTCTGGCAAGCCTCGCCCGGGCAGGACGGCCTGGCCGCCTGGGCGCTCGAACAGCTGCAGATGCTGGCGCTGGTGTTCTGCATCATCGCTGCCCTGATGGCCTTGCTGCGCCTGCTGCGCGCACTCGGCATCGAGCGCCTGATGCATGCGTTGCTGACCCCCGTGCTCAAGCTCATCGGCATCGGACGCGAGGCCGCCAACGTCACCATCATCGGTACCACGCTGGGGATCAGCTTCGGCGCCGGCCTGCTGATCCGCGAGGCGCGCGCCGGCCATCTGTCGCGGCGCGACATCTTCCTCACCATGGGTTTTCTCGGCCTGTGCCACAGCCTCATCGAGGACACCCTGCTGATCCTCCTGCTGGGCGCGGACCTGTCCGCCATCCTGTGGGCGCGGCTGGCCTTCGCGCTGCTGGTAATCGGCCTGCTGGCACGCCTGCGCGCGCTGCAACCGGGCGGCAGCGAAGCCTCCGCGCGCCGCTCCTGAGCCGACCTCCAGCCGTCCAGTGCGACGCAGGTCGCATTGCCGGCGCCCGGCAGCGGTTAGAATGGGTCTATTCATTAGGTCATATCCCGCTCCCGCCGATCCGCTGCCGTGCGTCTATCCGACAAGGCCCGTACCGTCCCCCGCCTGCATCTCATCGGCACGCTGGTCATCGTGACCCTGCTGACGGTGGTGTTCGGCAGCCTGTCGACCTGGCAGAACATCGCCGAGCAGCGCGCCGCCATCACCCGGCTGGAAGAGGCAGTGACCCGCCAGATCGAGGAGCGCCTCGAAGCGGAGATGAGTTCGGCGGTGAGCTATCTGGAGTTCACCCGCTCGCGCACCGAGGAGATCCTGCGCCGCAACCTGGTCGAGCAGGTCGACCTGGCGCTCGATATCGCCGAGGGCATCCACCGCGCGGAAAGCGCGCGGCGCCCGGCGCAGGAGGTCCAGCGCCTGATCGTCGAGGCGCTGCGCCCGGCGCGTTTCTTCGACGGCCGCGGCTACTACTTCATCGACGGCATGGACGGGCGCTTCATCCTGCTGCCTACCGCGCCGCAGTTCGAAGGCCGTCTGCTGCCCGACAACCAGGACGACACCGGGCATTTCATCATGCGCGGCCTCATCGAAGCGGCCGGTCTGCCGCGCGGCCAGGGTTTTTCGCGCTACCGCTGGTACCGGCCGGACGACCCCGCGCGGATGGCCGACAAGCTCGCCTATGTGCGCCATTTCGCGCCCTACGACTGGCTGATCGGTACCGGCGACTACACCTACGAATGGGACCTGCGCCAGCAACGCGAAGCGCTCGAGCGCCTGCGCTCGCTGCGCTTCGGTCGCAGCGGCTACTTCGGCGTACTCGACCGGGAAGGCCGCTCGCTGCTCTCGCCCGGCGATCCCGTCCTGGAAGGACGCGCCCTGGACGAACAGCCTGAGCCGGTACGCTCGGGCCTGCGCAGCCTGATCGCCCGGGCCGCGGCCGGCGGCGGCATGGTGAGCTATGCCTGGCAGCACCCGGAGACCGGCAAGCCGGCCCGCAAGCGTGCGCTGATCCGCAGCGTGGAGCCCTGGGGCTGGATCCTGGTGGCGACCGTGTTCGAGGAGGATCTGACCGCCACCCTGGACGAGGAGCGCCGTCTGGCCGAGGCGGCCAACCAGCGCAAGTCGCTCAACCAGCTCGTCGCCGTGGGCCTCGCCCTGCTCATCGCACTGGGCGGTTCGCTGGCCTTCTCGCGCTGGTCGCGCGGCCTGTTCAAGCGCTATCACGACGAGAACCGCATGCAGCGCGAGGCCCTGCAACGCCAGGCCAGCGAGTTGCACGAGAGCGAGAACAAGCTCGCCACCATCCTCGACAGTGTCGAGGCCTACATCTACATCAAGGGCACGGACTACCGCTACCGCTACGCCAACCGGCAGGTGCGCGAGCTGTTCGGCTGCACCCCTGAGCAACTCGCCGGCAATGGCGACGAGGTGTACTTCGACGCCGACACCGCGCGCAACCTGCGCCGCAACGACGCGCGCGTCATCGAAGGCGGCGAGCGGGTCGAGCTGGAAGAGGTCAACGTCAGCCCGGACGGCCGCCAGACCCGCACCTACCTGTCGATCAAGCTGCCGCTGCGCCGCGAGGACGGCACCATCTACGCCCTGTGTGGCATCTCGACCGACATCACCCAGCGCAAGCGCATGGAGGAAGAGATCCGCCAGCTCGCCTTCTACGATGCGCTCACCGGCCTGGCCAACCGCCGCCTGCTGATCGACCGTCTGCAGCAGCAACTGGTGAGCAGCACGCGCAGCGGCGAACACGGCGCGCTGCTGTTCATCGACCTGGACAATTTCAAGGCGCTCAACGACACCCTGGGGCACGATGCCGGCGACCAGCTGCTGGTTCAGGTGGCCAACCGGCTGGGCTACTGCGTGCGCGAAGGCGATACCGTGGCACGCTTCGGCGGCGACGAATTCGTCTGCATGCTGGGCAACCTCGGCCACGGCCTCGCCGAAGCTGCCGCGCACGCCCGCGCGGTGGGCGACAAGATCCTCGACACCCTGCGCCAGCCCTACGGCCTGGCGGGCAGTGCGCATTTCAGTACGCCCAGCATCGGCATCACGGTGTTCGCCGGGCGCGAAGCGCGGGTGGACGAACTGCTCAAGCAGGCCGATCTGGCGATGTACCAGGCGAAGGCGGCCGGACGCAACGGCATGAGCTTCTTCGACCCGCAGATGCAGGCCGCGCTCAATGCGCGCACGGCGCTGGAAGCCGACCTGCGCGCCGGCCTGGAGCACGGCCAGTTCGCCCTGCACTACCAGCCGCAGGTCGACGCCGGCGGCCGCATCCTCGGCGCGGAGGCGCTGCTGCGCTGGGCGCATCCGCAGCGCGGCATGATCGCACCGGACGAGTTCATCCCGCTGGCCGAGGAAACCGCCCTGATCCTGCCGCTCGGCGCCTGGGTGCTGGAGTCGGCCTGCGAGCAGTTGCAGCGCTGGAGCACCCGTCCGGAGACCGCCGGCTGGATGCTGTCCATCAACGTCAGCGCCGTGCAGTTCCGCCGCCCGGAATTCGCCGATCAGGTCATCGACACCCTGGCACGCAGCGGCGCCAATCCGCTGCGCCTGCGCCTGGAGATCACCGAGAGCCTGCTGCTCGACAGGATCGACGACGTGGTCGCCCGCATGCACACCCTGAAGCGTTACGGCGTCGGCTTCTCGATCGACGACTTCGGCACCGGCTACTCCTCGCTCGCCTATCTCAAGCAGCTGCCGCTGGACGAACTGAAGATCGACCGCTCCTTCGTGCGCGACCTGCTCTGCGACCCGAACGACGCAGCGATCGCGCGCGCCATCATCACGCTGGCGCATGCGCTGGACCTGCAGGTGGTCGCCGAGGGTGTGGAGACGCCCGCCCAGCGCGACTTTCTCGCCGCGCAGGGTTGCCGGGGTTTCCAGGGCTATCTGTTCGGCCACCCGGTGCCGGCGGACGAGCTGACCCGCGCGCCGAGCGCCGCAGATCCGGCGTGATCCCACCGCCTTCCGGAGCCCACCGCATGCCCCCCTGCCGCATCGACCATCTCGCCGTCACCGCACCCGATCTCGCTGCCGGCGCGGCATGGGTGAAGCAGCACCTCGGCGTTGCGCCACAAGGCGGCGGCCAGCATCCGCGCATGGGCACCCACAACCTGCTGTTGCGCCTGGGCGCGCACACCTACCTCGAAGTGATCGCCATCGACCCGGCCGCGCCGCACCCCGGACGTGCGCGCTGGTTCGGCCTCGACGCACTGGGCGAAGACGCCGCGCCCGCGCTGTCCGCCTGGGTGGCGCGCAGCGCCGACATCCATGCCGACGCCGCACGCAGCCCGGAAGCGCTGGGCGGCATCGAGGCAATGAGCCGCGGTACGCTGGAATGGCTGATCAGCATCCCGGCCGACGGCCGCGCGCCGCTCGACGGCCTCGCCCCCGCGCTCATCCAGTGGCCCGCCGGCAGCCATCCCGCCGAACGCCTCGACGACCACGGCCTGCAGCTGGAAACCCTGGAGCTCCTGCACCCCGATCCGCCCCGCGTGGAGCGGCTGCTGAGCGCCATCGGCGTACAGGACGAGCGCCTGCGCATCGCAGGGGCCCGGGTGGCGGGCCTCGTCGCGCACATCCGTAGCCCGGCAGGCATCCGTCGCCTCGGCTGAGTGGCCGCACTGCGCGACAGGGCCCTTTCTTGATCTGGGTCAGCAATGGCATATCTGCGAGCCATTATCATTTGCACTTCGATTTTCCTGGTGCACGCATCGTGAGCTCCCTTGCCGCAACCGCCCCGCTGACCCACACCCTCGCCCTGGTCGGCCATCCCAACGTCGGCAAGTCGGTGCTCTTTCACCGGCTCACCGGCACCTATGTGAACGTCTCCAACTACCCCGGCACCACGGTCGAAGTGGCACGCGCGGTGCCGCGCCACGACCGCAGCGCCTCCCTGCTCGACACCCCGGGCGTGCTCGCCCTGCCCGCGCGCAGCGACGATGAGCGCGCCACCATGCGCGCCCTGCTCAACGAGGACATGCGCACCCTGATCCAGGTCGGCGACGCGAAGAACATGCGCCGCACCCTCAACCTGACCGCGCTGCTCGCCGAACTGGGCGTGCCCATGGTGATGGCGCTCAACATGACCGACGAGGCGAAGGCGCGCGGCGTGAGCGTCGATGTGGCCGCCCTGGGCGAGGTGCTCGGCGTGCCGGTGGTGCCCACCGTGGCAACCGGCGGCGAAGGCATCGCGCGTCTCACCGAGGCTTTCGCGCAGGCCGCGGTGCCCGCACCGCTGCTGCGCTACGACGCCAGCCTGGAGCAGGAGATCGAGCACATTGCCGCGCTGCTCGCCGAGCATGCCCCGCACCCGCGCCTGGCGGCACGCGGCCTGGCGATCCTGCTGATCGGCCGCGACCCGGAGGTGGACGCCTGGCTGGCCGCCCAGTCCGGCGGTGCGCCGGTGCGCGAAGCGGTGGCACAACTCACCGCCGCGGTGGGGCGCGACACCGCGCCGGCCCGCCTGGCACGCGAGCGCAACGCCGGTGCCGAGACCCTGGCACGCACCGTCACCCGCCACGCCGACGCCGGGGACCGCAGTCTGGCGCTGCTGGCCGGACGCGTCGCGGTGCATCGCCTGTGGGGCTGGCCGATGGTGCTGGGCGTGCTGTACGCGGTATACCTCTTCGTCGGCTACTTCGGCGCGGACGTGCTGGTCGGCCTGCTGGAGGAGGACTTCTTCGGCGAAGTGCTCAATCCCGCGGTCACCGCCCTGGTCGAGCAGAGCGTGCCCATCCCCTGGCTGTCCGACCTGCTGGTGGGCGAGTACGGCCTGTGGACCATGGGCATGACCTACGCCCTGGCGCTGATCCTGCCCATCGTCACCACCTTCTTCCTGGCTTTCGGCATCCTCGAGGACTCGGGCTATTTCGCCCGCCTGTCGGTGATTGCCAACCGCATGTTCGCGGCGATCGGCCTGAACGGCCGCGCGGTGCTGCCGATGGTGCTGGGGCTGGGCTGCGTGACCATGGCCACGCTCACCACGCGCATCCTGCACACGCGGCGCGAACGCCTGATCACCACCTACCTGATGGCCCTCGCCATCCCCTGCTCCGCCCAGCTCGGCGTGGTGCTCGGCCTGCTCGGCGGCATCTCCTTCGGCGCCACCGTGATCTGGACCGCCGCCATCGTCTGCGTGCTGTTGTTCACCGGCTGGCTCGCCAGCAAGGTGATCAGCGGCAAGCGCATCCCGCTGGTCACCGAACTGCCGCCGATGCGCATGCCGGTACTGGGCAACGTGCTGAAGAAGACCGGCGGCCGCCTGAAGTGGTACCTGGTCGAGGTGATCCCCTTGTTCCTGCTCGGCACGCTGATCATGTTCGTGCTCGACCGGGTCGGCGCGCTGCCGTGGATCATCAGCGCCGGCGAACCGCTGGTCACCGGCTGGCTGGGCCTGCCGGCCGAAGCCAGCGCCGCCTTCGTGATGGGCTTCCTGCGGCGCGACTTCGGCGCCACCGGACTGTTCGTGCTGCAGGACCAGCTCGACATGGTGCAGGCGGTGGTCGGCATGGTCACCCTGACCCTGTTCGTGCCCTGCGTCGCCAGCCTGATGATGATCATCAAGGAACAGGGCCTGCGCATCGCCGCGACCATGCTGGCGATGATCGTCCCCACCGCCTTCCTGGTAGGCGGCGTTCTCAACTTCGTGCTGCGCTTGTTCTTCTGAGGCCACCGCCATGACCCCCCCGACCCCGCCCCCCGGCCCGCGGATCCGCCTGACCGGCACGCCGATGGGCCGCATGGTGCGCATCGCCGAGTTCGGCGACGAGATCGATCCGCTGCAGCGCGAGCAGCTGCACGCCTACGGCCTGTCCGGCAGCCACCCGGTGCGCGTGCTGCAGCAGCAGCCGATGACCGTGGTGCTGAGCGAGCATGTCGAGCTCGCGCTCGAACACGCCGTGGCGCGCCACGTCTGGGTGGAACCGGCCTGAGACGGCACCGCGGCGGCGCGCAATCGGTTTGGCGAGCGCGACGATTCCTGCATAGGCTGAATGCAGCGCCACCCGCATCGCGCACGGCGCCGCACCCCACCGCAGGAGGCCGCACGATGAACGCCCATACCTACAAGCTGCTGGAGCTGGTCGGCTCCTCCACCGTCGGCACCGACGATGCCATCCGCAACGCCATCGAGACCGCGGCGCAGAGCGTGCGGCACATGGACTGGTTCGAGGTCGGCGAGCTGCGCGGCCACATCGTCGACGGCAAGGTCGCCCACTATCAGGTCAAACTGAAGGTCGGCTTCCGCGTGGAAGTCTGAGCGCCCTTTCAGTCCAGCCACAGGGCGCCGCGCGCACGGCGCAGCTGCCAGCTGCCGTCGGCCGTGGCGCGACAGGCCGCGAAGCGGAAGGACGGAGTCAGGGTGGGCAGTTCGAAGCGCAGGTCCTTGAACCAGGCGCAGGAGGCGGCCGCGTCGTGCTCCACCCGCTCGAGTACGGGCAGGACGGCGAAGCGGCGGAACCCGGCGAACTCCGGCTGCTGCCAGGCCTGCGCGGCGAAGGACGCCTCCGCCGGATCGGCGCCGAACGGCGCCAGCGCCTGCCACGCGGCGCGCTGCGGCGGATGGTAGGCGGCGTCGATGGCGCCCAGGCGCGCCGGCAGCGGCAGACCGCCCGGGTGCAGCTTGAGGCGCGCGATGCGATAGCCCTCCGCCTCGCGCAGCACGGCCAGCCAGTTGCCGAAGAACGGCTGGGGCAGCACATCGATGCCGAACGGCGCCTGCGCGGCCGCAGCCTGTGCGGCGGCCAGCGCATGCACGCGGCGGGACTGCTCGGCCTGCACGCCGAGATAGGCCGCCAGCACGAGCAGCGCACCGAGCGCCGCATGCCGTCCGTGCGCCGCCGTCAGCCCCGCGATCACACCGCCGGCCAGGATCGCGGTGATCCACGGATCGACCACGAAGGCCAGCGGCAGCGCGTAGCGCGCCGTACTGAGCGGCGCGAACAGCATGGTGCCGTAGGCCGTGATCAGGTCGCCGCCGATGTGCGCGGCGATACCCAGGCAACACGCCGGATAGCAGGTCTGCCAGGGTACCGGTGCGGCGCCGATGCGCGCGCACAGGCCGGCCAGCAGCAACGCCCACAGCGGCAGCATGAGCAGCGAGTGGGTCACACCCTGGTGCCAGGCCAGATAGTCCAGCGTGCCGACCAGGCGCAGGGCGAAATCGATATCCGGGAAGAGCGCCGCAACACAGCCGGCGGCCATGCGCCGGCGCACGAACAGGTGTCCGGCACACGCCTCTTCGCGGGCGCTGGCGCGCACCACCAGGGCACCGCTCAGTGCATGGGTCAGCGGATCCATCGGCCGCGCGGCCGCCGTTTCACTGCGCCGGATCGCTGGCCGGCGGATGCGCCGTCGCACGCGGCGCCGCGGAGGACTGCACCGCCCGCGGGCGCAGCGCACACAGGCGGCACTCCAGACGGGCCGCCAGGGCGAGCTTGTGGGCGAGAAAGCGGCGCGTGTCGGCCGAGCCGGGGGATTCGTCGGCCATCCAGCGCGCGAAGCTCATCAGGTAAATGCTGGTGAGTACGCTTTCCTCCAGCGCGCGCCGCAGGAAGCGCGCATCGCGGTGGGCGGCCTCGCGCCACCACTGCACCGTGCGGCTGACGCGCAGCAGACCGGGAATCTGGATGTGCAGATGCCCCGGCTCCAGCTTGCCCTGGATCATCTGCCGGGTCACCCGGCGATGCGGTGCCAAGGCATCCAGCCAGGCCATGAGCAGCCGTTCGAGGCGCTCGGGCGCCGGCAGATCCTGAACGCCCGCCGCCGCGCCGGCCTGCAGCATCGCGGCATCGGCACGGTCGAACCAGGCCTCGACCAGATCCTCCTTCTCGCGGAAGTGCTGCCGCAGCTCGTCCAGGCTCAAGCCGCTGGCGGCCGCCACATCGTGCAGGCGCACCGCCTCCCAGCCACACTGCTCGGCCAGCGCAAGGGCGCTATCGACAATGCGCGCCGCCGTCCCGTCATGCTTCGGCATCGCTGTATCCTCCGCTGCAGCGCCCCGCGGGCATTCACTACAGCATAGGCGGACGCCCGCCGGCCTGCCGTGCACGCGACGGTGCCGGACAGGCCTACTTGCGCAGGAAGCGGCCGAAGAAGCGGCCGAGCACGCCGCCGCCCTGCCGGGTGTTCTCGTACGCCGTCGCGTAGGCACGGTCCTCGGCCTGGATGTGCAGGACCAGCCAGTCGCGCAGGAAATGCAGCAGATCTAGACTGACCTGCTTGCCCTGCAGGATATCGTTGCGCGCATTGCGGATGCGCTGGACGAAGTTGGCATGCAGCTGGCGGTGCTCGTCGAAACCGGCGAAGCCGGTGTTCTGCATGAAGGCCTCTTCCGCACGGAAGTGCGACACTGTGTAGTGCTCCAGCTCGTCGACGATGCGCAGCATCTCGTCGCCGCCGGCACGGCGCACGATCGCCGACCACAATTGGTTCATGATGTCGAACAACACCTTGTGCTGCTCGTCGATCTGCTCCAGCCCGAGGCTGAAGCTGTCGTCCCAGCGGACGAGGCTTTCCCTTGCACCCATCGTATTCCTCCGCTTTCCGGGTGATCCGACATGGGCGGAGCCACCCGGCCCGCCCCATGCCCTGCCGCCAGCCGGCAACGGCGACCGGTCCGATCCTGCGCGTATGTCTTTAGCAAGACGCGCGCCACCTCGCAGATTCCCTGAGATCGCACACTGGCGCCCCTTCTCGGCCGCCATCGGCGCAGCAGCGCGATACTACAGGAGTGCGCAGCGTATGCAATAGAGGTTACCGGAATATTGATCGTGAATCAGATCTGCGCTCTGTCGGGAGGCGGCCGAGCAACGCCAGGGACGCAGGCGCGCCGGAGGAAAGCGGTCACTGCGTGCAGCTCGCCCGGCAGATCGGCGAAGGATTCATGGTCGCCGGGCAGGATCAGCAGCTCGCCCCGCCCCGCCGCAGCGGCGTACAGACGGCGTGCGTCGTCCGGCGGCACGACCGGGTCCTGCGCGCCATGCACCACCAGAACGGGGCAGGACAGCGCCGCAATGCTCCGCAATGGGGCAATGTCGTCGAAACGATGGCCGATGGTGGCTTCCACATGGCGCAGCACATAGCGTCCGAGCAGCGGCGGGATGCGCTTACCGGCGAGCCAGCGCCGCATCATCTCGGCCGGATGGGCAAAGGCGGAGACGCTTACCACGGCCGCCGGGTCGCCCCGCCAGGCCGCGGCCAGCAGCACCGCGCCGCCCCCCACCGAATGCCCCAGCAGGGCGATGCGCGTCGGGTCGATCGCCGCGTCGCTCGCATGCGCGCGCAGCCAGTCGCAGGCCTGCGAGACATCCTCGGCGAAGCGCGGCAGGGAAGCGAAATCGTCGTCGTCCGACAGGCCGTGGCAGCGCGCATCGATGAACAGGGCGGCGAAACCCGCGCGGTGCAAGGCCGCGGCCAGCGGCAGCATCATCTGCGCATTGCCGCCCCAGCCGTGCAGCACCACCACCGCAGGCGTCGGGCGCACTGCCGCGGAAGGAGCCGGAATCAGCCAGCCGTGCAGCGTACGGGCATTTGCCGTGGGAATGCGCACGGTGTGGAAGTCGAGCCCGCAGCCTGCCGGATCGGCCGTTTCGCGCACCCGCGGGGCAGCCAGCGCACGACGGATCGCCTGATGGACCGCCCGGCGCAGGGCGGCCGCGACCAGCGCGCCGGCGGCGAGATAGAACAGTAGCTTGGCGAGGACGATGATGCGCGCTCCTGCAGACGTGTGCGGCCCGGGCGGACGCCTGCGCGATGATCGCGCATCGGCTGCGGCCCTGTCAGCAGCACTCTTCTTCGATCTTCTCCAGCAGCGCCAGCGCCTCGTCGTCGGCGCAGGTCTCGAACAGCTCGCGGATCATGTTGATGTAGCTGTGCACCAGGAAGAGTTCGTCGCAGCGCTCCGGGCTGCGCCCTTCCAGCTTGTCGCGGAACTTGTCCCAGAAGGCGTTGTTCTTGGCCGGATCGTCGATGTGGCGGCGCAGGTACTGCATCAGCAGGCGGGCGTTGCCGTCGCAGTCGATGCCGCAGAAGCTCACGTAGCGGTCGGGCGCTTCGAGGGCCTGGGCGAAGGGGTTAGCGGCCAGTGCGGTGGCGTAGGCATTTTCGGCGTCGGACATGCGGATCTGCTCGGTGGGTGGCGATGGCGCATTCTCGCCGTGCGCAGGCAGCTGCGTCTGTCAGCCAGCCGACAATCCGCCCGCGCCGGCCCGCCGCAGCAAGGCCGCCGGATCGCACAGCAGCACGGCCCGCCGGCCGTCGCGAGCCAGCACGCCCTCGCGCACCAGCTCGCCGATCAGCGAGGATACGGTCTGCCGGGTGGTGCCGAGCAGGCGGGCGATGTCCTCGCTGCGCAAGGCCAGCGGCACCCGCAGACCCGCGGGCAGCGCCGGATCGATCTCGCGCGCCAGCCCCAGCAGGAAGTTCGCCAGGCGGGCGGACACATCGCGGAAGGCGAGGTTCTCGATGACGTCGATGGAGCCGGCGAGCAGGCGGGCAAGCACGCGGATGACCACCGGGGTGAGTTGCGGCTCGCCCAGCAGACGGGCCTGGAAGCTGGCGGTGTCGGCCACCTGCACCCGGCAGTCGGTGACCGCCTCCACCCAGGCCCGGCTGTGGGTGGAGAAGATCTCGCCCGGCTCCAGGAAGGCCAGCGTCAGCTCCTTGCCCTCCCCGGCGAGGAATACCCGCGCGCGCCCGTCCAGCAGCAGGAACACCGCATCGCCGCGTCGCCCCGGCGTGCAGATGAACTCGCCGCGGGCATGCTGGCGCTGC
>JAUVWV010000156.1 GCA_030603925.1 Thauera sp. | reverse complement strand
GGTTTCCATGCCCGACACGCGTTCGGATGCGCCAGGGCCGGCCGGCGGGCTGCCCACCGGATCGAAGGGATCGGACAACCGGACCGTGCCCGGCCCCGCACGGCAGGGCCGAAAACCGCTCGCTCCATCGAACTCGGCGCGCGGATTCTAGCCGCTCCATGGCCGAAATCAAGCTCGACGTACGCTACAAGCCGTTGATATTCAACAACTTTTGCAGAAATTGATTTTGTCGGAAGATGACTACTCGGCGCCCTGAAGAGGCGCCATGCCGTGGCGCCTGCGCGCACGCTCGCAGCCCGCATCGCCGATGCCCAGCGGGGCATACGGGGCGAAGTCGCGGCACGGCGGCGGACGACGCGCGTAGATGCCGCACTGTACCGCGACGCCGATCTCGCCCTGCAGCGCGACGCAGCGCGGCGCTGCCGTATCGGTGCCGCGCATGCGCACCAGCTGGTGGGTGACCGGCACGGTCAGCGCATCGGGCACGCCGCCCGCTTCGCGGCTTTCCAGGCCGGCCGGGTGGAAATCCACCCGGAAGGCGGCACAGCACGCGCCGCAGCGCGTGCAGGGATCGCTGCCTGCAGCCTCGCTCAAGCCTTCTCCGCGCCGCAGCACTTCTTGTACTTCTTGCCGCTGCCGCACGGGCACGGGTCGTTGCGCCCCGGGCCGCCGGTCGCGGCCGCGCGCGGCATGTCCACCGCAACCGGCTGCGGGCCGGCCAGACCGGCGGAGTGCCAGCGCGAGCGGATCCGCGCCACCGCCTGGCCGGCTTCCTCCAGCCATTGCAGACGCGTTTCCTCATCGGCCTGCTCCGCCTCGGGGCCGCCCCAGGTGGCCGCCAGCGCGGCGATCTCGTCGCGCACCGCGGCCGCGTCATCGACCGACACCGCCGCTTCCCAGGCTTCCGGCCACAGTTCGAGGCCCTGGCTGAAGCCGGCCATCCACTCTTCGCCGATCGCCAGCTGGTCGCCTTCGCCGGTGGCATAGCAGAACGGCTCCCAGCTCTCCTCGGCACCGATCGTGGCGACCAGTTCGTTGTGGTAGCGCAGCACCAGGCGGATCGCCTCCTGCATCTGCCGGCCCGAGCCGAAGGCCACCTCGTCGGCGTGCGCGCTCCATACGGCGGGCAGCCAACCGCCCGGTTCGATCGGGTGCGGGCTGGCGATGACCGCCGCCAGAAAGCCGTCGAGCATCTCCAGGTCCATGCAGTCTTCGGGCACTGCGTCCGAGGTGAGCAGTTCCTCCAGCGCCTCGAACTCGTCGTCGCTGAGAAGGTGGACCTCGATTTCTTGCTGGTTCATCGCTGTGCTCCGGTTGTTGAATCGTTGTGCGTGTCCGCCAGCCCCGCCCCCAGGTCGCAGGTCAGGCGGTACAGGGTCTGACCCGAATCGCGGTACTTGCGCTCGAACGGGGTCAGCGGCACCTCGGCCTGGAAGGTCTCCCAGGGCACCGCCTTTCCGCTCGTCATACCCAGGGCAAGGGCGAACTCTTCAATATAGACATCCCAGTTGCTGCGGCATTCGAGCACGCCGCCCAGGCGGGCCAGCCAGGGAAACACCGGATGCGCATGCCAGCGGCGCGCCAGGTGACCGATCTTGGGCCAGGGATTGGGGTACAGCACGTAGTGACGCGCCAGGCGCAGGCCGGCATCGTCGAGCAGGCGCCAGAAGTCGACCAGGTCGGCGCGCACGAACACCATGTTGGCGGGCAGCAGCGCGTCCGGATAGGGCTTGCGCCGGTTCAGCCGGTCGGCGGACTGGTCGACGCCGATCACCCAGTGGTCGGGGAATTGTCGCGCAAGCTGGATGGTGCTGTGGCCGACGCCGCAACCGGCGTCGAGGATCAGCGGCGCGCGGCCGTCCCAGGCCGCCAGGCTGATGTCGACCGCCACCCGGTTGTAGTCCGCATAAGGCTTGCGGAACGGCTCGGCGAGGTGGCGTTCGACCAGGCGGACGAGGCGCTCGTGCACGCCCTGCTGGGCGCTGGTGGGAATGCGGGAATTGGCGTAACTCAAAGGGGGGACCGGGGTCGATGTGTCAGGCCGCGAGCGGCTCGGATGCGGCAAGGATACCGTGTCGCACCAGCACGGCGTCGACTTCCTGCGGCTGGCGCAGGGTGCGCAGGGCGTCGAACAACTGCTGCGCGTCAGGATAGCTGCGGCGCAGCAGACCCACCCACTGCTTGAGGCGGCCGGGCGCGTGGCGCCCTTCGACGCGCGCCTGCACGAGCTGCCAGAAACGCGCCAGCAAGGGGGCCAGCTCGGCCCATTCCGCGCTGCGCAGGGCCGGGTCATGCGCCGCCGCGCCCGGCAGGCCGGCACGGATGCGGCGCGCGAGAAAGGGGTCAGACACCGCGCCGCGCCCCAGCATGACGTCCTGCGCGCCGCTCACCGCCCGGCAGCGCTGCCAGTCGTCGGCGGTCCACACTTCGCCGTTGGCCACCACCGGCACGGCCACCGCCCCGGCAATGCGTCCCACCCATTCCCAGTGCGCCGGCGGGCGATAGCCCTCCTGACGGGTGCGCGCATGCACCACCAGTTCGTCCACGCCACCGTCGGCCAGTGCGCGCGCGCAGTCCAGCGCACGTCCGGTGTCGTTCACACCAAGCCGCATCTTGGCGCTGAAGGGCATCCCGGCGGGCAGGCTGCGCCGCACCGCACAGGCGATGCGGTGGAGCGTCTCGGGTTCGTCGAGCAGTACGGCGCCGCCACGGTGGCGATTCACCGTGGGCGCCGGGCAGCCGAAGTTCAGATCCACCCCCGACGGCCCGAGCGCGGCCAGCACGGCGGCACTCTCGGCCATCAGCTGCGGATCGGCGCCGAGCAACTGCACCCGCACCGGCGTGCCGGCCAGGGTCCGCCCGCCGCCGGCCAGCTCCGGGCTGATGCGGCGGAAAAAGCGCTTCGGCAGGACGGTGCCCGACACCCGGGCGAACTCGGTGACCGCGAGGTCGTACCCTCCGACGCGGGTGAGTACGTCGCGCAGGGCGTGGTCGAGCAGCCCTTCCATGGGCGCGAGCAGCAGACGCAAGACGGCGTTTCCGATTCGATGCAGAGGGCCGCCATTGTAGTCGAGGCGAGGCGCGCCTGCGGTGCACCGCGGGCGGCGCTGCCCACGCCAGCGCTCAGGGCGCCGCGGCCTTGCGGCGCAGGGCGAAGCTGCGCCGCGCGTCGTCCTCGAAGGCGTATTCGATGCGTCCGCGGCGCACCACGCCCATCACCAGCATGTTCTCGGTGATCGCATCGTGGTCGGCGTCGGTGAATGGGCGGATGTAGGTCGTCACCACGCCCTCCACGCCGCGTTCCAGGCTTTCCAGCGCCTGGCGGATGCGTTCGCCGTCGCTGCTGCCGGCCAGCGCGAGCGCGTTGAACAGGATGCGCATTGCGTCATAGCCCTGCGCGGCCGACATCGCCGACTCCATCGCATCCGCGCCGTAGCGCCGCGCGAACTCGGCAACGAACTGGCGATGGCGGGTGTTCTGGCTGCCCGGAATGAAGGTCTGCACCGCCATCACGCCGTCGCCGGCCGCGCCGGCCTGGTCGAGGAAGTTGCGCATCTGCACCGTCCAGCTGCCGAACAGCGGCACCTGCCAGCCCAGCGCCGCACGGTCGCGCGCAATCGCCGCCAGTTCGGGGCCGATGCCGAACATCACCACGGCCTGCGCGCCGGCGGCCTGCGCGGCAGCGAGCTGCGCTTTCATGTCGCGGTCGCCGATGGAAAAGCGCTGTACGGTGACCGGCGCCAGGCCGAAGTGTTCGAGCGCCTTTTCCAGATCGGCCTTCTCCGCCTCGCCATAGCCGGTATCGTCGGCAAGTATGGCGATCCGCTTGAAGTCGCGCTGTTCCACCAGATGGCGGGCGAGAAAGCGGTTGCTCACCTCGGTGCGCGCCGACACCCGGAAGATGTAACTCCTGGTGGTGCTGCTCGGCGCGTGCCGCGCCGTGAGTGCCGACCCGGTGGACACCGCGACCACCAGAGGCACCCGGGCGGCCTGATAGGTGTCGATGGAGGTCAGCCCCACCCCGGTATTGACGATGCCGACGGTGGCCACCACCTTCTCGCGCTCGGCCAGTTCGCGCGCGATCTCCGCGCCCTTCTCCGGATTGGCCTCGTCGTCGCGCTCGATCAGCTCGATCGGGCGCCCCAGCACCCCGCCGACGTAGGTATTGATCTCTTCCACCGCCATGCGGATGCCGAGCCGCATGCTGTTGCCCATCGGCGCACTGCCGCCGCTGAACGGACCGGACACGCCGATCTTCAGGGTTTCCTGCGCCCCTGCCAGCATCGGCAGGCACAATCCCGCCACCAGTGCGCCGCGCCGCAGCAGCGCAACAGCCGTCCGACCCGTGTCTCGCATCCTTGTCTCCCTTTCGCCATCGCTCAACCGTCGATGATCGCGGGCGACTGTAGCGGAGCCCCGATGACCGGTGCATCAGGGCTGGTCCCATTGGGAGATCTCCCATCCGGGATCGCCCCATCAGGGCTAACCCGCGCAGCGCGGGCGCTGCGCGGCGTGTGCCACGCACCTTGCCATCTCCGGAAAACTGCCGGATAATCATGCGTTTTCAACACTCAGGGCGGCCACATTCACCGCCCGCCTGCACCAAGGAACCCAGATGAAAGCGGACATCCATCCCAAGTACACCGAAGTGGCCGTGACCTGCTCCTGCGGCCATACCTTCACCACCCGCTCCACGATGGCCAAAGACGCCCTGCACGTTGAAGTGTGCTCCGCCTGCCACCCGTTCTACACCGGCAAGCAGAAGATCGTCGACACCGCCGGCCGCGTCGAGCGCTTCCGCCAGAAGTACGGCAACGTCCAGCGCCTCGGCTGACCGGACGACATTCCGCAAGGAAGGCAGCCACGGCTGCCTTTTTTGTTGTCCGCGCCGTGACGGCCGGCATTCGCCGCCCGACACGGCTAAAATCCGGGGCTTGATTCCCCGGTCATGGGTCTTCAGCGGCCCCTGCATACCACGCGCCGAATGATCGCCACGCACACTCCGTCCGCTCCACTGATGCCACGCCTCTTCGGCCCCGTCGGGCTCGTGGTGCTTGCGGCCGTCTACCTTCTGGTCGGGCTCACCGGGCACGATCCCTGGCGCGGCGACGATGCCGCACACTTCGGCCCCGTGCTCGGCATGCTGCAGGGCGAAGGCCTGCTGATGCCGCGCATCGCCGGCGAGCCCAGCACGGTCTTCCCGCCGCTGTACTACTGGACCGCCGCCCTGCTCGCCCAGGCCTTCGCCTGGCTGCTGCCGTTGCACGACGGCGCACGCCTCGCCAGCGCCCTGTTCACCGGGCTCGCCCTGCTGTGGATCGCGCAGGCCGCCGACCGCCTGTACGGGCGCCATACCCGCACGCCCGCCGTGCTGCTCACCCTGGGCACCCTCGGCCTGGCCATCCACGCACACCTGACACAGCCCATGCTGGCGCTGATGGCCATGCAGGCGCTCACCCTCGCCGGGCTCGCGCGCGTCGCCACCGCACCGGTGAGCGGCGGCCTGCAGGCCGCACTCGGGGTCGCGCTGGCCTTCCTCGCCGCCGGCACCTCGGGCGTGCTGCTCACCCTGCCGCTGTTCCTGCTGGTCCTGCTCGGCAGCCCGGAATGCCGCACCCCGCGCGCCAGCGGCGCGCTGCTGCTCGGGCTGTGCCTGGCGGTCACCCTGGGCGCGCTGTGGCCGCTGGCCCTGCACTACCACCATCCCGAACTCTTCCAGCTGTGGTGGAGCGACAACTGGAGCCGCTTCGGCGCCGAGCCGCTGCCGCTCACCGAATACGGCAAGCTGCTCGAGGAATTCGGCTGGTTCGCCTGGCCGCTGTGGCCGATCGCCCTCTGGACCCTGTGGCACGCACGCCGGCGCCTGGGCGGGCTGCCCCTGTTGCTGCCGCTCGCCGCCTGCGTGCTGGCGGCCGGCTGGATCGTCCTCATCAACCGCGACGAACCGACCACCCTGCTGCCGCTCATCGCACCGCTGGTCCTGCTGGCCGCGGCCGGCGTGCCGCATCTGCGGCGCGGCGCGGCGAACGCCTTCGACTGGTTCGGCGTGATGACCTTCGCCGTGTTCGGCCTGCTGGTGTGGTTGGGCTGGACGGCGCAGGTGTTTGCCTGGCCCCCGGGCCTGGCGCGCCACGTCGAACGCTACGGCGCCGACTTCGTCCTGCGTGGCGAGCTCGTCCAGGCCCTGCTCGGCATCGCGATCTGTGCCGCGTGGCTGCTGTTTGCCTGGCGCCTGCCGCGCTCGCCAGCGCGCGGCCCGGCCAACTGGGCACTCGGCATGACCATGCTGTGGTGCCTCGCGGTGACCCTGCTGATGCCCTGGTTCGACCATGGGCGCAGCTACCGCGCACCGGCCGAGTCGCTCGCCCTGGTGCTGGCCGACGAACACCCGGACTGCATCGCCACCACCGGACTGTCCGACGGCGTCCGGGTCTCGCTCGACTATTTCGCCGGCCTGCGCCCGGAATCGGTCCGCGCCGCCGGCAGCCCCTGCCGCCTGCTGCTGGTGCATGACGACCGCCGCGCCGCGCCGCGCAAGCTCTCGCAGGAATGGACGCTGCTGTGGGAACATCGCCGCGGTGGCGGCCGGCAACTCGACATCTTCCGCCTCTACCGACGTGACTGAAGCCTTTCTCGCTCCCGACCGCCTGCCCGCCTGGCAGGCACTGCTCGAACACGCCCGGCGCCTGACGAACTGCCGCGTGGCCGGGATGTTCGCGGCCGATCCCCAGCGCTTTGCCGACCTGTCGCGCCAGGGCGGCGGCATCCTCGCCGACTTCTCGCGCCAGCGCATCGACCGCGCCGCCCTCGACGCGCTGCTGGCGCTGGCACGCGAGGCCCGTCTGAAAGAAGGCATCGACGCGCTGTTCGGCGCCCACCCGGTGAACTTCACCGAAGGTCGCGCCGCCCTGCACATGGCGCTGCGCGGCAGCTGCCCGCCACCGCCCGCCGATGGCGCGGAGGTGCAGCGCTGCGCCGCACGGATGCGCGATTTCGCGCGCGCGCTGCGTGCCGGGCAGGTGCACGGCGCCACCGGCCGCCCCATCCGGCGCATCATCAACCTGGGCATCGGCGGCTCCGACCTGGGGCCGCGCATGGCCGCCGATGCCCTGTTCAGCGTGCGGGACAGTGCGGGGCTGAGCGTACGTTTCGTCGCCAACATCGATCCGCAGGACCTCGACGAGGCCCTCGCCGACGCCGATCCGGCCGAAACCCTGTTCATCGTTTCCTCGAAGAGCTTCGGCACCGCCGAAACGCTGGCCAACGCTCAGGCCGCGCGCGACTGGCTGCGGGCCGGACTGGGCGCGCAGCGCGATCCCGGCGCGCATTTCATCGCGGTCACCAACGCCACCGCGGCGGCACGCGCCTTCGGCATTGCGGACGACCGTCTGCTGCCGATGGCCGAATGGGTCGGCGGGCGCTATTCGCTGTGGTCGGCGATCGGCCTGCCGCTGCTGATCGCCATCGGCGAGACGCGCTTCGACGAACTGCTGGCCGGCGCACGCGCGATGGATGAGCACTTCCGCGACAGCGCACTGGCCGACAACCTGCCGGTGCTGCTGGGCCTGGTCGGGCTGTGGAACGCCGATTTCCTCGCACTCGACACCCTGGCGGTGCTGCCCTACGCCCATGGTCTGCGCAACTTCCCGGCCTGGCTGCAGCAGCTGGAAATGGAGAGCAACGGTAAGCGGACCTTACGCGACGGCAGCTGCACGCGCGTGCCGACCGCCCCGGTGGTGTGGGGCGGCGCAGGGACCGTGGGCCAGCACGCCTTCCACCAGTTGCTCTACCAGGGCACGTGCAGCGTGCCGATCGACTTCATCGTCG
>JAUVWV010000320.1 GCA_030603925.1 Thauera sp. | reverse complement strand
GGTTTACCTCTTCGAGCTTCGATGCCTTGGCATCGTAGTCAAAGATACCTCCGCAGTTCGCGGCCGCGCGCGGCGAGGTCGGCCAGTTTTTCGGCGATGGCGTTGAGGCGTTCGGCTTCCATGGTGCGGCTCCGGGGAAATGCGGAAAACCCGCGATTATACCGGGGAAGGGGCGGCCTGCCTGCGCAACTGCGAGGACAGCGGCCGGACGAGGGGCGGATGCTTCATCGGGTGTGTATTCGTGCAAATGGTGTTTGACTAAACTGAAGGAGCCGTTCGCTGTCAGTAGAGAGATCCCTGAAGGGCGGCAGACAATAAGAGGAGACAGAGTCATGAATGGGCTTACGGTACGACAGAAGCTGTTCGCTGCATTTGGCCTGGTTGTTCTGGTCATTGCGGTCGTGGTGTTCGTGACGCTCGGTAGCTTCGCGCGGCTTGCTGCGGCAAACGAAGCGACCGGGCGCACCTATGAGGTGGTGCTCGATACGCAGGAGATGCTGGAAGGCGTCCTGCGCAAGGAAACCGGGGTGCGCGGCTACGCCCTTTCGGGGCGCGAGAGCTTTCTGAGCAGCTATGTCGGCGGAATCGAACAGTTTGCCGCTGCGCTCAAGAATGCGCGCGACTTCACCGCCGGCAATCCGGGCCAGCAGCAGAGGCTGGAGCGCATCGGTGTGGTGGCGGAGGAATGGCGGCGCCAGGCCGCGGAGCCGATGATGGAACTGCGGAAGGCGATAGACCGCGGCGAACAGACGCGCGCCGATATGGAGGCGCTGGTGGCCAGCGAGCGCGGCAAGGAAAGGATGGACGCGCTGCGCGCATTGGTGCGCGAGGTGATCGCCGAGGAACGACGCCTGCTGGATCTGCGTGCGATGGAAAGCTCGGCAGTGGCCGACCAGACCTTCTACATCCTGGTCGGCAGCGGAGTGCTTGCGGCCGCGTTGGCCGCGCTGGTCGCACTGTCCATTTCCGGCAACATCGCGCGGCGCCTGGGAGGTGCCGTGAAAGTAACCGAAGCGACCGCCCAAGGCGACCTGACCGTGCAGGTCGATGCAGACGGCAAGGACGAGATTGCCGGGCTGCTGCGCGCGATCGCTGACATGCAGGGTCGGTTGCGCGGCATGCTGGGCGAGATCTCGTCAAGCGCCCAGGAGCTCGCCGGTTCGGCCGAACAGCTGTCGGCCACGGCTCAGGCGCTGGAGGATGCGTCGGACCAGCAGAGCGAGGCTTCGTCGAGCATGGCAGCGGCCGTCGAAGAGCTCACCGTGAGCATCAATCATGTGTCCGAGGGGGCTGGCGAGACGGCGAGCATCGCGCGCGAGTCGGGTCAGATTGCCGAACAGGGTGCCCAGGTGCTCGGACGCACCGTGCAGAGCATCGAGCAGATCGCTGAGCGCGTGACGCGTACGGCAGCGGGAATCGAGGCCCTGGAGAAACACTCCGGTGAGATCTCATCCATCGTCAACGTGATCAAGGAGATCGCCGAGCAGACCAACCTGCTCGCGCTCAATGCCGCCATCGAGGCGGCACGCGCCGGCGAGCAGGGCCGCGGCTTTGCCGTGGTGGCCGACGAGGTGCGCAAGCTGGCCGAGCGCACCGCGACCTCGACGCAGGAGATCGCCGGCATGATCGGGCAAATCCAGGACGGCACGAGGCAGGCCGTTACCGCCATGCGCGACAGCATCGAGCAGGTCAACCAGGGTGTGGCGCTGGCCAGCGAAGCGGGTGACGTGATCGAGCGGATCGCGGTCGGGGCCGCGAAGGTCGTGAGTCACGCCAACGATATCTCCGATGCGCTCAAGGAGCAGACGGTGGCGAGCAATGACGTGGCCGGCAACGTGGAGCGCATTGCGCAGATGGCCGAAGAGAACAACCGCTCGGTGCGCGAGGCCTCGGAGACTGCGCGCAATCTGAGCGAGGTGGCGACGACTTTGCAGCAGACGGTGAGCCGTTTCCGTCTGGCCTGATGTGCGGGCAGGGGCGGTTCGGTAGCTGGCCGCTCCGCCCCGTGCTCACACCGCCTCGAAGTGCTCCAGCATCAGCTGCACGCTGGACACCCCGTTGTATTCGTTGATCCCCAGGCGGAAGGCGGCGCGCAGGTCGGGCGGGGCGCCGTCGGCGTGGTTGAAGCGGATCGCCTCATAGCGCGTGCTGCCCTTGGCGAGTTGCAGCTTGAGGTGGCGGTCCTTCAGCAGGCGCTGGTTCTCGACCCGGAACACGTCGTCGAAGAGCGGCGCGGGGAAGCCCTGGCCCCAGATGTCCTGTTCGATCAGGCGGGCGCCTTCCAGGCTCATCCAGCCGGATTCCAGCGCGCCGTCGGTGTCCATGCGGCGGGTGAGGTCGGCCGGGCTGACCAGGCCGGCGACCACTTCGTCGAACACCGCGCGGAAGCGGTCGAAATCCGCGGCGCGGATCGCCAGGCCGGCGGCCATGGCGTGGCCGCCGAAGCGCAGGATGAGGTCGGGTTCGCGCTTGCTCACCAGGTCCAGCGCGTCGCGCAGGTGGAGGCCGGGAATCGAACGCCCGGAGCCCTTGATCTCGCCGTCCATGCCGGGGGCGAAGGCGATGGTGGGGCGGTGCAGGCGTTCCTTGATGCGTCCGGCGACGATGCCGATCACGCCCTGGTGCCAGTCCGGCTGGTAGAGGCTGATGCTGGCCGATTCGGCGGCGTCGAAGTCTTCCAGGCGGGCGAGCGCGTCTTCCTGCATGCCGGCTTCGATGGCGCGGCGTTCGCGGTTGAGCTTGTCGAGTTCCTGGGCGATGTTGAGCGCACGGCCCGGGTCGTCGGTGATCAGGCATTCGATGCCCAGGCTCATGTCGGACAGACGCCCGGCGGCGTTCAGGCGCGGGCCGATGAGGAAACCGAGGTCGGTGCTGGCGGCGCGTTCCGGTTCCCGCCCGGCGGCGGCGAACAGGGCGCGCACGCCCGGCTGCATGCGCCCGGCGCGCATGCGCTGCAGGCCCTGCGAAACCAGGATGCGGTTGTTGTGGTCGAGCTGCACCACGTCGGCCACGGTACCGAGCGCGACGAGGTCCAGCAGGTTGCCGAGGTTGGGCTCGGCCTGCCCGGCGAAGGCGCCGCGCTCGCGCAGTTCGGCGCGCAGCGCGAGCATGACGTAGAACATCACGCCGACCCCGGCCAGCGCCTTGCTGGGAAAGTCGCAGCCGGGCTGATTGGGGTTCACGATCACGTCCGCCTCGGGCAGCACGTCGCCGGGCAGGTGGTGGTCGGTGATCAGCGTGGCCATGCCGTGGGCGCGCGCGGCGGCGATGCCTTCCACGCTGGCGATGCCGTTGTCCACGGTGATCAGCAGGTCCGGCTCCATGCGCGCGGCCAGTTC
>JAUVWV010000360.1 GCA_030603925.1 Thauera sp. | reverse complement strand
CGCCGTGGCGCGCCTCGCGCACCTCGATGGCGCACAGGCTGTTGAGGCGTTCGGCGAACATCGCGGTGAACTTCTCCGGCATGTGCTGCACGATGACGATGGGCGGGGCCACTGCGGGCAGGCGGGTGAGCACGGCCTCCAGCGCCTGGGTGCCGCCGGTGGAGGTGCCGATGGCGACGAAGCGTTCGGTGGTGCGCACCCTGCCGGCGCCGCTGCCCAGCCCGCCGCCCGCGGCGGCGGGGATCACCGCGTCGGCGCTGAGCCGCGGGCGCGGGGCCGGCGTGGCGGGTGCGCCGCCGCCCAGGCGGCGCAGGTTGGCGCGCGCGGCCGCCTTGACCGCCTGCACGATGTCGTTGGAGCTGTCTTCGAGGAACTGCTTGAGGCCCATCGTCGGCTTGGTGATGATGGACACCGCGCCGGCGGAGAGCGCATTCATCGCCGCGTCCGAGCCGCGCGCGGCGAGCGAGGAGCAGATCACCACCGGGGTGGGGTGCTCGCTCATCAGCTTGCGCAGGAAGGTCAGCCCGTCCATGCGCGGCATCTCGATGTCGAGCACGATCACGTCGGGCCACTGCTTCTTCATGTGTTCCAGGGCGAACAGCGGATCGGAGGCGGCGCCGATCACCTCGATGCCGGGGTCGCAGGACAGCGCCTGTTTGACGACCTGGCGCACCACGGCCGAGTCGTCCACGATCATCACGCGTATCGGATTCACTCCGGTCTTCTCCTCGGGAGGCTGTCGCCGCGGTCCTGGAAGGCGAGCCAGGCATCGCCGCTGCTCACGTCGAACACCAGCTTGCGGTGTCCGTCGCCGCCCAGGTGCTCGGCGACGATGGCGATGCCGCGCTCGGCCAGCAGCTGGTGGGCGATCTCGATGTTGCGCCGCCCGACGTCCAGGCTCTGTACGGGCTGGGGGCGGCTGGGGAACATGTTGCCGCCGCCGAACACCTTGGCGCGGTAGTCCGCCGGACGGGTACGATGGCGCGCGATCTCGCGGTCGAACAGCGCCATCGCCTCGTCGGCGTAGCGGCCGTCCAGCGCCTGGTCGGGGCGGCGGGTGCGCGCGGGCAGCATGAAATGACACATGCCGCCCAGTTTACGCGATGGATGCCAGAGCGTGATCGACACGCAGGAACCGAGCACGGTGCGGATGCGCGCGGGCGCCGCGCAGAAATGCAGGTCGCCGATGCCGAGGTAGATCTCCAGCTCGGCCTGCATCAGGGCTTGCGATAGATGGTCGGGCGCACCGCGGCCAGCTGCGCGGGTTCGACGATGCCGTTGAGCGTCTCGGAGTGGCCGACGATGAACCAGCCACCGGGCTTGAGCCGGGTCAGCAGGTTGGCCACCACCTTGCGCTTGGTGTCCTGGTCGAAGTAGATCATCACGTTGCGCAGGAAGATCACGTCGAACGGCCCGATCGATGGCGGCGTCTCGATCAGGTTCACCTGCAGGAAGTTCACCCGGCTGCGCAATTCGCGGCTGATCAGGAAGGTGCCGGCCTGCTCGCGCACCCCTTTCAGGCAGTACTTCTTCAGCAAGGCCGGCGGGATGCCCTGGGAGCGCTCCATCGGGTAGTGGCCGCGCCGCGCGCGCTCGAGCACCTGGGTGGAGATGTCCGAGGCGGTGATCTTCCACGGCGTGTCGGCGAGGTTCTCGGCCAGCACCATGGCGAGGGTGTAGGGCTCCTCGCCGCTCGAGCAGGCCGCACTCCACACCTCGAATGCCGTACCGCGCGCGCGTTGCGGCAGGATCTCCTGGCGCAGGAAGTCGAAGTGCTTGGATTCGCGGAAGAAATAGGTCTCGTTGGTGGTCAGCAGATCGACCATGGTCTGCAGTTCCTGCGGGTGCTCCCCGCCGGCCACCAGGCGGTAGTAGTCGCCGAAGCTGGCCAGGTTGAGGGCGCGCAGGCGCTTGGTCAGGCGCCCGACCAGCAAGACCTTCTTGGACGGTGCCAGGTAGATGCCGGCCAGTTTGTAGAGCAGGGCCTGGAAACGGGTGAAATCCTGGTCGCTGATGCTGCCGGCGGTTTGCTGCTCCATGCGGTGTTTCCGGGGCGGTGCCAGTAAGGGGCCGAAGCCCCGTGGATCAGAAGCGCTCGAAGTCCTGCTCGTCCAGCGTGGCGCTGGTCACCTTGGGCAGCGGCTTGCCGGCCGGGCGGAGGTTCGCCGGGCGGCTGCGCGCAGGCTGCGGCGGCGCCGTCGAGGCGGCACGGTGCAGCGGCGGTGCGCTGGCGGGGGCGGGGTGGGCGGCGGGCGTGCGCGCCGGGCCCGTGTCCTCGCTGATGTGGAAGAACTGCATCAGCCCCTGCAGCTGCTCGGCCTGCGAGCCCATCTCTTCCGAGGTGGCGGCGAGTTGCTCGGAGGCGGAGGCATTCTGCTGGGTGGCCTGGCTCAACTGGCCGACCGCCTGGTTGATCTGGGTCACGCCGCCGGCCTGTTCCTCGCTGGCCGAGGTGATCTCCTGCACCAGGTCGGAGGTCTTGCGGATCGAGGGCACCATCTCGTCGAGCAGGCGCCCGGCCTTCTCGGCCAGCTTGACGCTGGAGCCGGCCAGTTCGCCGATCTCCTGCGCGGCCACCTGG
>JAUVWV010000143.1 GCA_030603925.1 Thauera sp. | reverse complement strand
GGATCAGCACCTTGCCTTCGGCCATGCACACCACCGGCGCGCACAGCTTCTCGATCATCTCCATGTCGTGCTCGATGAGGATGAAGGTGTAGCCGCGCTCGCGGTTGAGGATGAGGATCTTCTCCTCCAGCTTGCGCAACAGGGTGCGGTTGACCCCGGCCGCAGGTTCGTCGAGCAGCACCAGCTTGGCGTCGGTCATCATGGTGCGGCCCAGCTCGAGCAGCTTCTTCTGCCCGCCGGAGAGGTTGCCGGCGCGTTCGTGCGCGACGTGGGTGAGTTCGAGGAAGGCCAGCGTTTCCTCGGCCTTGCGGCGCACCTCGTCCTCTACCCGCTTCACCTTGCCCCAGGCCAGCCAGTTGGCGACCAGACTTTCGCCGGGCTGGTGCGGCGGCACCATCATGAGGTTCTCCAGCGCGGTGAGGCGGTGGAATTCGTGCGGGATCTGGAAGGTGCGTACCAGGCCCTTGTGGAACAGGGCGTCGGTGGACAGCGGGGTGACGTCCTCGCCGAGAAAGCGGATGGTGCCGGCGGTGGGCTGCAGGGCGCCGGCGATCAGGTTGAAGAGGGTGGTCTTGCCCGCCCCGTTGGGGCCGATCAGGCCGAGGATCTCGCCCTTGTTCACGCGCATCGAACAGCCGTCGACCGCGTGAAAGCCCCCGAACGCTTTGACCAGGCCGTCCAGTTCTAGCATGTTGGTTCCTAGTGGTCGCCGGCGCATGGTGCGCGACGGCGCGTGTCCTGCCGCCCTGGCAGGGCCGCAGAGCTCGGTTTTGTAACGGTTCTGGGGCGGGGAGATTACCGCATCGGGGAAGCGGCGGGAAGTTCGGGTGAACCACAGCCACCGCCCGCAGGACGCGGGCGATGGCTTGTCTGCGGCTGCTTCAGCCGGCGGCGGGCGTCTGTGCCGCGGCAGTCGTGGCGGACCCGGCGGCCACGCTGTCGGCCACCGCATCGAGGACGTCCTGCCCCCAGCGGTGGCTGTCGTGGTGCTGCACCACGCCGAACAGCTCGCGCAGGCGCGCTTCGGCCTCGGCGCGGTTCATCGCGATGCCCAGGTAGAGCTTGTCGCGCAGGTCGCTGGGGTCGTGCGGGTTGGTGAGCACGGCGCCGTGCAGCTCGGCGGCCGCGCCGGCGAACTCGGACAGCACCAGTACGCCGCGCCCCTCGATCAGCCCCTGTACGGCGACGTACTCCTTGGCCACCAGGTTGAGGCCGTCGCGCAGCGGGGTGATCCACATCACGTCGGCCATCGCGTACCAGGCCACCACCTCCTCGAAGGGCAGGGCGCGGAAGAAGAACTGCACCGGCGTCCAGCCCACCCGCGAGAAGCGCCCGTTGATGCGCCCCACGGCCTGTTCGATCTGCGTCTGCAGGGTATCGTAGATGGTCATCTCGCGCGCCGCCGGCACGCACACCGCGAGCAGCGCCACCTTGCCCTGCAGTTCGGGATGGGCGTCGAGCAGGGCCTCGAAGGCGAGCAGCTTCTCCAGCGTGCCCTTGGTGTAGTCGAGCCGCTCCACCGACAGGATGACGCGCTGGCCGGCCAGTTCGCGGCGCAGCGCGGCCATGCGTTCGGTGGTCTTCGGGTCGTCCAGCACCTGGCGCACCCGGCCGACGTCCAGCCCCACCGGATGGGCGCCCAGGCCGATGCGCCGGCCGTGCACCTCGATGGCGGTGGTCACCTCGTCCAGCCCCACCGCGCAGCCGTAGGTGAGGTAGCGCGGCGCGCAGCTGCGCGTCTCCAGCACCTTCACCGGCGCCACGCCGCGCGCCACATCGACGAAGTTCTCCGCCTGGCGCGGGATGTGGAAGCCGATGTAGTCGCACTGCAGCAGGCTGCCGACAATCTCGCGGCGCCACGGCAGCACGTTGAAGACGTCGGCGGAGGGGAAGTAGGTGTGGTGGAAGAAGGCGATCTTCAGGTCGGGGCGCAGTTCGCGCAACACCGCCGGCACCATCCACAGGTTGTAATCGTGCAGCCACACCACCGCGCCTTCGGCGGCTTCCGCCGCGGTGCGTTCGGCAAACAGGCGGTTGACCTTGAGGAACACCGCCCAGTCCTCCTCGCGGAACACCGCGCGCTCCCAGAAGGTGTGCAGGGTGGGCCAGAAGGCTTCCTTGGAGAAGCGCTTGTAGAACACGTCCACGTCGTCCTTGCCGAGCGCCACGCGGGCGGCCACCAGGTTGGGGAAGCGCGTGCGGTCGACGTCGGTGTGGGTCTCGAAGGGAATGGCCTTCTTCGGCTCGTGGATGGCCCACGCCACCCAGGCGCCGCGCCGCCCGTCGCCGAAGAAGCCGAGCAGCGTGGGGATGATGCCGTTCGGCGAGGTGGGGCGGCGGCGCACCACGCGGCCGTCCTCGAAGGCTTCCTCGTAGGGCAGACGGTGATACACCATGACCAGCTCGGAGCGCCCTCTGGCCTCCATCGCGCGCAGTTCGGCATCCACCCCGTGCGGGCCGAGAAAGCCGAAGTGGCCGATCGCCTCCAGGATGCCGCCGCAACCGGTGTGCACGGAATGCAGCACCAGCGCGCGGTCGCGCGTGGCCGCCAGCAGCGCGGGTTCGGATTCGCCGACGCACACGCCTTTGAAGCCGGCCTCGTACATCGACAGGTCGTTGAGCGTGTCGCCGGCCACCAGCACGTCCTCCGGCGCCACCCCCAGGTGGGCGACCAGGCCGCGCAGCGTGCTGCCCTTGTTGACCCCGCGCGGCAGCAGGTCGAGGTACATGTCGGCCGAATACAGCACGTCGCAGCCCAGGCGCGCGGCGACTTCGTGGATCTCCGAGGTGACCGCGTCGCCGTTGCAGAAGTACGAGCAACGGCGCTGCTGCGGTACCTCCTGGCGTTCCAGCGCGGCGAAACGCGCCATCGCGTCGGCCACCGCCCGTTCGCCCGGCCAGCGCGCCTCGATCTCGGTCTGCAGGGGCAGCACGGCCTGGCGGGTGTGGCCGTCCACCACGGTGGCGCCGACGTCGCAGATGATGTAGTCCGGCACCGGCACGGTCGGGTCGGACAGGATGGGCAGGACGACCTCCAGGCCGCGCCCGGTGACGAACACCAGGCGGATCTCCGGGTGGGCGCTGATCAGTTGGTAGAGGCGTTGGCGATTGTCCGGATCGCCGGCCAGGAAGGTGCCGTCCAGGTCGGTTGCAAGCAGCATGTGCGTTACTCCTGTGATGCATGAACGCCGACACGGATGCCGACAACGTGAATGCGCTGCGGCTCAGGCGCCGCGCGGGGGGGCGGCCGCCGCCGCGGGGGCGGTGGCGGGCGTGTCCTCGTCCGGGGTCATCATCTCCAGCACGGTGGGCGAGGTGCGCAGCATCGGCATGAAGTGCGCGGCCTCCTCGACGATCTCGTCGCTGTGCCGGCGTGCGCTGAGCCAGGCGAAAAGCGCCGCCGGGGCGAACATCAGGGCGAAGAACAAGGGCAGTGCCGGTGCGCCGCCCCAGCTCATCAACACCCCGGCGAGCGCCGGGCCGAGTGCGGCCGCCGCCCCGTGCACCAGCAGCAGGGCGGCGTTACCGGAGAGGATCTCGTCGTGGCGCAGGTGGTCGATCAGGTGCGCGACCACCACCGGATAGACCGCGAAGGCGGCCGCGCCGAACACGAAGCTGCCGAGCAGCACCGCCTTGCCGAAGCCGCCCAGCACGGCCATCAGTACGCCGCCCAGCGCGGCCACGGCGGCCACCAGGGCGAGGGCGCGGCGCCGGTCCATGCTGTCCGACAGACGGCCGATCGGCCACTGCAGCAGTGCGCCGGCGAGTATGGTCAGGCTGATCAGCTGTGCCACGCCGTGCTCGTCCAGGCCGATCCGCCCGGCGTACACCGCGCCGAGGCCCCAGAACGCGCCCATCGCCAGGCCGGAGGCCACGGCGCCGCCGAGCGCCACCGGCGCCGCGGCCCACAGGCGCGACAGCGCCAGGCGCGGGGTGTCGCTGAGCGGCGGCGGGGGCAGGCGGGTGGCCATCACCGGCATCAGTGCCACCATCACGAAGATCGCCGACACCGCGAACAGGGTGAAGCCGGCCGGCGAGGCGAGGTGGAGAAACTGCTGCGCGCCGGCGAGGGCGAACAGGTTGACCGCCATGTAGGCGGCGAAGATTTGCCCGCGCCGTTCGCTGGGCGCCTGGCTGTTGAGCCAGCTCTCGATGACGGTGTAGAAGCCGACCAGCGCAATCCCGGTGAGCACGCGCAGCAGCATCCAGAACGCCACGTTGCTGAGCAGGGCGTGCAGCAGCACGCTGGCCGCCGCTGCCGCGGCGAAGAAGGCGAAGGCACGGACGTGGCCCATGCGGCGGATCAGCGCCGGCGCGACGAAGGTGCCGGCGAAGAAGCCGGCGAAGTAGGCCGAACCGATCAGCCCCAGCGCCTGGTCGCTGAAACCGTCCAGGCTGCCGCGCAGTGCCAGCAGGGTGTTGAGCAGGCCGGTGCCCAGCAGCATCAGGGCAATGCCGGCCAGCAGGGCGCCGATGGGCAGCAGCAGGGGCAGCATGAGGGGCGGGGGACTCCTGTTCCGGTGGCCGCGCGATCGTGTCCGGGCCGGCGCCGCGGGCGGCGCGCGCCGGGATCTCCGGGGTGCTGCGGAAGGCCGCGCGGCAATATATTTGTGCCAACATTCTAACCCATCGAGCCGCCCGGCGCGACCGTCGGGCGGTGCGACGCGCATTCCTGTTGCAACGCACAACTTGCCTTCCGCGTACTTCGGCCCTATCGTGACCGGTTCGCCACCCGCCGCCATGCGAGCCGTGTCCGCTCCTGCCCCCAAGCTCCGTTCGTTCTGGGATCGCGTCCGCCAGATCAGCCTGTTCGAGGTCGGCGGCCTGCTCCTCATCACCCCGCCGTTCGCCTGGCTGAGCGGGGTGCCGCTGAGCGAGTCGGCGGGTCTGCTGGCGCTGGTCGCGCTGATCGCCGCGCTGTGGAACGCGAGCTACAACACCTGCTTCGACTGGTTCGAGGGACGCCTCACCGGGCGCACCGCGGACCGCCGGCCGATCCGCCTGCGCGTGCTGCACGCCTTCGGCTTCGAGGGCGGCCTGCTGTTGATGAGCCTGCCGGTGATCATGTGGTGGACCGGCATGGGCTGGCTGCAGGCGCTGATCGCCGACATCGGCCTGGCGGCGGCCTACGTCGCCTACGCCTTCGCCTTCAACCTGACCTATGACCGGGTGTTCCCGATCCAGCCGGAGATGCCGGATGTCGCACGCCAGACCGACTGACGCCGCTGCCGTGATGCCCGTGCTGCAGGCCGGCGTGGCGCTCGATGCCCTGAACACCTTCGGCCTGCCGGGGCGTGCCGCGCAGCTGGCGTGGATCGATTCGGTGCCTGCCCTGCAGGCTCTGCTGGGCAGCGCCGCGTGGCGCGCCGCGCCGTGCCGCCTGGTGCTGGGCGGCGGCAGCAACCTGGTGCTGAACGGAGACTTTCCCGGCATCGTCCTGAAAGTCGGCTTGCGTGGGCGGCGCCTGCTGGACAGCGCGGACGACGCCTGGCTGGTGGAAGCCGCCGCCGGCGAGGACTGGCATGACTTCGTGCGCTGGACGCTGGCGCAGGGCTGGCCGGGGCTGGAGAACCTGTCGCTGATTCCGGGCACGGTCGGTGCAGCGCCGGTGCAGAACATCGGCGCCTACGGTCTGGAGATCGCCGAGCGGCTTGCCTGGCTGGATGCGGTGGACCTGGAAAGCGGCGCGTTGCGCCGTTTCCTGCCTGCGGAGTGCGCCTTCGGCTACCGCGACAGCGTGTTTCGCCGCAACCCGGGGCGCTGGCTGATCGCCGCGGTGGTGTTCCGCCTGCCGCGGCCCTGGCAGGCGCGCCTGGGCTATGCCGAACTGGCGCGCGAACTGCAGGCCGCCACGGCGCACGCGCCCACGGCGCTGCAGGTGTCCGATGCGGTGATCGCCATCCGCCGGCGCAAACTGCCCGACCCCGCGCAGATCGGCAATGCCGGCAGCTTCTTCAAGAACCCGGTGGTCGATGCCGCGCAGTTCGAACGCCTGCACGCCGCCTGGCCCGCCCTGCCGCACTACCCGCAGCCCGACGGGCGCCACAAGCTGGCCGCCGGCTGGCTGATCGAGCAATGCGGCTGGAAGGGGCGCGACCTCGGCCCGGTGGGCTGCTACGAGCGCCAGGCGCTGGTGCTGGTCAACCGCGGCGGGGCCAGCGGGGCGGACGTGCGCCGCGCTGCGCAGGCGATCGCGGCGGATGTGCGCGCGCGTTTCGGCGTCGATCTGGAAGCCGAGCCGGTATTCGTCTGAGCCGCATGCGCGGCGCGAGCGAATAGCCACTGCGCCAGGGCGGTCTTCATGATGTTAAGATTTGCGCCCAGGCGGGCGGGCCCCAGCGGGCGGGCTCGCGCCTGATCCTTGCGGGAGCATTCGATGCGCATCAGCCAGTCGCGGCCGTGGTCATTCTTCGTGCGTTTTCTGACGGCCTTCGGCCTGCTTGCGGCTTCGGCCGTGGTATCGGCGGAAAAGGCGCCCGCACTGCTCGGCAAGGCCGCCGGCGACGCCGCGCTGCAGCAGACGCTGGTGGCCGAAGGGCGCAAGGCGGCGTTCTTCTGTGCCAACTGCCATGGCGAAACGGGCATCAGCAAGTTCACCAACGTGCCCAATCTGGCCGGCCAGCATCCGACGTATGTGCTGACGCAGATCGAAGCCTTCCTCTCCGGCGCGCGCAAGGATGCGTTCATGCAGGGCCTGATGAAGGTGCTCAATGAGCGCGAAAAGGCCTCGATCGCGCTGATGTATGCCTCCATGCCGGTGCCCCCGGTCGGGGTGGCGGGCACGCGCGCGGCGACGGGCGGCAAGCTCTACCAGCAGCACTGCGCGCGCTGCCACCAGGCCGATGCACACGGTTCGAAGGACTTTCCGCGTCTCGCCGGGCAGCAGCCCGACTATCTGAAGATCAGCCTGAAGCGTTACCTCGACCAGTCCGGCGAGCGCTTCTACGCGCCGATGACCGCCGCGGTCACCCAGCTGGGGGCGCACAACATCGACGCCGTGGTGGAGTACCTCAGCAGCCTGGAGTGAGCGGCGCGTGCGCCGCAGCACGGCGGCGCCTCGCCCCCCTCGCGACGTGACGGTGTGAGAATTGCGGGCTAGACTCGGGTTCCGCAACCTCCGTCGTCCGCAGCCATGACCGACATCCAGCGCCGGGGCACGACCGCCCGCTATTCCGATTCCGTCACCCATGCAGGGGTGGTGTATGTGGTCGAAGTGCCTGCCAGCACGGGCACGGACATCCGCACGCAGACCCGCGAGACCCTGGACAGCCTGGAGCGCCAGCTGGCCGCCGCCGGCAGTGACAAGTCGCGCATCCTGATGGCCACCATCTACCTGGTGGACATGGACGACTACGACGGCATGAACGAGGTGTGGGACGCCTGGCTGCCGGCCGGCACGGCGCCGTCGCGCGCCTGCGTACGCGTAGCCGGCCTGGCGCGCGACGGCTGGCGCGTCGAAATTGCCCTGAACGCGGCGCTGGGCGCCTGACCGGGCGCCCGTCCGAACGCCGGCGCCGTCCCGCAGTCCACGCCACACGGGGCGTCGCCGCGATGTCCCTGCATTCCATAAGGTCTTGATTTTTGCTGCATGGTGCACTGCGGTTCGATAGAATCGAGTGTTTCCCTGCAGCAGTTTGCCCGGTGCGCCAATGACCCAACGCCTGCGAGAAATTCCGTACAACTACACCTCGTTCTCCGACCGCGAGATCGTCATCCGCCTGCTCGGCGCCGAGGCGTGGGAGATGCTGCACGAACTGCGCACCGAACGCGTCACCGGGCGCTCGGCGCGCATGCTGTACGAGGTGCTGGGCGACATCTGGGTGGTGCGCCGCAATCCCTATCTGGAAGACGACCTGCTCGCCAGCCGCGAGCGCCGCGAGGCGCTGATCGGCGCGCTGGTGCATCGGCTCAACGAGGTCGACAAGCGCCGCCAGGGCAATGACCGGGTCACCTTCCTGCTGGCGCGCGCGCGCGAGGCGGTGGCCGACTTCGAGCGCTGGTTCACCGACACCGCGCGGCGCCGCAAGGCGGTGCTGAAGGCGCTCAACCGGTTGACCCGGCGCGACAACATCTGCTTCGACGGCCACGCCCGGGTGAGCCACGTCACCGACGCCACCGACTGGCGCGTCGAGTACCCCTTCGTGGTGCTCTACCCAGACACCGAGGACGAAATGGCGCCGCTGGTGCGCGCCTGTATCGAGCTCGGCCTGACCATCATTCCGCGCGGCGGCGGTACCGGCTACACCGGTGGCGCGGTGCCGCTGGACGCGAACTCGGTGGTGATCAACACCGAGAAGCTGATCGGCATCGGCGCGGTGGAAGAGCTCGCCCTGCCCGGCCTTGCTGGCCCGATGGCGCAGCCCTACGCCACCATCCGCACCGGCGCCGGGGTGGTCACCGAGCGCGTCGCGGAAGCAGCCAGTGCGGCCGGCCGGGTGTTCGCGGTGGACCCCACCTCGGCCTCGGCCTCCTGCATCGGCGGCAACATCGCGATGAACGCCGGCGGCAAGAAGGCGGTGCTGTGGGGCACCGCGCTGGACAACCTGGCGTGGTGGAAGATGGTCACGCCGGACGGCAACTGGCTGGAAGTCGAGCGCCTGGACCACAACTTCGGCAAGATCCACGAGCAGGAGACGGTGCATTTCCGCCTGCGCCGCTTCGACG
>JAUVWV010000220.1 GCA_030603925.1 Thauera sp. | reverse complement strand
TCGGCATCATGCCCGGCCACATCCACAAGAAGGGCCGCATCGGCGTGGTGTCGCGTTCCGGCACCCTGACCTATGAAGCCGTGGCGCAGCTGACCGAGATCGGCCTGGGCCAGTCTTCCGCGGTCGGTATCGGCGGCGACCCGATCAACGGTCTGAAGCACATCGACGTGATGCGCATGTTCAACGACGATCCGGACACCGACGCGGTGATCATGATCGGCGAGATCGGCGGTCCGGACGAAGCCGAAGCCGCGCTGTGGTGCAAGGACAACATGAAGAAGCCGGTGGTCGGCTTCATCGCCGGCGTCACGGCCCCGGCCGGCAAGCGCATGGGCCACGCCGGTGCGCTGATCTCCGGCGGTGCGGACACCGCCGATGCCAAGCTCGCCATCATGGAAGAGTGCGGCTTCAAGGTGACCCGCAACCCGTCCGAGATGGGCAAGCTGCTGAAGGCCATGCTGTAATTCCGGCATGAGTCACGCGAACAAGGCGCCGGTTGTCCCGGCGCCTTGTTCGTTTACGGTCCCGCAGGTGGCACGGATTCATTCGCAGTACTTATTCGGGCTAGAATGGGGCGACTCCGCGCCGGTCCGGTGGCCGGCCTTATCCGAGCGGGTGACGCAAGGCCCGGGAGCAACGGATGCAGCCCTCTTCCCTGTCCGTCCAGTGGGCGGCGCTCAGCAATGTCGGACGCCTGCGCCCGCGCAACGAGGACGTGCTGCGCGTGCTCGACGAGCGGGCGTGCGCGGTGCTGTCCGATGGTATGGGCGGGCATCGGGGTGGAGACGTGGCCGCGCGCATCTCGGTGGACTGTTTTTGTGCGGAGATGGAACGCTACTTTGCCGAGCCGCAGGCCGAACAGCCTCTCGGGGCTGCGCTGTGTGCAGCGGTCGAAGCCGCCAACCGCGCGGTGCTGGAGGCGGCCGAGCGCGAACGCGGGCTGACCGGCATGGGGGCGACCCTGGTGGCGGCGGTGCTGCGCCGGGGCACGGTGTGCTTTGCCAGCGTGGGGGACTCGCGCCTGTACCGCTTCCGTGCCGGACATCTGCTGCAGCTGACGCGCGATCACACGATGTTGCAGGAGTTGGTGGACGGCGGCATGATAACCGCCGAGCAGGCCCGGCAGACGCCGTTTCGTGGCATGCTCACGCGGGCGCTGGGCGTGGTGCCGGATGTCGAGGTCGAGGTGGCGCAGGCCGACCTCAGGGCCGGTGACGTGCTGCTGCTCTGTTCGGACGGCCTGACCGACATGATCGATGACGACGTGATTGCCGCGGTGCTGGACAACGAGGACAATCTGGACGTCTGTGCGGCGGTCATGGTGGCGCTGGCCAACGAGGCGGGCGGTCGCGACAACATCAGCATCGTGCTGGCCCGAGCGGGCGAGTGAATCGAAGCCGTCCGGCGCAGGGCGCGGGACAGAACGAATGGATGGGTGAAGGGCAATGCCGAAGTTGATCCTCAGTATGGACGGTCTGGTGCTCAAGGAGGTCATCCTCAAGAAGGAGCGGACCACCATCGGACGCAAGGCGGACAACGACATCCAGATCGACAATCTCGCCATCAGCGGACACCACGCGGTGATCGTGTGCATCCTCAACGATGCCTTCATGGAAGACCTCAACAGCACCAACGGCACCTATGTGAATGGGCAGCAGGTGAAGAAGCACGTGCTGAAGAACCACGACGTGATCGAACTCGGCAAGTATCGGCTGAAGTTCCTCGTCGATGCGGCGCCCTCCGGCATGGGGTCGTTCGACCTGATCGACACCGGCACGGTCAATACCATCGGCCGTCCCGAAGTGGGTTCGCTGAGCGGTGCCGAGCGAGCGCAGTCGAGCACCCAGGTGTTCCCGCCCGAGGCGCTGGAGCAGACCGGCGGAGTGACCCCCTCGGAACTGCCGGCCGGGGCGATCCAGGTGCTCAGCGGCGCCAATGCGGGGCGCGAGCTTGCCCTGACCAAGTCGCTGACCACGCTCGGCAAGCCGGGTACCCAGGTCGCGGTGATCACCCGGCGGCCGCATGGCTACTACATCACCCACGTCGAGGGTGCCAGCTTCCCGATGGTCAATGGACGCACGCTCGATGCGCAGGCGCACCGCCTGGAGGATCACGACATCATCGAGATCGCCGGCATCAAGATGGAATTCTTCCTGCGCCCCTGATCGCCGCGCATTGCAGGCAGGTGTGATTTTGTGCAACCCGGAAAGCGGGACGCCGGTGTTAGGCTCTGCACCGGTGTGGCTTACAGCCTTTCGAACGGCCGTGTGCCGGCTGGTGGAATTCCCGCATGAAGCTTAAGGTACTCGGCTGCAGTGGCGGCATCGGAGGATCGACGTCCAGGACCACCTGTTTCCTGGTGGACGACGACATCCTGCTCGATTGCGGCACCGGCGCGGGCGACCTCGAGCTCGAAGCGCTGAAGGCGATCGACCATGTGTTCGTCACCCATGCCCACCTCGATCACATCGCTTCGATCCCCCTGCTGATCGATTCGGTGGGCGAGTCGCGGTGCTTTCCGCTGACCGTCTACGGCACGCCCGAAACCATCCGCATCCTGCGTTCGCACATCTTCAACTGGCTGGTGTGGCCGGACTTCACCGCCATTCCCAACCGGCACCGCCCCTTCCTGCGCTTCCAGCCGGTGAAGGTCGGCGAGCAGGTCCAGCTCGGCGCGCGCACCATCACGGCGATGCCCGCCCATCACACCGTGCCGGCGGTCGGCTACTGCCTGGACAGCGGCAGCGGGCAGCTGCTGTATACCGGCGACACCACCTACAGCAAGGCGCTGATCTCGGCGATCAACGGTCTCAGCCGCTTGCGCCACCTGATCGTCGAAACTGCCTTCCCCGACGAGCAGCACGGTCTGGCGCTGGCCTCGCGCCACCTGTGCCCCAACCTGCTGGGGACCCTGCTGGAAGAGATCGAGGTGTCGCCCGATGTCTACATCAGCCATCTCAAGCCCGGCGTGGGCGAGCGCATCATGAGCCAGATCGCCGCGCATGGCGGGCGCCTGCGGCCGCGTGCACTGGGACACGGGCAGGTTCTCGAGTTCTGAGGGCAATCCTGGCCGGTGCATCCCGATGCCCGGCGGGGCGTGATCCGGGCGGTGTGTCGCCGATGCGGGCTAGAATGCCCATGAATCGTCGTTCTCAAGTACAGGTGCGCGCATGAATGCCACTCCAGGCAGGACCACCGCGGGCAGCGACGTGGCCCGCCGCCTGGCCTTCTTCAAGGGGCTGCAGGCGGTCACCAACCGTATCCACGCCAGCCTCGACACCGACCAGATCGTGTTCGAGCTGGCGAAGGACATCTGCGCCCTGTTCGAGGCCGAGCGGCTGACGATCTATACCCTGGAGGACGGTGGCGGGACCATCGTCACCAAGATGAAGACCGGGCTGCAGGGCGTGCAGAGCATCCGCCTGCCGGTCGATGAGCACAGCATCGCCGGCTATGTCGCGCTGCGCCGCCTCGCGGTGAACATCGCCGACGTCTACGACGAGACCGAGCTGCAGGCGCTCTCGCCCACGCTGAGCTTTCGCAAGGAGGTCGACGGGCGCACCGGCTTCCGCACCCGGCAGATGCTCGCCGCGCCCATCATCGAGCCGCAAAGCGGGCAGCTGGAAGGCGTCATCCAGTTGATCAACTGCGCGGAGTCGCGCTTCTCCGCGGTCGCCGAAGAGGGCCTGCTGGGCCTGGCACAGACCCTCGGCGTGGCGTTCGCCAAGCGCCGCCAGGCGCCGGCCGCGCTGCGTTCGCGCTTCGATGCGCTGGTCGCGGACGGACGCATCACCGCCGAGGAGCTCGGCGAGGCCACCCGCCAGGCGCGCGAGCAGGGCATCTCCACCGAGCGCATGCTGATCGTGCAGCTTGGCCTCTCGCCCGCCGAGCTGGGCGAGGCCGCAGCGCGCTTCTACGGCGTGCCCTACGAGCCCTTCCGCCTGGAGCGGGTGAAGCCCATGGACCTGCTGCGCAACATCAAGCGCGAGTACGTCCAGCAGAACCAGTGGCTGCCGCTGGAGGAGACCGGCGAAGGCGTGGTCATCATGGCGGTCGACCCCGAGCAGGTGCGCTCCTCGCGCGTGGCGCACAACGTCTTCCCGCGCGCGCGCCTGGCGTTCCGCGTCACCACCCGCGAGGAGTTCGACCGTACGGTGAACCAGTTCTTCGAGCCCACGCTGGACATGGGTTCGGTGGACGAGCTGCTCTCCGACCTGTCCGAGGACGACTACGACAACTCGGTGGCCGACGACCTGAACGCCGCGGCCGACAACGAGCTGGTCAAGCTGGTCAACAAGATCATCATCGATGCCCACCGCCAGGGTGCCTCCGACATCCACATCGAACCGCGTCCGGGGAAGGACAAGACCCTGGTGCGTTTCCGCAAGGACGGTGCGCTGCTGCCCTACATCGAGGTGCCGGCGAGCTACCGCAACCCGCTGGTGACCCGCATCAAGATCATGTGCGACCTGGACATCTCCGAGCGCCGGCGCCCGCAGGACGGCAAGATCCGCTTCCGCAAGTACGCCCCGCTGGACATCGAGCTGCGCGTCGCCACCCTGCCCACCGCGGGCGGCATCGAGGACGTGGTGATGCGCATCCTGGCCAACAGCGAACCCATTCCGCTCGACGACCTGAGCCTCTCGCCGCACAACCTCGAGCGCCTGCGCAAGGCCATCGCCCGGCCGTACGGCATCTTCTTCGTCTGCGGGCCCACCGGTTCGGGCAAGACCACCACCCTGCACTCCATCCTCGGCCACCTGAACACCGGCGAAACCAAGATCTGGACCGCCGAGGATCCGGTGGAGATCACCCAGAAGGGCCTGCGCCAGGTCCAGGTCAACCGCAAGGCCGGGCTGGACTTCGCAGTGCTGATGCGCGCCTTCCTGCGTGCCGACCCGGACATCATCATGGTCGGCGAGATGCGCGACCAGGAGACGGTGTCGATCGGCATCGAGGCCTCGCTCACCGGCCACCTGGTGCTGTCCACCCTGCATACCAACAGCGCGCCCGAATCCATCGTGCGCCTGCTCGACATGGGCATGGACCCGTTCAACTTCGCCGACGCGCTGATCGGCGTACTCGCCCAGCGCCTTGCGCGCCGCCTGTGCACCAGCTGCCGCGAGGCCTACCATCCGGCGGACGACGAGATCGCGCACCTGCTCGACGAGTACTGCGAGGACATGCATCTCACCCCCGCCTTCCGTGCCGATCCGCAGGGCGCGCGTACCGCCGTGCTGGACGAATGGCGTGCGCGCCGGGCCGACGCGCAGGGGCGCTTCACCCTGTATCGCCCGGTGGGCTGCCAGGAGTGCAACAAGGGGTACCGCGGGCGGGTCGGCCTGCACGAGCTGATGCTCGGCAGCGACCCGATCAAGCAGCTGGTGCAGGAGCGCGCGCGGGTCCAGCAGCTGCTCGGCGAGGCGCTCGCCGAGGGCATGCGCACGCTGCGCCAGGACGGCATCGAGAAGGTGCTCGCCGGCATCACCGATCTCGCTCAGGTGCGCAAGGTTTGCGTACGCTGAGCCGCCCCCTCCGATGTGGCGCGCCGGGGCGGGAAATGCGGGCTCGAATCGGCCCCTGACGACCGTGCCGGAGGTCCTTCCATGTTCCGTATCGCCCCCAGCATCCTCTCCGCCGATTTCGCCCGCCTGGGCGAGGAAGTGCGCAACGTCACCGCCGCCGGCGCGGACTGGATCCACTTCGACGTGATGGACAACCACTACGTCCCCAACCTCACCATCGGCCCGCTGGTGTGCGAGGCCATCCGCCCGCACGTCAGCGCGCCGATCGACGTGCACCTGATGGTGAAGCCGGTCGATCGC
>JAUVWV010000164.1 GCA_030603925.1 Thauera sp. | reverse complement strand
CCGTGCAGGCCGTCGAGGGAGGATGCGAGCTCGCCGATCTGGGCGGGCGTGAGGAGGGGTGCGTCTGCGAGGATGGTCATGGCTTCTGGCTCCTGTGAGGTTGGTCTCCTCCGGTCGCCTCCACGAGCGCATCCCCGAGCCTTCGGGGTGGTCACGCGCCAATGCGCGACCGGATGCTGTCAATGTGTCGTGCGGGCGGCCCGGAGCGAGCCAACGTTTGCCACGTCGTGTTCCAGTGTCGCGGCCGCCGTCACGGCGGCTTGCGGATCAGAGGCTTGCGGTCGTCGGCGTCCCGACAACCAATCAGAGGTCCCCGTCCGGGTCGGCGCCGATGGGCAGCCCGCCAAGGCCGCCGCAGGTGCAGCACAGGCGGACGCGGGCCACGTCCTCGGAGAAGTGCGGGCGGCCGCAGGTCATGCAGCGGAGCCAGCCGACGCGCCGCACGAGCCGGGGCGGGTCGAAGTTCGGGTCCATCACGGGGGCGCGTCGCGCGCCTCCGTCGTAGGGCCAGCGTTCGGGCTCGGCCAGCGGCCTGCCGACGGCGCAGTCCTCGGGCTTCCTGACCGGGCGCCTGCCGGGCGTCTCGCCCAGCCAGCGGTAGGTCGGGTAGTTGCGACTGTGCGCGCGGTGGCAGACCGTGTTGGGCGGGAGGCCCAGGGCGAGGTCGGCGGCGCGGGCGCTGGGGTATCGCACCCCATCTACCTCGACGCCGACGGCGTACCCGTTACCGCTCGCCACGGTTGATGGTTCCGTTGGCGCGCCTGTCCTCGTACTCCAGGCTCAGGCGCTCCCACTCGTCGTGGTCCAGGCGCGGCACGGGACCGAAGCAGGCCATCTCGCAGCGTTCGGCGAGGGCGTCACGCCCTCCCATCTCCGCGATGCCCTGCGGAGCGGTCCCCTGCCAGGCGTCCAGGCTGCGGTCGATCATCTCGGCGCGGGCCAGGGCCTCGGCCACGGTCAGCTTCTCACTCATCGTCGTCCTCCTCGCGGCGGTTGCTCTTGTACTTCGCCAGGAGCTCGGTAAGCGCCTTGCGCTCCTCGCTCGGCATCCTGAGCAGCGCGTCGGCGTCGAGGCCCGTGTCCTCGACCTTGACCTTGAGCCTGTCGGCCATCTGGTCGCCGTAGCGGAACTTGAGCAGCACCTCCAGCAGGCGGTCGCTGTGCTTCCGGACGGTTAGCGGGCGCTCCTCGCCTGTCTCCGGGTCGGCCACGGTCGCGACGCGGCCCTGGTGGATGACAGGCTCGTCGTACCCGAGGGCCGCGCGCCGGTACGCCTCGTCCAGGAGGGCGTCGAGCGCGACCTCGACCGCCTTATCCCAGCGGCTGCGGAACTCGTGATCGTTGGCCTTGTGGTAGAAGGCCGTATTGCGGCTGATGCCTGCCGCGGCGGCTGCCTGCTTCGGCGAGCAGGTGTCCTCCAGCACCTGGAAGAACACCTCCCGCCGCTCGGGCGTGAAGCTGTTGGGGATCATCGCCGGTCTCCGAAAAAATGGCTTACGGTGTGATCGTGTCGTGTCAGGCGTGCGCAGGACGCCATCGTTCCGCCTTGCGGATCAACCACTTAGGATGCATCGACCCGCGAATCAACGATCAGCGGGTCCGGTCGGCCTCCGTTCCACCTCGCGCGCGAGGGCCATAACGGCCAGGGTCGGGCGCTTTCGGCCACCGCTTCCCTCCTTGTTCGATCGTCGTTCTTGATAGTCACCGCGATTGTCACGGTCGTCGTCTATAGACTGACGACCGTCGTGACAATCAATCCAGCCAGTGACAATCGAGCTGACAATCGGGTGGCCGAACTTGTCCCAAGTCCTTGTTCTGCTTAGATTGTCGCCGTGACAATCGAACGCGACTATCGATGACAATCTGATTGTCACTGGGCGTGACAATCGAGCTCGATTCTCGGTGCCCCGTGACAATCGACTTGCCGCGCTCACCCCTCCGTCCTGACGTCGATTCCCAGCTTCGGGTTGCTAGCGTTCGCGGGCTCCTGCCACACGACTCCGCCGTCGCCCGAGGCCCTCGCGTTGTCCCGCCCCTTCGGGACCGCGTCCTCGATCCTGCGCCGCGCCGTCTTGTCCGACACGCCGTCCCGCTGGCAGAGAATCTCTGCCAGCTCCTTCAGCGCGACGCGTCCCCCGCGCTCTGCGGCGATCTGGCGTGCCAGCTCCAAGGTCAGGTCCGCCCTGCCGTCAAACTCCCCCGCCGCGTCGGCCATCACGGTCGCCCGCAGGACCAGGGATTCGGCCACCTTCTCCAGGTTGAAGCGCATCGGCACCTCGCGCTCGGCGTCCTTCTGCTTCTTGACCGCTGCGACCAGCGAGCGACCGTCGGTCGAGCGCTCCACCTCGATCGTGGTGTCCATCGCTCCGAGCAGGGCGGTGCTGCCGCGCATCCCCTTGCTCAGGTCCTTGCCCGAGTGGTGCACGACCACCACGGTCGCCCCCGTCTCATCCCTCAGCCGCTTCATGCTGGAGATGTAGCGCCCCATGTCCTTCGCCGAGTTCTCGTCGGCGCCTGCCGCCGTTTGGTTCAGGGTATCGATGATGACCAGCTTGAGCGGGCCGAGCGCCTCGACGGCCTCCCGCACGAAGGCGCGCACGCCGCCGTCCTTCTCAGCCGCGAGGTTGAGCTCGTCCCTGTCCAGCCAGAACGAGAACTCCCGCCCCTGCGCCCGGTGCTCGACCTTCCAGGCGCGAACCCGCTTGCCCAGACCCGGCGCACCCTCGGCCGCGATGTAGAGAACCGCGCCCCGCTCGACGGTACGGCCGTGCCAGCTCATGCCGCCCGCGACGGCCATGGACATGTCCACCGCGAGGAACGACTTGCCCGACTCGGGGGCGCCGTAGATCGCCGCAAGACTGCCCTCGGTGAGCACGCCGGGGATCAGCCACTTCGGCGGCGGAAGCGCCTCCAACTCGTCCATGGTGATGAACTTCCTGCGACGTTGCGGCTGGGCGGGCTCGGCGTCCTCCTCCCACACGTCGAAGTCGTCCTCGGGGTCCGAGGGCTCCACGTCGGCGCCCGCCTCGATCAGGTGCTTGCGCAAGGTGGCGATGGTGACTGCGTCGTCCCGGTCGGAGTGCAGGGAGTCCCAGCGGCGACCGACCAGCCACTCGTGGTCCGCGTATGCCGGGTCCGAGGTGCTCCAGTCGATGAACTCCTGGCGCCCTTCGCCGTCGGTCGCGTGGTGGCAGGCCATCATCAGCTCGCGCCACTTGTCGTGGTCCCGGAACTCGGTCGGGTCGAGGTGCTCCAGCGACCGCGCGAGCTGCTCGGGGCTTATCTCGCCCGCGTCCGATGCCGTGTTGCGCTCGGGGCGGCGCGCCATCTCCAGGAGTTTCGGCGGCAGGTCGGGCATCTCGGGCAGAGGCGGCGAGTCGGGCGCCCACTCGTAGCGCCCGCCCGTCGGGTGCACCGACCCGGCCGCGACGACCTGGCGGCCGAGCGACTTGAACTCCACGCCCTCGAAGCCCTCCACGCTGTCCAGCAGGACCGCGCCCTTGGGCTTGCGGAAGTAGTAGTGGTGGCCGGGCTGGTCCAGGTTGCCGGTGATGACGTGGGGAGCCGACGCGAGGTCGAGGCCGACGGCGGCCGCGAGCTCGGCCAGACTGTCGTGGCCCTCGGGAAAGTTGCGCGGATCGACGTCCACCACGACCACGTCGGCGGGCAGGCGGACGCCCAGGTTGAGACCGCCGCGCTGGGCGCGCTCCAGGGTCTGCGCGTCGTCATACTCGCGGGCCTGCCAGCGACGGTCTGCGGGCACCTTGTCGCGCGCCCTCAGCGGGATCAGCTCCAGGCGGGCTTGGCGGTAGGCGCGTGCTGCCTCGAACGATGGCGTAAGACCAGCTTGGGCCGGGGCATGATTGCTCTCGTGAGCTTGTACATGCTCCATCTCCCTCCTGTAGGACTCCTTGCGCCCGCCTTGCCCGCGGGCGTTTTCTTTTGCGGACATGGTCAGCCCTCCGCTTTGGCGGTGCGGGCTGCGAGCATCGCCATGGCCGCGCGCTGGACGCCTTCGCCCATCGGCTGGCCCTTCGCGTATTCGCGCAGGTCGCCCAGGCGGTAGCGGATCAGCTTCGGCCCGACGCGGACGAACGCGGGGCCGCCGCCCTGGCAGCGATACCACGCGAGGGTGCCGTACTTGAGGCGCAGGAAGGCTGCGGCCTCTTGGGCGGTCAGCAGCGATTCGTCGGGGAGTGCGTGGAGCTCGGCCAGCTCTGCGGGGGTGAGTTTCTTCGGTTCGTATGCCATCTCAGCGGCTCCAGTTGGAGTTCCCCAAGCAGCAACCTGCTGCATGGGGACTGCCTGCTGTGCGTCGCAGAGATGGACCCGCGCGCTCCCCTCAGTCTGCGGGGGCGGGTCTCGGCTGTTTGGGCCGCCGAAGGCCGAGCGCCGGCTGTTGGCGCCGACGAATCAAATAATGCCCGAGATAGTCGCTCGTCGATACCAACACTTTGCCCATCGCCCCGGTGAGTCCAGGACGCCGATTCGGCTCGGCGTAGCTCAGCGCCTAGACCGAGGCATCCGGACGCGACACGGGCCGCCTGTTGAGACCGTGCAGCCGAACTCATCGAGCGAGAATGCCTTGAAATACGGATAATGTCCCCCACATATGCCGAATTAATCATCCATCGCAGGGAGATAGGGGAATGGGACTTCCGAGAACCTTTGTAGGCTTCAGCAGCACCGACATTCACTACTACCGCTTGATGCTCGCTTGGAAAGAAAACGAGCACATCGATTTCAACTTCGCCAATTGCCAGCTTGGGCAAGAAATCAACTCTGAGGACGAGGCGTACATCAAACGCAAGTGTCGCGAGCGCATCGACATGGCCGGCACGTTTGCAGTCCTCATCGGTCAAGACACTCGCAGCAAGCACAAGTACGTACGCTGGGAGATGGAGGTGGCTCGGGAAAAGGGCTGCCGGATCATCGGAATCAATCTCGACGGCTCGCGTCAGATGGTCGATGCTACGTGCCCGCCCATCATCAAGGACATCGGCGCCATCTTCGTTCCGTTCTCTCCGAAAATCGTTGCGCATGCTCTCGCGAACTGGAAGATGGAAGCGAAGGGCAACTGGCACTATAAGGACGAGGTTTACCAGCGGCTTGGATACAAGTGACGGGGTCAGGCTGCATGCAGGAGCAAGACTTCCCCGCACTCTATCGATCTGCCGATGACCTGTCCCTGAAGTCACAGCAGCACTTCTTTCGAGCGTTGCGCGTCCATCTCGTGATGCTGGTTGTTGCTGCGATCCTGTCGATCGTCAGCATTCCCCATTGGTCGGTCGCAGCAGCCCAACTTCTCGCCCTGCTGGGTGCGTTGGGCTGCTCGATATACCTGTTTGCCATGCGCCCTGACCGATTCTGGTACGCAGGCAGGGCCGTGGCCGAATCGATCAAGACCATCACCTGGCGCTACGTCTGCCGAGCAGAGCCGTTCCAAGGGGATGATACGAGCGCCCGCAACGACTTTCGTCAGACGCTCAAGCAGATCGTCGAGCAGAACCGTGAGGTGTGCCAGTCGCTGACTGAACACCTCGATGGCCAGCAGTTCACGCCGGTGATGGAGCAGATGCGCGCCCGCACGCTGGAAGAGCGCAAAGCAACCTACGCGGACTGCCGAATCAAAGACCAGCTCACTTGGTATGCGAAGAAGGCCGCGTTCAATCGACGGATGTCGCGGCACTTCTTCTGGGCGCTGATCGGTGTGAACACTATCGCAGTAGTCTGCGCGGTGCTGCGCATGGTCTACGTGGACCAGCCCTTTTGGCCCACGGACGTGTTCGTTGCGATGGCGGCCAGTGTCTTGAGCTGGATGCAGGCCAAGAGGTTCTCGGAGTTGGCCGCCTCTTATGCGCTTGCCTCCCACGAGATTGGCCTCATCAAGGAGCAATCCCTGCTCCCTGATACCCCCGAGAAGTTCTCGCTGTTTGTGGGTGACGCTGAGAATGCCTTCTCTCGTGAGCACACGCAGTGGGTAGCTCGAAAGGACGTTTAAGCCCGTGGAGGCGTGCTACAGGCATGCCCCAGCCCATGCGTCGGCAACGTTGTCTCGTCCCTCGATGATGGCACTCTTGCCATTTGACACGAAGCGCTTGAAGCCTGTGTACCCACCGAGGCTGTTCTTGGAGTTGACCCGGCCGCAGGCGACCACCTGGAATTCCTCGGTGTAGTTCGCGTAGACATCCTTGAACTGCGCCGAATCCGGATCTTTTAGCGAGGCCCTCACTGCCCGCTGGGCAGCCACGATCGTTTCTGCTCCGAACCACTTTTCCTGCTGGGCCTTCTTCTCTGCGGCGGAGAGGGGGCTCTCGGGTGGCGGTGGTGCTTTCGCTGCCTGCGCCGATGGCGCTGCCGCTGAGGTGGGTTCAGATTGTGGAACCATCTTCGACCCGACCCAGGCCAGAACTACCACCGCCAGTAAAAGAATCGCTGTTCGCTTCATGCATCCTCCTATCAATAAATAGTCGATTTTGGACTAATCCAACACGGACTTTAGCGTGCACTGATCTTCGAGTCACTGCACGATGTCCCAATCGACCCACAACACCGACTATCAGCTCTTGCTGTCCGTCCTCAAGGCGGCCCGTAAGCGCGTGGGCGTGTCGCAGGTCGAATTGGCCGAGCGCCTTGAAAACACCCAGACCTTCGTGTCCAAGTGCGAGCGTGGTGAACGTCGGATCGACGCCGTGGAGTTGGTGGAATTCGCCGAAGCGCTTGGTGTCCCGCCGCTGGAACTTTTTGGCGAATATCTGGAGAAGCGGGACCGAGGACTGTTCCCGAGGGACAAGAAGACGAGAAATCGCCGCTGACGCGAGACCTTCTCAGACGCCGCCGTGGCCGATGCGCTCCCAAGCCTCGCGGAACTGATCCTGCTCGTAGTCGGCCGGTTGCAGCCAGAAGGACACCCGGCCGTCCTTCTCGCCCCGGTGGGCGCGCTCGCGCACCTCGGACGGCAGAAGGATGAAAGCGGATGGTGTGGGCGTGGCGACCTTGTTCACGATGACCCAGAAGTCGCCCATGATTTTGTCGAGGCTCGTGCCGAGCGGAACGGGGTTGCGCTTGCTCAGCGCCTTGACCTGGACACCGACGAAGCGGGAGGCGTCGCGGCTGTAGGCGATGATGTCGACGCCGCGGGCGTTGCGCGCGGTCGGCATAACATTCCACCCGAGCAGGGACAGGCGGTAGCAGCAGTAGTACAGCCCCACGTTGCCCGTGAGCTGCGGGTCTAGAGTCGCGCTACCGTTCCCGTTGTCTGCCATCGCTGCCGAGCCTCCATAGCAAAAAGGGCAGCTCGCGTGAGCTGCCCTTCCTACTTCAAGTGGTGCCGGCAAGAGGAGTCGAACCCCCGACCTTCGCATTACGAATGCGCTGCTCTACCAACTGAGCTATGCCGGCAAAAACCGAAACTTGTTCAAACCGTGTCTGTACTGCTTAGCCATCAGACTGCTGGCGGCCCGAAAGCCTTGCCGTACTTAGCTCCGCGACCCGTCACCTTGACATTGCTGTCCCGATTACGAATCAGTTGCTCTACCGACTGAGCTACACCAGCAAAGAGGGCGAAATATACCCTAGCGCCGTGGCGGCTTCAAGCGCCGTTGGCGGCTGCAGACCAGTAGTCGG
>JAUVWV010000110.1 GCA_030603925.1 Thauera sp. | reverse complement strand
GCCGGCCCGGCCACCGACATCGCGGCGCTGCCGGGTGCAGCGGAGCATGCGCTGCCGGTGCGCCCGATCGAGTCCTTCATTGCGGCGCTGGACGGCTGGCTGGATGAGTATGGGTGCGGTGCCGCGGGTGACCTCGCCATCGTCGGCGGCGGTGCGGCCGGGGTGGAACTGGCTTTCGCGCTGGACGCGCGCCTGCGCGCCCTGGGCCTGCGTGGCGCGGCCGGCAGCGGGCCGGCCTTGCGGGTGATCGGTGGCGCAGCGCGACCGCTCGCCGGCCTGCCGCGCCTGCTGCAGTGGCGGGCGGCGGCGCTGATGCGCGCACGCGGCATCGAATGGCTGGGCGGTCGGCGGGTCGAGGCGGTGGGCGCCGAGTCCGTGCGGCTGGACGATGGGCGCGAACTCCCCGCACGCCACACCCTGCTGGTCACCGGCGCGGCGGCCCATCCCTGGCTGGCGGCCAGCGGGCTGGCGGTGGATGCGGGCGGCTTCGTGCGGGTGTCGCGTACGCTGCAATCGGTATCGCATCCGGCGGTGTTCGCCGCCGGCGACTGTGCGGCCTATGCCGACGCACGCCCCAAGTCCGGCGTGTATGCGGTGCGTGCCGGCCCGCCGCTGGCGGAAAACCTGCTCCGCGCGCTGCGCGGCGAAGCGCTGGAAGACTGGACCCCGCAGCGCCGTGCGCTCTACCTGATCAACACCGCCGACGGCAGCGCGCTCGCAGCCTGGGGCGCGCTGGCCTGGTGGGGCGGTTGGGTGTGGCGCTGGAAGGACCGCATCGACCGCGCCTTCATGGCGCGCTTCACGCCGGGCGGCGATCCGCCACCCCGGTAGGAGCGACCTTGGCCGCGATGCGGCCGATGGGAAACCAACGCCGCATCGCGGCCAAGGTCGCTCCTACGAGGCGCCCAGCGCCTGATCCAGGTCGGCGATCAGGTCGTCCACCGCCTCGATGCCGATCGACAGGCGCAGCAGGTCGGGCGGGCATAGCGTGCCGGGGCCCTCGACGCTGGCGCGGTGCTCGACCAGGCTTTCCACCGAGCCGAGCGAGGTGGCGCGCTTGAACACCTGCAGTCGGCCGATGGCGGCAACGGCTGCGGCTTCGCCGCCGACGACGCGCAGCGACAGCATGCCGCCGAAGCCGCCCTGCATCTGCGCTGCGGCCACTGCGTGGCCGGGATGGCCGGGCAGGCCGGGATAGAGCACTGCGGCGAGCCGCGGGTCGGCCTGGAAGGTTTCGGCGATGCGCTGGGCGGCAGCGCAGGACTGGCGCACCCGCAGGTGCAAGGTGCGCATGCCGCGCAGCAGCAGCCAGGCTTCGAAGGGGCCGAGCACGGCGCCGCCCTGGGCGCGGTTCTGCCGTACTCGCTGCCATACCGGCGAATCCGCGCGGCACACCAGCGCGCCGGCCACCACGTCGGAGTGGCCGTTGAGGTACTTGGTGGCCGAATGCATGACGAAGTCCGCGCCGAGCGCCAGCGGGCGGCTGAGCACCGGCGTCGGCACGGTGGAATCCACTGCCACCAGGGTGCCGGCGGCGCGCGCGGCGGCGCAGGCGGCGGCGATGTCGGTGACCTCCCAGGTGGGGTTGGCCGGGGTCTCGATCCACAGCAGGCGCGGCGGCAGGGTGCCGAGCAGCGCGGTGAGCGCTTCGCCGTCGGTGTTGTCGTAGAAGTCCAGCGCGATCTGCCCGCGCCTGGCCAGTTCCTGCAGCCAGTTGCGCAGCGACCAGTACATGGCGCGCGGGGCGAGCACGCGTGCGCCGGGTTCGAGGGCCTGGATCAGCGCGGTGGCGGCGGCCATGCCGGAAGGGAAGAGCAGGGCCTCGTGGCCGCCTTCGAGCGCGGCGAGCAGGGCTTCGGGCTGCTCGTAGGCCGGGCTCTGGTCGCGCGCATAGACACGGCCGCCGGGGTAGCTGCCGTCGGCAGCGCGCTCGAAGGTGCTCGATGGATGGATGGGCGGCGCGAGGTCGTGGCTGGGTTCGGCGATCCAGCCCATGCCCTGGGCGGCGAGGGTGTCGGGGGAGAGGGGCTTCATGTCGGGATTCGCTCCGTCGGCGAGGGCGCGGCGCGGCGATCGGCCGCGCCGCGGGCGGGTCACAGCAGCGGCATCGCTTCCTTCTCGCCGCGTTCGTACACCACGTTGGCGCGCCCGACCAGCAGCGGGTCGAGCGGGCCGATGGCCTCGATGCGCTTGTTGGCGTAGGGCAGCTTGTGCAGTACGTAGCGCATCGCGTTGAGGCGCGCGCGCTTCTTGCAATCAGACTTGACCACCGTCCATGGGGCGTCGGCCGTGTCAGTGTAGAAGAACATCGCCTCCTTGGCCTTGGTGTAGTCGTTCCACTTGTCCAGCGAGGCGAGGTCGATGGGTGACAGCTTCCATTGCTTGAGCGGGTGCTTCTCGCGCTCCTTGAAGCGCCGGCGCTGTTCGGCGCGGCTCACCGAGAACCAGAACTTGATCAGATGGATGCCGCTGCGCACCAGGGTGCGCTCGAATTCCGGCACCTGGCGCATGAACTCGTTGTATTCGTCGTTGCTGCAGAAGCCCATCACGCGCTCGACGCCGGCGCGGTTGTAACAGGAGCGGTCGAACAGGATGATTTCGCCGGCGCTCGGCAGGTGCTGGATGTAGCGCTGGAAGTACCACTGCCCGCGCTCGGTCTCGCTGGGTTTCTCCAGCGCCACCACCTGAGCGCCGCGCGGGTTGAGGTGTTCCATGAAGCGCTTGATGGTGCCGCCCTTGCCGGCGGCGTCGCGCCCTTCGAAGACGATCACCACCTTTTGCCCCGTTTCCTTCACCCAGGCCTGCAGCTTCAGCAACTCGACCTGCAGGTGGTACTTCTGCTTCTCGTAGTTCTTGCGCGACATCAGGTTCTTGTACGGGTAGCCGCCCACGCGCCAGTCGTCGGCGAGCTGGTCGTCGGGCGCCACCGGCATCTTCGGCACCGGTTCCTCGCCGCGCAGCAGGGCTTCGCGCAGCACCGCAGCGTCGTCCGGCGAGGCCCCCGCGAGGATGGCTTCGAGGGTCTGCGCCAGGGCGCCGATGTCCTCGCTGGCGACGCGCCGGACGATGTCGGACACCGCCACGGCCTTGGCATCGCGCGCCGCGCCGACCGCCTGCTCGATCTCGAAGCCGGCAATGCCGGCCGCGCTGCGAGCCGGGGCGATGTCGCCGGCGCGTGCCAGCCGGGTGCCTCCGGCCGTGTTCTTGTGGTTGCTGCGTGCCGCCTGCTTGCGCGGCGCGGGGGCGACGGCGTTCTTCTTGCTCTCGGTCTGCATCGGGTCGGGCTCCTGTGCGTGTCTGTCATCTGTCATTCTAAGGGCGCCGGCCGGGGAATGTACGTGCCATGCATGAACGGCAACGCCTGGCAGCGGTAGAATCTCGCCCTTTCCATCGACCCCGCCCGCCATGCCGCTTTCCCCCCAGGCCCGTGCCATGCTCGACATGGTCTATCGCGTCGGAGCGCCGCGCTTTCACGAACTGTCGGTGGAGCAGGCCCGCCACTCCTTCCAGAAGCTGCTGTTCGCCTTCCGCCCGGAGGTGCCGGCGGTGGCCTCGGTGACCGAGGTGCCGATGGCGCGCCCCGACGGCAGTGCGCTGCTGGCGCGCCTGTACCGGCCGCTGAGCGCGGCGCCGGATGCCGTGCTGCCGCTGCTGGTGTATTTCCACGGTGGCGGCTGGTGCGTGGGTGCCGTGGAGAGCTACGACGTGCTGTGCCGCGACCGGGCCAATGGGGGCGCGTGCGCGGTCCTGTCGGTGGACTACCGCCTGGCGCCCGAGCATCCCTTTCCGGCGGCGGTCGATGACGCGGCGTTCGCCGCCGCATGGGCGGCGGAGAACGCCGGGCTGCTCGGCATCGATGCGCAGCGCATCGCGCTGGGCGGCGACAGCGCGGGCGGCAACCTGGCCATCGTCACCGCGCTGGCGCAGCGTGCCACGCAGGGGCCGCATGCCGCCTTCCTGCTGCTGATCTATCCGAGCACCGAGATCCTCAGCGCGCGCGCCTCGCGCGAGACCTATGGCGATGGTTATTTCCTCGACCGCGAGAGCCTGGCGTGGTTCTTCGAGCGCTACCTGCCCGGCGGCGAGACCGAAGACTGGCGCGCTTCGCCGATGCGTGCCCGCTCGCTCGCCGGCCTGCCGCCGATGCTGCTGGTGACCGCGGAGTGCGACCCGCTCACCGACGATTGCGTCGCCTTCGCGCAGCGCGTGCGCGCGGAGGGCGGCAGCGTGGAGCACCTGCCGGTGGCCGGCATGGTGCACGGCTTCGTCACCCTCGGTAAGTTCTTCCCGGAAGCCGGCGAGACGGTGCGTGCGGCGGCCGCCGCGCTGCGCCGCGCGCTGGCGGACTGAGGTTCAGGCGTGCGGCGGCGCGGCCGTGGCGTGCCCCTGCCAGACCGCTTCGATGTTGCGCCGCGCGGCCAGCATCGCCCCGACGCATTCGCGGTCCAGCTTGTCGCCGGCCAGTCCCTGCAACTGCTCGAAAGCCTCGTCCAGCGTCCATGAGCGCTTGTAGGGGCGGGTGCAGGTCAGCGCGTCGAAGATGTCGGCCGTGCTGACGATGCGCGCGGCCAGTGGAATGGCGTCGCCGTGGATGCCTTCCGGGTAGCCGCTGCCGTCCAGGCACTCGTGATGCCAGGCAACCACCGCGTGCAGGGTCTGCATGCCGGGCGAGTCGTGCAGGTGGAAGTCGTCCAGCATGCGTTCCACCATGGTCCGCCCCATGGTGACGTGCTCCTTCATCTGCTCCCATTCGCTCAGTTCGAAGCGCCCGGGTTTGAGCAGGATGGCGTCCGGTATGCCGACCTTGCCGATGTCGTGCAGCGGGCCGAACAGCCCCAGCTCGGCGACGAATTCCTCGCTCAGGCCGTGCGCGCCGGCCAGTTCGCGCGCCAGCACGCAGATGTAGTCACGCAGGCGCAGCTGATGTTCGCCGGTTTCGCGGTCGCGCATCAGGGTGAAGTCCAGCGCGAAGCGTGTGGTGCCGATCAGGGTGTGCACCGATTCGATGCTCTGTGCGAGCTGGCCGGCGGCCAGCGGCCCCCAGGCCAGCAGTTCGCGGATGTCGTGCGCCGGCAGGGCAACCGTGGGGTCGGACTCGATCACCAGGAAGCCGTAGAAGTTGCGGAAACGGCTCACCGGCAGGGCGATCAGCGGGCAGGTGCGCTCGCCCGCGGCCCATTCCAGCGCCGGATCGATGCGGATGAAGGTGGTCTGTGCGGTACCGGATGCGCCGCAGCGCGACAGCGCGGGGTTTCCCGGCAGGCTGGTCACTGCGTCGGGGCAGGCAAGCACGCGCCCTTCGCTGTCCGCCCAGTAGGTCAGGCGGGCATGGTCGGCGTCGACGAGAAAGGCGCCGACCCGCACGATGTCCGGCAGGATGGCGTTGATTCGCGCATGCAGTTCGCTGAGACGGCCGGGCAGCGTGCCGGCCAGAAAGCTGTCGGCAAGCGCCGCGTCGGTGCGGGTGACGAGTCCCGCATGGTGGGCAATGGTCATCTGGGTCTCCCGGCGAAAACCTGTTTCACCGCTCAGACCAATGCTCTCCGCGATAATTCCCCGCTTTGGGGAAGATTGCGGAACCGTGTGGAGGATTGCACGATCAAATCCCGCCGCGTAGCGGCTCGCCGGCGCGTGCTAACCGACCACGGCAGCGAGCAGTTCCTGGCGTCCGGCGCGCGCGGCCTCGACCAGTTCGTCGAACTTGCTGCGGTCGATGCCCGAGGTGCAGGTTTCCAGCAGTGCCGCGCGGCTGTTGATGCCGAGCAGGGTTTCGAAGGGGTTGGGGGTCTCGGCCGCCAGTCCGCCGATGAACACGATGTCCGCCAGATTCTCCGGCGGCCAGCCGCCGCCGTACGGGTCCTCGTACTGGAAGGCGTCGAGGATGGTCTCCGGCAGCTCGAAGGCTTCCAGGATCGCCCGGCCCACCGGCTGGTCCCAGGTCGAGACGAACTCGGCGAAGCGGTGCATGTTGCGTTCCAGCGCGGGGTAGTCCGAAGCGCGCGCGAGCAGGAAGAACTGGCCGATATCGACCATCATCCCGGCGAGCATCGCGGTGTCCGGGTTCATGGTGCGCAGGTGGCGCGCGAAGGCATACGACCAGGCGGCGACATCCACCGAGTGCATCCACAGGCCCGAGGCCACCAGGCGCATGTCACGCGAGCGATGATCCTGCGCGAGCTGCTCGGCGGCCACCGCAAAGGCCAGGCAGCGCAGCGCGGACAGGCCGATGCGCTTGACCGCATCGCCCACCGCGGTGATCTGCGTGCCGTAGGGGTTGAGCAGCACGGCATTGGCCATGCGCACCGCCTTGGCGCTGAGTACCGGCTCGGCCTTCACCACCGCGGCGATCTCGTCCAGCGTGGATTCCGGGTTGTCGGCCAGCCGCTTGATGCGCAGCGACACGTCCAGCGCGGTGGGGAAGTTCAGCCGGCCTTCCTGCAACTCTTCCTCGATCCGGCTCGCGAACGCCTGTGCCTGTTCCTCGAATTCCTGCATCTCGCTCATCTCCTCGGCCTGGTTTCCACAGTCTAGCCCGTTGCGCGGCGTTTTGATCAAGCCGCCGGCTGACGCAGGATGGCCTTGCCATCGGTCAGGCGCTCGACCTGCGCCAGCGTGGCGACCGGCTCGTTCAGCGCCTCGATGGCCTGGTGGCCGAGCTTGAAGCGCTTCTCCACGATGAAGCCGGCCGCCAGCACGTCGGCGCCGGCCTCGCGCGCCATCTCCACCAGGGCCACAGCGGTGCGGCCGTTGGACAGGAAGTCGTCCACCAGCACCACCTGGGCGCCCGGCTGCACGTAGCGCTGCGACAGCACCAGCTTGGTCTCGCCGCCCTTGGTGGGCGAGGGGATGACGCGCGAGATGAAGGGCGATTCGACCTGCGGCGAGTACTTCTTCGCGTACACCAGCGGCACGTTGAGCGCCTGCGCCACGACGAGGCCGGGCGCAATGCCGCTCGCCTCGGCGGTGAGGATCAGGTTCGGATGGTAGGCCGACAGGCGGCGCGCGAGCTCTCGCCCCATCTCGACGATGAAGCCCGGCTCGATGCGGTGGTTGAGGAAATGGTCGATCTTCAGGATCTGGTCGCCGATGATCGTGGCCTCTGCCTCGATGCGGCGGACCAGGGGTTCATACGGTGCGGTGAGATCGGTCTGGGTCATGTCGGACTCGGAAACAAAAAAGCCCCGCGTGCGGGGTCGAGGAGGCGATTCTAGCAGTGCCGGCGCCTGCCTGTGCGGCGCGCGCCGGCACGATGCGGCTCAGTTCAGCGTGGCGGTGGCCAGCTTGGCGCCGAAGCCGATGAACAACCCGCCGACGCTGCCTGTGGCCGCGGCGGCCAGGCGGCGCCGGCGGCGGAACTGTGCCGCCAGATAGGCCCCGCCAAAGATCAGCGCGGACAGGTAGAGCGCGCTGCAGACCTGCACGATGGCGCCCAGGATAACGAAGGAAAGGCCCGGATGGGCGTAGCCCGGATCGACGAACTGGATGAAGAAGGAAACGAAGAACAGGATTGCCTTCGGGTTCATCAGGCTGATCAGCAGCGCGGTGCGGAAGGGGCGTGCGGTGCTGCTGACGGGGGGCGCCTGCACTTCCGGTTCGCCGGCCAGGCGGCGGCGCCAGGCGGCGATGGACGAACGCAGCAGGCCCAGGCCCACCCAGGCGAGGTAGGCCGCCCCGGCGTACTTGATGACCATGAACAGCTCGGGGGTGGCGCGCAGCAGCGAGGCGGTGCCGGTGGCCGCCAGGATCATCAGGATGGCGTCGCCGGCGAAGATGCCGCAGGCTCCGCGGTAGCCGGCCGCCACGCCCCAGCGCGAGGCCACCGACATGACGTACAGCGAGTTCGGCCCGGGCAGCAGGACGATGACGATGGTGCCGATGATGAAGGTAGTGAGGTCGGTGATGCCGTAGAACATGGGAACACCCGGGACGGTTGTGCAGCGCGCCTGCGATCCATTGATATTAGCAAGCCGCGCGGCGCTCGGGCAGGAGAACATCGCAGCGCCGAGTCTGCACGCTGTGTACCCCGGCCCGCAGTCGGGATGCCGTGAGAAATGCGGACTAAGCTACGCAGGGAGAACTGCGGAGAGCACCATGAAGCTGATCGATACCGATGTCGCGATCATCGGCGCGGGCACCGCCGGCATGACCGCCTGGCGCAGCGCGCGTGCCCATACCGAACGGGTGTTGCTGATCGAAGGGGGTGACTACGGCACCACCTGTGCGCGCGTCGGCTGCATGCCCAGCAAGCTGCTGATCGCCGCGGCCGATGCGGCGCATGCGGTGGAGCGCGCCGCGCGCTTCGGCGTGCACGCCGGGGCGGCGCGCATCGACGGTGCGGCGGTGATGCGCCGGGTGCGCGAGGAGCGCGACCGCTTCGTCGGCTTCGTGCTGGAATCGGTGGAAGGCTGGCCGGCGGCCCTGCGCCTGCGCGGGCAGGCGCGTTTCGTCGATGCCCATCACCTGGAGGTGGGCGGCAACACCCGGGTGCGCGCGCGCTGCATCGTCATCGCCACCGGCTCCCGTCCGCAGGTGCCGCCCGCATGGCGCGCAGCGCTGGGCGAACGCCTGCTGGTCAGTGACGACGTGTTCGACTGGGCGACCCTGCCCGCATCGCTGGCGGTGGCCGGCAGTGGCGTGATCGGTCTCGAACTGGCGCAGGCCCTGCACCGCCTGGGCGTGCGCCTGCGGTTGTACGGGCGCGGCGGGCGGGTCGGGCCGCTCACCGACCCGGTGCTGCAGGCCGCGGCGCGCGCCCTCTTCGCGCAGCAACTGCCGCTCGAAGCGGCGGCCGGCGAACTGGCCGTGCGCCGCGAGGGTGACCAGGTGGTGGTCGGCGTGCACGCGGATGGTCATCTGCGCGAGGAGCGCTTCGACTTCCTGCTTGCCGCCACCGGGCGGCGGCCGGCTGTCGACGGGCTCGGCCTGGAATGCACCGGCCTGCCGCTGGACGAACGCGGCGTTCCGCTGCACGACCGGCGGACCGGGCAGGTGGGTGACAGCCATGTGTTCATCGCCGGCGATGCCGGCGGCGAACATGCGCTGCTGCACGAGGCGGCCGACGACGGGCGGATCGCGGGCGACAACGCCGGGCGTTTCCCGGACCTGCGGGTGCGCCCGCGCCGCGCCGGGCTGGCAGTGGTGTTCAGCGATCCGCAGATGATGATTGCCGGGCGTTCGCACGCCGAGCTGTGCGCGGCCGGCGTCGACTTTGCCTGCGGCGAGGTGTCCTTCGAGGACCAGGGGCGCAGCCGCGTGATGCTGGTCAATCGCGGCATGCTGCGGGTGTACGGCGAACGTGCCGCGGGGCGCTTTCTCGGCGCCGAGATGATCGGCCCGGCGGCCGAGCACCTCGGCCATCTGCTGGCGTGGTCGGCGCAGCGCGGCGATACCGTGCAGCAGATGCTCGACTGTCCGTTCTATCACCCGGTGGTGGAGGAGGGTCTGCGCAGTGCGCTGCGGGCGCTCAATCGCGCGCTGCACATGGGGCCGCCGCCGGTGGAGCGCTGCCTGGACTGCGGCCCGGGGGGGTGAGCGGCGCCCCGCGGCTCAGGGCAGCAGGATGGCGCGGAAATCGTTCACATTGGTCAGCGTCGGCCCGGTGAGTACGGCGTCGCCCAGCGCGGCGAAGAATCGGTGCGCGTCGTTGTCGTCGAGCATCTCGCGCGGGCGCAGGCCGAGGGCGCGCGCACGGGCCAGGGTGTCGGGGGTGATGATTGCGCCGGCGGTATCCTCCTGGCCGTCTACCCCGTCGGTGTCGCCGGCCAGTGCCCAGGTGGCGGGCTGGCCGTCGAGCGCGAGCGCCAGGGCGAGAAGGAATTCCACATTGCGTCCGCCACGCCCGCCGCCGCGCACCGTCACGGTAGTCTCGCCGCCGCTCAGCAGTACCAGCGGGCGGGCAGCGGGCTGGCCGTGGCGGTTGGCCTGGCGGGCGATGCCGGCCATCACGCGGGCGACCTCGCGTGCCTCGCCCTCGATCGCGTCGCCGAGGATCAGCGGGGTCACGCCGGCCGCGCGCGCGGTGGCGGCCGCTGCTTCCAGCGCCATCTGCGGGGTGGCGACGAAGCGCGTGTCGATGGCCGGCAGGCGCGGGTCGCCGGGCTTGAGCGATTCGCCGGTCGCGCCCGTCAGCAGCGCGTGCACCGCCGGCGGGGCGTCGATCCCGTAGCGTTGCAGGATGGCCAGCGCATCGGCGCAGGTGCGGGGGTCGGCCACCGTGGGGCCGGAGGCGATGTCGCAGGGGTCGTCGCCGGGCACGTCCGAGATCAGCAGGTTCACCACCCGCGCCGGCCGGCAGGCGGCCGCCAGCCGGCCGCCCTTGCTGGCCGAGAGGTGGCGGCGCACGCAGTTGATCTCGCCGATGCTGGCGCCCGACTTCAGCAGGGCGCGTCCGATGGCCTGCTTGTCGGCCAGGCTCAGCCCGGCGCCAGGCAGCGGCAGCAGGGCCGAG
>JAUVWV010000020.1 GCA_030603925.1 Thauera sp. | reverse complement strand
GCGTCGGTGAGCTGCAGCTCTCCGCCCGCCCCCGGCTTGAGCGCGCGGATGTGGTCGAAAATGCGCGGGGTGAGGATGTAGCGGCCGACCACCGCCTGGGTGGTGGGGGCCTCTTCGGGCTTGGGCTTTTCCACGATGCCGGTCATGCGCTGCACCTTGCCGGCTTCGCCTTCGGTGCTGACGATGCCGTAGCTGCGGGTTTCTTCGCGCGGCACGTTCATGGTGCCCAGCACCGAGCAGCGGTGGTAGTTGTACACGTCCACCATCTGCTTCATCACCGGCGTGGCGCCCGGATTGTCCAGCAGGTCGTCGGCGAGCATCACCGCGAAGGCCTCGTCGCCGATCACCGGCGCTGCGCACAGCACCGCATGGCCCAGGCCGAGCGCCTCGGACTGGCGGATGTAGATGCAGTTCACGCCCTTCGGTACGGTGTTCTGAACGAGTTCCAGCATGGCCTTCTTGCCGCGTGCCTCGAGCTCGGTTTCCAGCTCGTAGGCCTTGTCGAAGTGGTCCTCGATCGAGCGCTTGGTACGCCCGGTGATGAAGATCAGGTCGGTGACGCCGGCGGCCACCGCCTCTTCCACCGCATACTGGATCAGCGGCTTGTCCACGATGGGCAGCATCTCTTTCGGGCTTGCCTTGGTGGCGGGCAGGAAACGGGTGCCCATGCCGGCGACCGGGAATACTGCCTTGGTGACTTTCTTCATGCGTGTTCTTCTCCTGTATCCGTTGCGGGGCCCTGCCCCTGTTCCAGCAGCCGACGCAGGCCTTCCTCGTCGACGATATCCACGCCCAGCGCCTGGGCCTTGTCGAGCTTCGAACCGGCTTCGGTGCCAGCCACCAGCCAGTCGGTCTTTTTCGATACCGAGCCGCTGACCTTGCCGCCGGCCGCCTCGATCAGCGCCTTGGCTTCATCGCGGCTCAGGGTGGGCAGCGTACCGGTAAGCACGAAGGTCTGGCCCGCCAGATGACCGGCCGGTGCGGCGGCAGGCTCGCCCTCCTCCCAGCGCACGCCGGCTGCGCGCAACTGTTCGATGACCTCGCGGTTATGCGGCTCGGCGAGGAAGTCGATGATGCACTGCGCCACCACCGGACCGACGTCCGGCACCTGCTGCAGGGCGTCCAGGTCGGCAGCCAGCAGCGCGTCGAGCTGGCCGAAGTGGCGTGCCAGATCGCGTGCGGTGGCCTCGCCGACGTTGCGGATGCCAAGCGCGAAGATGAAGCGTGCCAGCGTGGTGTGACGACTCTTGTCGATCGCCGCCAGCAGGTTCTGCGCCGACTTCTCGCCCATGCGTTCCAGGTTGGCGAGCGCGAGCAGACCGAGACGGTAGAGATCCACCGGGCTCTTGACGATCGCCGCATCGACCAGCTGATCGACCAGCTTGTCGCCCAGGCCCTCGATGTCCATCGCCCGGCGGCCGGCGAAATGCAGCAGGGCCTGCTTGCGCTGCGCCGGGCAGAACAGTCCGCCGGTGCAGCGCGCCACCGCCTCGTCCTCGCCGCGCACCACATGCGAGCCGCACACCGGGCAGCTGGGGTAGGCCGCCAGCAGGTCATAGCGCGGCAGCTCGCCCTCGCGGCGTTCGAGCACCGGGCCCACCACTTCGGGAATCACGTCCCCTGCCCTGCGCACGATCACCCAGTCGCCGATGCGCACGTCCTTGCGGTCGATCTCGTCCTGGTTGTGCAAGGTTGCGTTGGTCACCGTGACGCCGCCCACGAACACCGGCTCCAGGCGGGCCACCGGGGTCAGCGCACCGGTACGGCCGACCTGCACGTCGATGGCCAGCAGGCGGGTGATTTCCTCCTGCGCGGGGTACTTGTGCGCCACCGCCCAGCGCGGCTCGCGGGTGACGAAGCCCAGCTCGCGCTGCAGGTCCGCGCGATTGACCTTGTACACCACGCCGTCGATGTCGTAGGGCAGCGGGTCGCGCAAGGCGGCGATGTGTGCATGGAAGGCGATCAGGCCGTCCGGGCCGGCCGACACGCAGCGGTGCTCGCACACCGGCACGCCGAGGGTGGCGAGGCGCTCGAGCAGGCCGGCTTGGGTCTCCGGCAGCGCGAAACCCGCATGCTCGCCGATGCCGTAGGCGAAGAAGGACAGCGGACGGCGGGCGGCGATGCGCGGGTCGAGCTGGCGCACCGCGCCGGCCGCGGCATTGCGCGGATTGACGAAGACCTTCTCGCCGGCTGCGCGCTGGCGGGCGGTGAGGGCCTCGAAATCGTCGCGGCGCATGTAGATCTCGCCGCGCACTTCCAGCACCGCGGGCGCGGCACCGGTGAGCTGCAAGGGGATCTGGCGGATGGTGCGCACGTTGTGGGTGACGTCCTCGCCGGTTTCGCCGTCGCCGCGCGTCGCGGCGCGCACCAGCGCGCCGTGCTCGTAGCGCAGGTTGATCGCCAGGCCGTCGAACTTCAGTTCGCCGAGGTACTCCACCGGCGCATCGGCGAGATCCAGACCGAGCGCGTTGCGCACCCGCGCATCGAAGTTGCGCACGCCCTGCTCGGTGGTGTCGGTCTCGGTGCGGATCGACAGCATCGGCACCGCGTGGCGCACTGCCACGAGCTCCGGCAGCGCGGCGCCGCCCACGCGGCAGGTGGGCGAATCGAGGCTGGCAAGCTCGGGATGGGCGGCTTCGAGGGCCTGTAGCTCACGGAACAGGCGGTCGTACTCGGCGTCCGGGACGGTGGGCGCGTCCAGCACGTAATAGGCGTGGTCGTGACGGCGGATCTCGTCGCGCAGCCGGGCCACCCGCCCGGCCGGGTCCTGCGGGTTTGCGCTCATGCGGAGAACAGGCGACGGGCGAGCGGGCTGCCGGCCGGCAGTTCGTGGCCGGCCATGTGTTCGTGGAACTGTGCAATCTGCCCGCGGATCAGCGCCGCGGCTTCGCTGCCCAGTGGATGCCGGTTGTCGTCGACCACGCTGCCGTGCAGGCTCTCGGCGAGCTGGTTGGCGAACTGCATCATGCGGTCGAAGGTCTGCACGCCATTGCCTACCCGCGGCACGTCGATCACCAGCGTCACGCCATTGGTCTGCAGGCTGCGCAGGTTATCGCCGGTAAACAGCGCCGGTTCCAGGTTGCCCAGCATGTACAGGGTGTTGCCGTCCTCGTCGCGCGCGTGGAAGCTGCCGTCGTCCTCCAGGCTGAGGCCCTGCGCTTCGGCCAGTCCGCGCAGCTTGGTGCCCGCGAAGGCTTGCCCGGTGCTCACCACGTTGATGCCGATCTGCACGTCCACATCGGCGCAGAAGCGGTCCAGCTCGGTCGCGCTCGCCAGGGTGTCGGCGCGCGCCGGCAGGGCGGCCGGCACCGCGAGGAACTGGTCGGCCACGCGCTGCACGCCGCCGGTGAAGCGGGCAAAGTCGGCTTCGCCGATCGGTCCGCGGCGGTCCACCAACTGCATCGCGGCGCAAAACCAGTGATAGCTGCCGGCGCTGTGCGCGGTCAGCGCGCGCCAGACGTTGTCGGCATCGTCGAAGGCAAACCAGCGGATCGGCTTGCTGATGCCGTCCAGTTCCGCACGCTGCGCCATCCACAGGCGGGCAACGTCGAGCGGCTCGATGGACTCGATCCGCACGATGCAGTCGGCACGCGCGTCGAGGCCCTCCGGCGCGTCGGGCGTGCTGCGCCTGAGGGCGGATTCGCGCACCGGGCGGGCGGTGGCCGGCGCCTTCGGTACGGCCACCTCCGGATCCTGATCGTCGGCTGCGACGGCTTCGAAGGCCGGCTCGAGCCGGCCGTCCTCCTCGTCGGTGGCCGCGCTGCCGTCGCGCGGCTCCAGCAGCACGTCGCGATGCTCCGAGCGGAAAGCCTGCTCGGCATGGCGGCGGTGCTTGCGTTCCTGCCACTTGTTGTAGGCGATGATCAACACCACCAGGGCCGCGCCGGCACCGATCAATCCGATTTGCAGTTCGCTATCCATGTTTCTTCCCGTGTTGGGGCTGCCGTGCCCTCTTCTACATCATTGCCCGTCTGTTGCCTGTTTCAGGCTGTGAGCCGCCTCACGCCGCAACCTCGGCTTCAGCCAGGCGCAGCGCTTCGTCGATGTCCACCTCTACGACCCGCGAGGCGCCCTGCTCCTGCATGGTCACGCCCACCAGTTGCTGCGCGATCTCCATGGTGATCTTGCTGTGCGTGATGAAGATGAACTGGGTCTGCGATGACATGCGTTTTACCATGCGGCCGTAGCGTTCGGTGTTGGTATCGTCCAGCGGCGCGTCCACCTCGTCAAGCATGCAGAACGGCGCCGGGTTGAGTTGGAACATGGAGAACACCAGGGCGATCGCGGTGAGCGCCTTCTCGCCACCGGAGAGCAGGTGGATGGAGCTGTTCTTCTTGCCCGGCGGCTGGGCAACGATCTGGATGCCGGCATCGAGGATTTCCTCGCCGGTGAGCTCGAGCCGTGCCTGGCCACCGCCGAAGAGCTGCGGAAACAGGCTGCCGAAGTGGGCGTTGACCGTGTTGTAGGTGTCCTGCAGTTGTTCGCGGGTTTCGCGGTCGATGCGGCGGATGGCGTCTTCCAGCGTCGCGATGGCCTGGTTGAGGTCGTCGGCCTGGGCGTCGAGGTAGGCCTTGCGCTCCTGCGCGCTGTTGAGCTCGTCCAGCGCGGCAAGGTTGACCGCGCCGAGTTCGGCCATCTCGCGCGCCAGGCGGGCCACCTCGCGTTGCAGCGTGGTTTCGCGCAGGTCGCCGTCGAGCAGCGGCGTCAGCGCCGCCTCGTCCGCGCCGGCTTCCTGCAGGCGTTCGTCGAACTGGCTGGTGGCCAGCTCGGCGGCCTGCACCGCCAGGCGCAACTCGGCCACCCGCTCGCGGATCGGTGCGGCCTCCTGCTCGGTGCGCAGGCGCATTTCCTCGCTCTGCTTGAGTAGCGCGCTGGCCTGTTCGAGTGCGTCGCGCCGTGCGCTGAGTGCCGCCTCGCGGCTGCCGCGCATGGCCAGCGCCGCCTGCAGGGCTTCGTGGCTGCGTTGCGCATCGGTGGCTTCCAGTTCCTGGCGGCGGGTGTCCTGTTCGGCGTGGATGCGCTCGAGCTGTTCGCCGGCCAGTTGCAGGTTGCGCGCAATGTCCTCCAGCTTCCCGGCACATTCGCGTTCGGAGAAGCGTGCCTCCTGCAGTTCGCGCGCCGTGGCCTGCTCCAGCGCGCGGGTATTGCGCAGGTTCTGGTCGCGCTCGGCCAGCACTTCGGTGGCAGCGTCCAGGCGGCCGTGCTGCAGTTCCGCCAGTTCCGCCGCACGGCCATACTCCAGGTCGGCCCGTGCGAGGTGCTCGCGTTCGGTTTCTTCCTGGCGCAGCAGGTCGGCCAGGTCGCGTTCGACCTGCTGGCGCCGCTCCTCGGCCCGGCTGCGCGCCTGGGTGAGCTTGAGCAGCTCGACCTGCTCGCCATGCACCTGGTGCTGCAGGCCCTGGGTATCGCGCCGCAGGCCGGTGGCGCGCTCCTGCAGTTCCGTCGCACGTGCCTCGGCCGCCAGCAGCGCGTCGTGCGCCATGCGCGCCTCGCTTTCCAGCGCCTGCTGCTGGGCGGCCAGCGCGTCGATTTCGCGCTGGCGCTCCATCACCCCGTGGGTACGGTTGTCCGGGCTGAAATGACTCAGGCTGTGGCGGGTGAGCAACTGGCCCTTGCGCGACACCAGGGTGATGCCTTCGGCCAGTTCGGCATGGCGCGGCAGCCACGGCGCCAGATCGTCCACCGCATGAAAACCGCTCAACCAGTCCTGCAGTGCGGCGCCCAGCGTGGGTTCGAGGAGCTGCACGCGTTCACCCAGCGGCAGCGTCCCGGCAAGCCCGCTGCCGCCTGGGGTGGCGGCACTTGCGGCGCCATCGAGCAGCAGCGCGACGGTGGCCGGCGGGGGCTGGTCGAGCAGCCTGCCGGCGGTTTCCATCGATGCGCCGCTCAGTGCGGCAAGCCGCTCGCGCAGGGCGGCTTCCACCGCCAGCTCCCAGCCTTCGTCCACCCGCAGCGCGCGCCACAGCGGGGCCAGTTCGGCCAGTCCGTGACGCCGCAGCCAGTCGCCCAGTTCGCCCTGCGACTGGACCCTGGCCTGCAGCTGCACCAGCGCATCGCGTCGCGCGCGCAGTTCGGTAAGGCTGCGCTGGGTCTGGCGTTCGTGATCCAGTGCGGCCTTCAGCGCAGCCTGGGCATCGGGTTGGGCGGCCTGCACGCTCTGCAGTTCGTGCTGCAGGTCGTCGAGCGACGCCTGCAGGGTTTCCAGGCGGGCCTCGCGCTCGGCGAGCGCGCGCTCGTCCGGCCCCTGGATCGAGGCGCGTTCGCCGTCCAGCCGGGCGCGGCGCTGCGCGAGCCCTTCCAGCGCCCGGTTGGCGCTGCTGCGGTTGGCTTCCTGCACACGCAGTTGCTGTTCGGTCTGCGACAGTTCGCGCCGCACCGCGGAGACGGTGGCGTCCGCGGCCTGGCGCGCGGCCTCGGTCTCGGGCAGGCGCTCGGCCACCTCGGCATGGCGGGCTTCGGCCTGTTCGGCGCGCATGGCGGCGTTTTCCTGCAGCGCCGCCCAGCGCTCGCGGTCACCGGCCAGTGCTTCGCGGCGCGCCTGCCAGTGCAGCTGATCGGCATCGAGTTGGGCGATGCGCGCTTCCAGGCGCTTGCGTGCGTCGCCCAGATGCTGCAGTTCGGCCTCCAGGCGGCTAACCTCGGCGCTCACCGCGAACAGGTCGCTCTGCGCTTGGTGCACTGCTTCGGAGGCGGCAAAGTGCGCCTCGCGCGCGCCTTCCACCGCCGATTCGAGTTCCTGCAGGCGGGCGCTGTCGGTTTCGATGCGCCGCGTCGCCTCGTTCAGCGCATCGGCTACCCGGGTGCGCTCGGCACGCGCCTCGTTGCGCTTGAGCAGCCACAGCAGCTGCTGCTTCTGCACATGGGTGGCGTGCAGCGTGCGATAGCGCTCGGCGATCTCGGCCTGCACTGCGAGCCGCTCGATGCGCTCGCCCAGCTCCATGCGGATATCTTCCAGACGGGTCAGGTTGTCGCGCGCATCCGACAGGCGTCCCTCGGTTTCCTTGCGCCGCTCTCGGTATTTGGTGACGCCGGCGGCCTCTTCGAGAAAGCCGCGGATCTCCTCCGGGCGCGCCTCGATGATGCGCGAGATCATGCCCTGCTCGATGATCGCGTAGGCACGCGGCCCCAGGCCGGTCCCCAGGAACAGGTCGATGACGTCCTTGCGGCGCACATGGACGTTGTTCAGGTAGTAGGTGGATTCACCGCTGCGGTCGAGCACGCGCTTGACCGAGATTTCCGCGTAGCGCGACCACTGGCCGGCGGCCTTGCCCTCGGCGTTGTCGAACACCAGTTCGACACTGGCGCGCGACACCGCCTTGCGGGTGGTGGAGCCGTTGAAGATGACGTCCTGCATCGACTCGCCGCGCAGCGCGCTGGCCCGCGTCTCGCCCAGCACCCAGCGCACTGCGTCGATGATGTTGGACTTGCCGCAGCCGTTGGGACCCACCACGCCGACCAGATTGCCCGGGGTGAGCACGGTGGTCGGGTCGACGAAGGTCTTGAAACCGGAGAGTTTGAGCTTGGAAAGACGCACGTCGGGTCGGTGTCGGGTTCAGGTACGGCGGGCGATTCACGCGTGGCGCCGGCTTCAGCGCGAAGCGCGCCATGATACCATTTCCGCCCTTTCTGCCCTGCGTAGGAGCGGCCTTGGCCGCGATCCGTGCCGGGTCGAACGCCGCGATCGCGGGCAAGCCCGCTCCTACCCCGTTTCCAAAGCAAGCACCGCCGTGAATCCGAACCTCTCCCGCCTTCACCCCTATCCGTTCGAGAAACTGCGCGCCCTCTTCCAGGGCATCGCGGCGCCGGCCGGGCTGAAGCCGATCCGCCTGTCGATCGGTGAGCCGCAGCACGCCACCCCGGCCTTCATCCTGCAGGCGCTCGCCGACAATCTCGGCGGCATGGCCACCTACCCCACCACGCAGGGCACGGATGCGCTGCGCGAGGCGATCGCCGGCTGGCTGATGCGCCGCTATGCCCTGCCGGCGGTCGATGCCGGCAGCCAGGTGCTGCCGGTGAATGGTTCGCGCGAGGCGCTGTTCGCCTTCGCCCAGTGCGTGCTCGACGGCAGCAGCGCGGGCGCAAAGGTGGTTTCGCCCAACCCCTTCTACCAGATCTATGAAGGGGCCGCCCTGTTGGGCGGTGCTGAACCGGTGTTCCTCAACAACACCGCTGCCGGCAACCGCTTCGGACCGAACTTCGACAGCCTGCCGGAGTCGGTGTGGCGCGAAGTGCAACTGGTGTTCGTGTGTTCACCGGGCAATCCCACCGGCCGGGTGCTGACCCTGGAGGAGTGGCGCCAGCTCTTCGATCTGTCCGACCGCCACGGCTTCGTGATCGCCGCCGACGAGTGCTATTCGGAGATCTACTTCGACGAGGCCGCCCCGCCGCTCGGTGCCCTGCAGGCTGCGCAGCAGCTCGGACGCGGCGACTTTCGCAACATCGTGATGTTCTCCAGCCTGTCCAAGCGTTCCAACGTGCCGGGCATGCGTTCCGGCTTCGTCGCCGGCGATGCGGCGGTGCTGAAGGATTTCCTGCGCTACCGCACCTACCACGGCTGCGCGATGAGCCCGGCGGTGCAGGCCGCTTCGGTGGCGGCGTGGAACGATGAAGCGCACGTGCTGGAAAACCGCCGCCTGTACCGCGAAAAATTTGCCCGCATCACCCCGCTGCTCGCCCCCTGGCTGGAGGTCGAACGCCACGACGCCGGCTTCTACCTGTGTGCACGCACTACCATCGCCGACACCGAGTTCGCCCGCCGGCTGCAGGCTGAATATAATGTGACGGTCCTGCCCGGCAGCTTCCTCGCCCGCGAGGCGGCCGGCATCAATCCCGGCGAGCGCTACGTGCGCATCGCGCTGGTGGCCGAACCCGGCGAATGCCTGGAAGCGGCCGAGCGCATCGCCGCCTTCTGTCAAAATCTCTGAACAACGGATACTTCCCCATGCAAGCACTGCAAACGATCATCGACGACGCCTTCGAGAACCGTGCCAGCCTGTCGCCCGCCGCCGCCCCTGCCGAGGTGCGCGACGCGGTCGCCCAGGTGATCGCCGGGCTGGACGCCGGCACCCTGCGGGTGGCCGAGAAGAAGGACGGCCAGTGGGTGGTCAACCAGTGGATCAAGAAGGCGGTGCTGATCTCCTTCCGCCTGCGCGACAACGAGGTGATGAACGCCGGCAGCCTGAATTTCTTCGACAAGGTGCCGACCAAGTTCGGCGACTACACCCCGGAGCAGTTCCAGCAGGGCGGCTTCCGCGTGGTGCCGCCGGCGGTGGCGCGCAAGGGCAGCTTCATCGCGAAGAACGTGGTGTTGATGCCGTCCTACGTGAATATCGGCGCCTACGTCGATGAAGGCACCATGGTCGACACCTGGGCCACCGTGGGGTCCTGCGCGCAGATCGGCAAGAACGTGCACCTGTCCGGTGGCGTGGGCATCGGCGGGGTGCTGGAACCGGTGCAGGCCGGTCCGGTGATCATCGAGGACAACGTCTTCGTCGGCGCGCGCTCGGAAGTCGTGGAAGGCGTCATCATCGAGGAGAACGCGGTGCTGTCGATGGGCGTGTACATCGGCATGAGCACCAAGATCTACGACCGCGAGACCGGCGAGATCCACTACGGCCGTGTGCCCGCCGGCTCGGTGGTGGTGCCGGGCAGCCTGCCTTCGGCCGACGGCAAGTACAGCCTGTACTGCGCGGTGATCGTCAAGAAGGTGGACGCCCAGACCCGCGCCAAGACCGCCATCAACGACCTGCTGCGCGGCGCCTGAGACGCGCCTGCAGTGCGAGTGGCGGCGCCGGCCCGGTGCCGCCACAGCGCCGTCCTGACCCGCTCACCCTGCCCCGGAGCGCACCGCGATGATGTTCGACAAGCTGTTCCAGTTGATGGCCGACAAGATGGCCTCCGACATCTTCATCTCGGCCGGTGCGCCGATCCACATCAAGCTCCAGGGCCCCACCATGCCGATCAACCAGCAGATCATGGAACCGCCCATGATCAAGCGGATGATCTACGAGATGATGAGCCCCGAGCAGACCGAGCGCTTCGAGCGCGACAAGGAGCTCAATCTCTCCTTCGGCCGGCGCGACCTGGGCAACTTCCGCGTCAACGTGTTCTGGCAGCGCAACAGCGTGGGCATCGTGGTGCGCTACATCCAGGGCGACATCCCTTCCCTGGAATCGCTCGGCCTGCCGGGCACGCTGGCCGATGTGGTGATGGAAAAGCGCGGCCTGATCCTGGTGGTGGGTGCGACCGGGTCGGGCAAGTCGACCACGCTGGCCTCGATGATCGACCACCGCAACCGCAACAAGTCCGGCCACATCCTCACCATCGAGGACCCGATCGAATACCTGTTCAAGCACCGCAAGTCGGTGGTGAACCAGCGCGAGGTGGGCATCGACACCCACAGCTGGCACGAGGCCCTGCGCAACGCCATGCGCCAGGCCCCGGACTGCATCCTGATCGGCGAGATCCGCGACCGCGAGACCATGCAGGCCGCGCTCGCCTATTCGCAGACCGGCCACCTGTGCCTGGCCACGCTGCACGCCAACAACGCCTACCACGCGCTGAACCGCATCGTTAACTTCTTCCCGCTGGAGAACCGCCCGCTGCTCTATCTGGACCTCGCGGTGGCCCTCAAGAGCGTGATCTCGCAACGCCTGGTGCGCAAGCCGGACGGCAAGCGCATCCCCGCCATCGAGATGCTGATGAACACGCGCCACGTTGCCGAACTGATCGAACGCGGCGAGCTCAACGAAGTGAAGGAAGCCATGGAGCAGAGCCTCGCGCCGGGCTCGCAGACCTTCGAGCACGATCTCTTCCGCCTGTTCCACGAGAAGGTGATCACGCTGGACGAGGCGCTCGCCAACGCCGATTCGCCGAGCAACCTGCACTGGCTGATCAACAACGGCCAGTTGAGCGAAACGCAGAACAAGAAAAGCGAGAAACCGCTCGAATCGCCGATCATCGACTTCGAACGCACCCAGCCGGACGGCACCTCGTTCCGCGAATTCACCCTGCACATGGACGACGAGCACGGCAACTGACACGGCCGCGCCCGCAACACCCACAACAACATCAAGATGACCACCTTCCCCGACACCCCCACGCTGGCCCTCGCCCGCGATCTGATCGCGCGCGCCTCGGTGACCCCCGAGGACGCAGGCTGCCTCGAACTGATTGCCGCCCGCCTCGCTCCGCTGGGTTTTGAGCTCGAGCGCATCGACACAGGCGGCGTTTCCAACCTTTGGGCGCGCCGCGGCAGTGCGCGCCCGGTGCTGTGCTTCGCCGGCCACACCGACGTGGTGCCCACCGGCCCGCTGGACGCCTGGCACAGCCCGCCCTTCGAACCGACGATACGCGACGGCCTGCTGTACGGCCGCGGCGCGGCCGACATGAAGACGTCGCTCGCTGCCTTCGTCACCGCCATCGAGGCTTTCGTCGCCGCACACCCGGACCATGCCGGCTCCATTGCGCTGCTGCTGACCTCGGACGAGGAAGGCGTGGCCACCCACGGCACGGTGAAGGTGGTCGAGGCGCTTGCCGCACGCGGCGAGCGCCTGGACTGGTGCGTGGTGGGCGAACCCACCTCGGTGAATACGCTCGGCGACATGATCAAGAACGGCCGCCGCGGCTCGCTCTCCGGAACCCTGCGGGTGCGCGGCGTGCAGGGCCACGTGGCCTATCCGCACCTGGCGCGCAATCCGGTGCACCAGCTCGCCCCGGCACTGGCCGAGCTGGCCGCAGTGCAGTGGGACCAGGGCAACGAGTTCTTCCCGCCTACCACCTGGCAGGTGTCGAACATTCGCGCCGGCACCGGCGCCACCAACATCATTCCCGGCGAATGCGAGGTGCTGTTCAACTTCCGCTTCGCCTCGGTGAGTACGGCCGAATCGCTGCAGGCCCGCACCCACGAAATCCTCGACCGCCACGGCCTGGACTACGAGCTCGACTGGAACCTGTCGGGCAAGCCCTTCATCACCGGGCGCGGGCGGCTGGTCGCCGCGGTCAGCGCAGCGATCCGTGCGAGCTGCGGTGTGGAGGCCGAACTGTCCACCACCGGCGGCACCTCCGACGGGCGCTTCATCGCCGACATCTGCGACGAAGTGGTCGAATGCGGCCCGGTGAACGCCACCATCCACAAGGTGAACGAATGCGTCGCGCTCGATGCGATCGAACCCTTGTCATCCATCTACCGCCGCACGCTGGAAGGCCTGCTGCTGAACCCGCCGAACTGAGGGCGCGATGAACGCTAGCCACGAACACGAACACGATCCGGAACACGAACACGAACATGGCCCGCTGGCCGAACTGGTCACCCTGCGCGACTGGCTGCGTTATGCGGTGACGCGTTTCAACCGCGGCGAGGTGTTCTTCGGCCACGGCTGCAGCGATGCCTACGACGAGGCGGCCTGGCTGCTGATGGCCACCCTCGCGCTGCCGCTGGAACGCCTGGAACCCTTCCTCGACGCCTGCATCACTTCCGAGGAACGTGACGAATTGTTCGCCCGCATCAATCGCCGGGTGGACGAACGCGTACCCACGGCCTATCTGGTGAACGAAGCGTGGCTGGGAGAGTTCCGCTTCTACGTCGATGAGCGGGTGATCGTCCCGCGCTCCTTCTTCGCCGAGTTGCTGGAGGACGGCCTTGCACCATGGGTCGAGGATCCGGACGCGGTCGGCAGCGCGCTCGACCTGTGCACAGGTTCGGGCTGCCTTGCCGTGCTGATGGCACATGCCTTCCCGCAGGCGCAGATCGTCGCCGCGGACCTGTCCGACGATGCGCTGCAGGTGGCCGAACGCAACGTGGCGGACTATGGACTGGAGGGGCGTATCGAGCTGCTGCACAGCGATGTATTCGACGGCCTGGGAGGGCGCCGTTTCGATCTCATCATCAGCAACCCGCCCTATGTCACCGCGGCTGCGGTGGCCGCGCTGCCGCCTGAATATCTGCACGAACCGCAGATGGCACTGGGTTCGGGCGAAGACGGACTGGACGTGGTGCGCCGGCTGCTCGCCAACGCGAAGCGGCATCTCAATCCCGGCGGCATCCTGGCGGTTGAAGTCGGCCACAACCGCGCGATCGTGGAGGATGCCTTTCCCGAGCTGCCGCTGGTATGGTTGTCCACGCGCGGCGGAGACGACATGGTCTTTCTGCTGCGTTACGAAGACTTGAGCTGACAATCGCCAGGAGAACGCGATGCCGACCGAACGACCGATCCTGCTGGTCGAAGACAACCCGGACGACGAGGCGCTGACCCTGCGCGCCTTCGGCAAGAACAAGATCGGCAACCCGGTGGTGGTGGCACGCGACGGCGTGGAAGCGATCGACTACCTGTTCGCCAGCGGCAGCCACGAAGGGCGCGATGCCTCGGTGATGCCGGCGGTGATCCTGCTCGATCTGAAACTGCCGCGCATCGACGGACTGGAAGTCTTGCGGCGCATCCGCGCCGATGAGCGCACCGCCCTGCTGCCGGTGGTGGTACTGACCACCTCGCGCGAGATCCAGGACATCCGCGAGGCCTACCGGCTGGGGGCGAACAGCTACATCCGCAAACCGGTGGACTTCGAACACTTCATCCAGGCGGTGGGGCAGCTGGGGGTGTACTGGCTGTCGCTCAACGAAGCGGCCGACGCCTCGGCCGTGAACGGCTACTGAGGCGCAGCGCGCGTCTCACGCAGCCTCGTCGATCCAGGCCTGCTGGATCGCCTCGAGTATCCGCTCGCCGCAGTGCTTCGGGTCGTCGTCGAATTCGGGCAGTGCGATCACCCAGCGCATCAGGTCGACAAAATTCACCTTCAGCGGATCGACCTCAGGATGGGCATCCGCGAGCTGGATGGCGATTTCCTCCACTTCGGTCCACTTCATCAGTGCTTGCCCTCCCTCGCCATGTTGATGGTGTAGCGCGGAATCTCCACCACCAGCGGGGTCTCGCCGACGATGGCCTGGCAGGACAGGCGCGACTGCGGCTCCAGCCCCCAGGCCTTGTCGAGCAGGTCTTCCTCTTCTTCTTCCGCCTCGTCGAGCGACTGGAAGCCTTCGCGCACGATCACGTGGCAGGTGGTGCACGCACAGGACTTCTCGCAGGCGTGTTCGATCTCGATGCCGCCGGCCAGCAGGCTGTCGCACAGCGACTCGCCGGGCGTTGCCTCGATTACGGCGCCGTCCGGGCACAGTTCGACATGGGGCAGCACGATTACCTGGGTCATAGTTCGATCTCGTCAACCTTGTGGCCGGCCAGCGCGGAACGCACGCTGCGGTCCATGCGCCGGGCGGCGAATTCGTCGGTGGCGCGGGCAAGCGCATCGATGTGCTGCTTGACCTTGCGGTGGTCGCTGCCCTCGCGGGCCGCGCGCAGTGCGGCGATGGCCTGATCCACCGCGGCACGCTCGGCCGCATCGAGCAGGTCGCCGTCCTGCGCCAGCGCGTGTTCGGTGGCCTCGACCAGGCGGTCGGCCTCCACCTGCTGCTCGCGCAGCGCACGTGCCAGCATGTCGTCGCCGGCGTGGTCCACGCCCTCGCGCAGCATGCCGGCGATCTCCTCGTCGGTCAGACCGTACGATGGTTTCACCAGCACGCTGGCTTCCACGCCGGAGGACATCTCGCGCGCGGCGACCGACAGCAGGCCGTCGGCGTCGACCTGGAAGGTCACGCGGATGCGCGCCGCACCGGCCACCATGGGCGGAATACCGCGCAACTCGAAGCGCGCCAGCGAGCGGCAGTCGGACACCAGCTCGCGCTCGCCCTGCACCACGTGGACGGCCATCGCGGTCTGCCCATCCTTGACGGTGGTGAATTCCTGCGCACGCGCGATCGGCAGCGTGGAGTTGCGCGGGATGACCTTCTCGGTCAGCCCGCCCATGGTCTCCAGGCCGAGCGACAGCGGAATCACGTCGAGCAGCAGCCAGTCGTCCTCGTCCTTGCGGTTGCCGGCCAGCACGTTGGCCTGGATGGCCGCGCCCAGCGCCACTACCTTGTCGGGGTCGAGATTGGTCAGCGGCTCCTGGTCGAAGAACTCCGCCACCGAACGCTGGATCTGCGGCATGCGGGTGGCGCCGCCGACCATCACGACCCCCTTCACCTCTTCCGGCGCGAGACCCGCATCGCGCAGGGCCTTGCGCATCGGCGCGAGGGTCTTGCGCACCAGGTGCTGGGTCATGTCCTCGAACTGCTGGCGTGTCACGGTGAGATTGACCTCCTCGCCGCTGCCCAGCCTGACGCGCACGGGCGCCTCCTCGCTCGCGGTGAGCAGCTCCTTGACCTCGCGCGCCTTCATCTGCAGGCGCCGCGCGTCTTCGGAACTGGGCGGTTCGATGTGCGCCTGATCGAGTATCCAGCAGAACAGCCGGTGGTCGAAGTCGTCGCCGCCCAGCGCGGCATCGCCGTTGGTCGACAGTACCTCGAACACGCCGCGCGAGAGCTTCAGGATGGACAGGTCGAAGGTGCCGCCACCCAAGTCATACACCGCGTAGATGCCCTCGGAGGCGTTGTCCAGGCCGTAGGCGACCGCCGCGGCAGTGGGTTCGTTGAGCAGGCGCAGTACGTTCAGTCCGGCCAGCGTGGCCGCATCCTTGGTGGCCTGGCGCTGCGCGTCGTCGAAATAGGCCGGCACGGTGATCACCACGCCGGAGAGCTCGCCGCCCAGCGAGGCTTCGGCGCGCGTGCGCAGCACCTTGAGGATCTCGGCCGAAACCTCGACCGGGCTCTTGATGCCCTGCACGGTGCGCAGCCTTACCATGCCCGGCGCATCGACGAAGTCGTAGGGGCTGGACTCGACGTGGGTGACATCCTTCAGCCCGCGTCCCATGAAGCGTTTCACCGAGACGATGGCATTGCGCGGATCGGTGGCCTGCGCGGCGAGTGCGGCCTGACCGACCTCGATGCTGCCGTCGGCACGGTAGTGCACCACCGAGGGCAGCATGGTGCGTCCCTTCTCGTCGGCCAGGCAGACGGCCAGGCCGTTGCGTACGGTGGCGACCAGCGAGTTGGTGGTGCCCAGGTCGATGCCGGCGGCCAGCCGGTGCCGGTGGGGCTCGGTGGACATGCCGGGTTCGGCGATTTGCAGCAATGCCATCAGCTTTCCAGCGCCTCTAGGGCGTCGTCAATTTCGTGTTGGAGTTTCTCGACGAACATCAGGCGGCGCACGGTCTCCGCTGCGGCCTCGAGATCGCCCTGCTGGTCCAGTGCCTGCTGCAGGCCGGCGAGCATCTCGCGGCCGTGCTGGCGCAGGCGCTGGTGCAGGTGCTCGAGTTCGTCGACCTCACCGGCAGCGCGCGCCTCTTCCACCGCCTCGCGCCATTCCATCTGCTCCATCAGGAACTCGGGCGACATCGCGGTGTTCGTTTCCAGCCCGGCGTCGACACCGGCCAGTTCGAGGAGATACATGGCGCGCGCGAGCGGTTTGCGCAGGGTGCGGAAACCCTCGTTCACCCGCGTCGCCCACTGCATCGAGCGCCGCTTGTCGGCCTCCGGCAGGTGGGCGTAGCGATCCGGGTGCACTTCGGTCTGCAGGTCGTGGAAGGCCGCTTCCAGCGCACGCTCGTCCAGTTCGAAACGGCGCGGCAGGCCGAACAGTGTGAAGAAGTCCTGCTGCAGGTCGATGCTCATGCGAGTCTTGTTGTTCCCTGGAGCAAGGTCTCAGACGTTGAAGCTCTCGCCGCAGCCGCAGGCGTCCTTGACGTTCGGGTTGTTGAACTTGAAGCCTTCGTTGAGGCCTTCGCGCACGAAGTCGAGCTCGGTGCCGTCGATGTAGGGCAGGCTCTTCGGGTCGACCACGACCTTCACGCCGTGGCTTTCGAACACCAGATCCTCGTCCTGCGTGTCATCGACGAACTCCAGCTTGTAGGCCATGCCCGAGCAACCGGAGGTGCGCACCCCCAGGCGGATGCCATAGCCCTTGCCGCGCTTGGCGATGAAGTTGGATACGTGCTTGGCAGCGCTTTCGCTCAGCGTGACGCCCATCTCTCGTTCTCCCGTGTCAGGCTTCGTGCTTCTTCTTGTAGTCGGCCACCGCCGCCTTGATCGCGTCTTCCGCGAGGATGGAGCAGTGGATCTTCACCGGCGGGAGCGCCAGTTCCTCGGCGATCTGGGTGTTCTTGATCTCCAGCGCCTGGTCGATGGTCTTGCCTTTCACCCATTCGGTGACCAGCGAACTGGAGGCGATCGCCGAACCGCAGCCGTAGGTCTTGAACTTGGCGTCTTCGATGACGCCGTCCTTGCCGACCTTGATCTGCAGCTTCATCACGTCGCCACAGGCCGGTGCGCCGACCATGCCGGTCGCCACGCCTTCCTCGTCCTTGCCGAACGAGCCGACGTTGCGCGGGTTTTCGTAGTGGTCCAGAACCTTTTCGCTGTATGCCATTTTGCTTGCTCCTATTGCTTGCCGTTCAGTGCGCAGCCCACTGCACGGTATCGAGATCGACGCCTTCCTGCACCATCTCCCACAGCGGGGAGAGTTCGCGCAGTTTGCCGATCTTCTTGTGCAGCAGGTCGATCGTGTAGTCGATTTCCTCTTCGGTATCGAAGCGGCCGATGGTGAAGTGGATCGAGCTGTGCGCCAGTTCGTCGTTGCGCCCCAGCGCGCGCAGCACGTAGGACGGCTCCAGGCTGGCCGAGGTGCAGGCCGAGCCGCTGGACACGGCCACGTCCTTGATCGCCATGATCAGCGACTCGCCTTCCACGTAGGCGAAGGAAATGTTCAGGTTGTGCGGGACGCGGTGCTCCAGGTCGCCGTTCACATAGGTCGCATCGATGTCCTGCAGGCCCTTCAGCAGCTTGTCGCGCAGCGCACGGATGCGGGCGTTCTCTTCGGCCATCTCCTCACGCGCAATGCGGAAGGCTTCGCCCATGCCGACGATCTGGTGGGTGGCCAGGGTGCCCGAGCGCAGGCCGCGCTCATGGCCGCCGCCGTGCATCTGCGCTTCCAGGCGCACGCGCGGCTTGCGGCGCACGTACAGCGCGCCGACGCCCTTCGGGCCATAGGTCTTGTGCGCGGAGAAGGACATCAGGTCCACTTTCAGCGTGGCCAGATCGATCGCCACCTTGCCGGTGGCCTGCGCCGCATCGACGTGGAAGACGATGCCCTTCTCGCGGCACAGCTCACCGATCTCGGCGATCGGCTGCACGACGCCGATCTCGTTGTTCACGAACATCACCGAGATGACGATGGTATCCGGGCGGATCGCCGCCTTCAGCGCCTCGAGATCGACCAGGCCGTTCTCCTGAACGTCGAGATAGGTGGCTTCGAAACCCTGGCGTTCGAGCTCGCGCACGGTGTCGAGCACCGCCTTGTGTTCGGTCTTCAGGGTGATGATGTGCTTGCCCTTGCCCTTGTAGAACTGCGCCGCGCCCTTGATGGCGAGGTTGTTCGACTCGGTCGCGCCCGAGGTCCAGATGATCTCCTTCGCGTCGGCATTGACCAGCGCGGCCACCTCTTCGCGCGCATCCTCGACGGCCTTCTCGGCATCCCAGCCGTAGGCGTGCGAGCGGCTCGCCGGGTTGCCGAAGTGCTCGGTGAGCCAGGGGATCATCTTCGCGGCCACTCGCGGGTCCACCGGGGTGGTCGCCGAGTAGTCCAGGTAGATCGGGAACTTGAGCATTGCGTTTCTCCGCAGATCGTTCGTACGTGTCTGGTTCAGACCGCCACAGCGGTCAGGTTCTTCAATTCGTTGGTCAGTTGCGCGAACGTGGCCGCAAAGCGCGCCACGTCGTCCGCCGTCGTGCCTCGCCCGAGGCTCACCCGCAGGGCGCCGCGCGCGGTCTGCGCCGCAACCCCCATCGCCAGCAGCGTGTGCGACGGCTCGGGGTTGGCGCTCGAACAGGCCGAACCGCTCGCGCAGGCAAAGCCGGCACGGTCGAGCTTGGCGACCAGGGTCTCGCCGTCGATCCCGTCGACCGCGAAGAATACGGTGTTCGGCAGGCGTGCGGAACCTGCGGAAAACACCGTCGCGCCGTGTTCCAGCAGGCTGCGTTCGAGTTCGTCGCGCAATACGGACAGACGCTGCGCCTCGTCCTCGCGGCGTGCCGCGGCCAGTTCGCAGGCCACGCCGAATCCGACGATGGCCGCCACGTTCTCGGTGCCCGAGCGCAAGCCGCGCTCCTGGCCGCCGCCGGCGATCAGCGGGGCGAGTTCGAGCTGCTTGTCGAGCACCAGCGCACCGGCGCCCAGCGGGCCGCCGATCTTGTGCGCCGACACGGTGAGCGCATGCACGCCCAGGCTGCGGAAATCCACGGCGATCTTGCCCAGTGCCTGCACCGCATCGCTGTGCAGCCAAGCACCTGCGGCACGCGCATCGCCGGCGAGCGCGGCCACGTCCTGCAGCACGCCGGTTTCGTTGTTGGCCAGCATCACCGAGACGATGGCCGGCCGTTCGGCCAGCGCCGCGCGCCAGTCCGCAACATCAAGCCGCCCTTGCCCGTCCACCGCGATCTCGCGCACCGTCCAGCCCTGCCGGCGCAACTGGCGGGCCGGTTCGCGCACGCAGGGATGCTCGATGGCGCTGTATGCGATCAGCCCGGGTTTCATCAGCGCGGCAACGCCCTTGATGAACAGGTTGTTCGCTTCCGAGCCGCCGCTGGCGAACACCACTTCGGTGGGGTGGGCACCCAGCGCCGCCGCCACGCGTGCGCGCGCCTCGTCGATGGCCGCCCTCGCCTGCCGGCCGTACTCGTGCCGGCTGGAGGCGTTGCCGTAGCGCGCATCGAGCCACGGCAGCATGGCCTCGCGCACCGCCGGGTCGAGCGGTGTGGTGGCGTTCCAGTCGAGGTAGGTGGGCGCGAACATGCCGGAAGGCCTCAGGCGGACATCGCCTCGCGCAGCGAGATCATCGCGCGGCGCCGCACGTCGACGATCACGTTGCCTTCGGTCTCGGGCTTCACTTCGCGATGCACCAGCGCGGCCAGAGTGACCGACGCGAGGTACTCGTACATGCGCTTGTTGAGGTTGGTCCACAGATCGTGGGTCATACAGACGTGCTGGTCGTGGCAGTTTTGCTTGCCGCCGCACTGCGTCGCATCGAGCGGTTCATCGACCGCCACGATGATGTCCGCCACGGTGATGTCGGCCATGTCGCGCGCCAGCCGGTAGCCGCCGCCAGGGCCGCGCACGCTGCTGACCAGCTTGTAGCGGCGCAGCTTGCCGAACAACTGCTCAAGGTAGGAGAGCGAGATATTCTGGCGCTCGGCAATGCCGGCCAGGGTTACCGGGCCGTCGGTCTGGCGCGAGGCCAGATCGATCATCGCCGTCACGGCAAATCGTCCCTTGGTGGTCAGTCTCATGGTTGTTCCTCGCACAGGTCAGCGAAAACCGCCCGGAGAGCCGCCTTGCGGCCAATACCCGAACGTTTCACTCGACTATACGTTTCCCGACAAAATCGGTCAACTAATCGACCATCTTCGACAGCTTCGCCGGATCGAATTCGTCGGCCTGGGCGATCTCGCCGTTGAGCTTGAAACCAGCCGCCTCCAGACGCTCGACCAGCGCCTGGAAGCGCCGGTCCGTCTCCACGGCATGATCGAGCAGCCCGTGCAGCGCCTTGGACACCGGATCGTCCATGTCGCGCGTCACGCCGTAGGCGGAGAATCCCATCTGTTCGGCCTTCTGCTCGCGCGCGCTGTCTCGCTCGGCGTCCAGGATGCGCGCCGGATTGCCGACCGCCGTGGCGCCCGCCGGCACCGGCTTGACCACCACTGCGTTGGACCCGATCTTGGCCCCGTCCCCCACCGTGAAGCCGCCCAGCACCTTAGCCCCGGCACCGACCACCACCCCGCGCCCCAGCGTAGGATGACGCTTCTCGCCGCGATACAGCGAGGTGCCGCCAAGCGTCACCGCCTGATAGATCGTGCAATCGTCGCCGACCTCGGCGGTCTCGCCGATCACCACGCCCATGCCGTGATCGATGAACACCCGGCGGCCGATCCGCGCCCCCGGGTGGATCTCGATGCCGGTAAAGAAACGGCTGCAATGACTGACGAAACGTCCCACCCAGTGAAAGCCGCGCGTCCACGCCGCATGCGCGAGACGGTGAAAGATCAGGGCGTGCACGCCCGGGTAACAGGTCAGCACCTCCCACGTGGAACGAGCGGCGGGATCGCGTTCGCGAACGCTGGCCAGATCTTCACGCAGGTGATCGAACATGGATGCTGCACTCCTGAAACGGGTATCTCGGTTTATTTCCGACTATTTTACTCAGCTTTACGCTCAAAGCTAGTGAGCAGGCCGCGCAGGATGCTGACCTCCTCCTTCTCCAGGCGCGCCCGGCCGAACAACCGACGCAGGCGCGGCAGCAAGCGTTTCGGGTTGGCCGGGTCGTGGAAACCGCTGGCCGTGCTGGCCCGTTCGAGGTGGCCGAAGAAGCCCTCCACCTCGTCGTGCGTCGCCAGTTCCGGCAGCGGGTCGGCCGGTGCCGCCGGCACAAGTGCGCTCATGCGCAGTTCATAGCACAGCAACTGTACCGCCGCACCCAGGTTGAGCGAGGAGTAGTCCGGATTGGCCGGAATGCTCACCGGCATGCCGCACAGCGCGACCTCTTCATTGGTCAGCCCGCTGGTCTCGTTGCCGAACACCAGCGCCACCTCGCCCGCCGCGCTGTGGCGCAGCATTTCGCCGGCGGCCTCGCGCGCATGCATGCGCGGCAGCGAGAGTTCGCGCCGCCGTGCGGTGACCGCGGCCGACAGCACGGTGCCGGCCAGCGCGTCCTGCAGCGTCGGCACCACCTGCGCGGCGTCGAGCAGGTCGATCGCACCGGAGGCGCGCGCCCAGGCCTCGCGGCTCGGATGCTCCTGTGGCGCGACCAGCCAGAGCTTGCTCAGCCCCATGGTCTTCATGGCACGCGCTGCAGCGCCGATATTGCCCGGATGCGAGGTGCGGGAAAGTACGATGCGGATACGGTCGAGCGCAGCGACGCCGTTCATATTAAAATTCAACGTTTTTAGTTTTCATTCCAGCGGAAGCGGCCCGGACGGCGCTTCCCTCAAGCGAGACCGACGCGCATGCAACCCACCCTGAACATCGCCGTGAAGGCCGCCCGCCGGGCAGCCAGCATCATCAACCGCGCTTCGCTTGATCTCGATCTGCTGAAGGTGCAGTCCAAGTCGCCCAACGATTTCGTCACCGAGATCGATCGCGCCGCCGAAGCGGCGATCATCGATGTGCTGCGCGACGCCTACCCGGAGCACGCCATTCTAGCAGAGGAGTCCGGCGAGGCCGGCGACACCGCGAACAGCGAGTATCAGTGGATCATCGACCCGCTCGACGGCACCACCAACTTCATCCACGGCTTCCCGCAGTACGCGATTTCCATCGCACTGGCCCGAAAGGGCGTACTCGAGCAGGCGGTAGTGTTCGACCCCAACCGCAACGAGCTGTTTACCGCCTCCAAGGGGCGCGGCGCCTTCCTCAACGACCGGCGCATCCGCGTCTCCAAGCGCATCCGCCTGAACGAATCGCTGATCGGCACCGGCTTCCCCTTCCGCCAGCTCGACCACGTCGACGCCTATCTGGCGATGTTCAAGGAACTCACCCAGAAGACCGCCGGCATCCGCCGCCCCGGCGCCGCGGCGCTCGATCTGGCCTGGGTGGCCTGCGGCCGCATCGACGGCTTCTGGGAGATGGGTCTGTCGCCCTGGGACATGGCCGCCGGCGTGCTGCTGATCCAGGAAGCGGGCGGCCTGGTCTCCGACCTCGCCGGCGAGGCCGACTACATGACTACCGGCAACGTCGTCGCCGGCACCCCGAAGATCTTCGGCCAGCTGTTGCCCATCATCCAGGCCTGGCGCCCGGCCACGCTGCAGGCCTGAGTCAGTCAAGGATGAACGCACCCCACCCGGCGGGCATGGACGAGGCCCAGCTCCAGCAGCACACCCCGATGATGCAGCAGTACCTGCGCATCAAGGCGCAGCACCCGGACACGCTGCTGTTCTACCGCATGGGCGACTTCTACGAGCTGTTCTTCGAGGACGCCGAGAAGGCCGCGCGCCTGCTCGACATCACGCTGACCACGCGCGGGCAGTCGGC
>JAUVWV010000140.1 GCA_030603925.1 Thauera sp. | reverse complement strand
TGGCGGCCTTCGCGGCCTTCGCGGCCTTGGCCGGCTCGACCACCTTTGCTGCAGCCGCCGGGGCGGGCGCCGTCTTCGCCGCAGCGGGCCTGCGGGCGGTCGGCTTTGGCGCGGCCGGCTTCTTCGCCTTCGCCGCGGGCGCAGCCGCCGGGGCGGCAGTGACCGGCGGCACGGGCTTCGCTTCCGCAGCGGGCGCGACCGCTTGCGGGCGGCCTGCTGCCTTCCGTGCAGGTTTCGCAGCGGCCGCTGGCAGGCGTTCGGCCAGCGCCGCATCCTCCTGCTTCAGGGCTGCACGCAGTGCGGACTGGGTCTTGCGCGGGGGGGTGGTCATGTCTTCTTCGCTCCAGAGAGATCAAGCAGTGCGGCAGCGAGCCGCGTCATTTCGTCCCGGGCGGCCTGTGCCGCGCGCCCGAGGTGGAACACCGAACCGCCTTCGACGGCACTCTGCGCATAGGCATTGCGTTGCGCCAGGGCCACCGGCAGCACCGGCAGGCTGAACTCGCGCATCACCTCCAGCACGTCGCCGGCCAGCGCGGTACGCTGCACCCGGTTGGGCAGCAGCGCAGCGCGCAGCGCCGGGCGGCGCTGCTGCACGAGCAGGATGAGTTTCTCCACCGCACGCGTGGACCACAGGTCGGTGGGCCCCGGCACCACCGGCACGACGGCCAGATCGGCCCGTTCCAGCGCCCCCAGGGTGTGCGGGTGCTCGATCGACGGCGGGCAGTCGAGCAGCACGATGTCGCAATCGCGCGCGCCGCGTTCGAGCGCGCGCGCAATCGTCCGCGCGTCGCCCGCCACGCCGAACACCGTCTCGGCGCACGGCGCCCCCCCGGCGGCGGCCTCGGCCCAGCGCAGCGCGCTTTCCTGCGGGTCCAGGTCTGCGACCGCGACCCGCCGCCCGGCGGCGGCCAGCGCAGCGGCCAGCTGCATGGTGATGGTGGTCTTGCCCGCACCGCCCTTCTGCGAAACGAGGGCGATTGCCGTTACCGTCTTCATAGGCACTCCGCATTCGGTATTACCTTATTATCCAAACAAGCACCGCCTGTCGGCAAGCCCCGCGTTGCGCACGGCGGCATGGATCAAATCAGGTGCACAAGACGTTGATTGCGCACATGGCGGGAAAACCCTACTAATGGTATGTTCTTGCCCATTTTGGGCCGGAATAACGTCGCATGAAACTCCGCAGCTTCATCCTTGCCACTTCCGTCGCCGTGGGCGTCGTCTTCCTCGGTGGCAGCTGGTGGGCGATCAGCAAGGGCTTCGACGAAGCTTTCAGCGAGCATGCGCGCGCCCAGGCCGACGACGTGGCCGCACTGACCTTCTCCGCCATGTACGAAATCATGAGCCGCGGCTGGACGCGCGAGGAGGCCGAACGCTTCCTCGCCGGCATCCACGGCAGCGAGGAAGGCGAGGACGGCGGCGACGGGTTGAAGGTGATGATCTTCCGCGCACCGGCGGTGATCGAGCGCTACGGCGAGATCCATCAGCCCGATCCGGGCCGGCTGGCGCGCGAGACGCTCAGCAGCGGCACGGGTGGCGAATCGGCCGAGTTCGGCGTGTTCCGCCGCACCTTCCCGCTGAAGGCTGAGGCGCGCTGCCTGGCCTGCCACGACAATGCGGAAGTCGGCGAGGTGCTGGGCGCCATCGAGGTCCGCCAGCCCTACGAGCAGGTGCTGTGGAACGTGCGCAGCGGTTTCTACCTGAGCGCCCTGCCCAGCCTGCTGTTCGGCATGATCCTCGCGGCCGGCGCGGTGTGGTGGGTCAGCCGGCGCATCGAACGCAGCGTGGATGCGGTCGAACACAGCCTGGAGTCGATCAACAGCTTCGACGACCTGCGCCACCTGTCGGTGGACGAGGACCGCCACACCTTCGACGAATTCCACCAGGTGCACGGTTCCATCATGTCGCTCGCCACCAAGCTGCGCTCGGTGGCGGTGGACAAGGACATCCTGCTCTTCGAGATCGGCCTGCTGGAGAAATTCGTCATCACCTCCGAGGTGATCCGCGACTGGCGGGTGTACGTGGGACGCCTGCTGGAAGACATCAACACCGTGATCGAAGCGCATGTGCTGTTCTCGGTGTTCAAGATCGACGACGAGCTGTTCGACGTGGAGATCTTCTGGTACCTGAGCCCGGACGATAACGGCCGCAAGCAGATCGAGCAGTCCATCCGCGACGCGCTGTTCGCCGACAGCCGCTTCGGCGAACCGGCCACGCTGAACATCCACCATCACACGCCGGAGAAGGAGCGCACCCTGACGCGCGCCGAGCAGGAGGAGATGGTGCTGCGGGTGAAATCCTTCTTCGTCGACCGCCCGCGCATCGGCAGCATCGTGGGCATCGGCGTGCAGTCCGACGCGCTGGCCGACCATACCCACAGCCTGGTGCTCGACAGCATCCTGTCCACCCTGCTCAACGTGGTCGGTTCGATCAAGGCCATCCACAAATACACCCGCGACCTGGAGTACTACGCCACCCGCGACCCGCTCACCGACCTCTACAACCAGCGCGTGTTCTGGGAATTGCTGGGCTACGAGATCGGCCGCAGCAACCGGCACAATGCCAAGTGCACCCTGCTGCTGATCGACCTGGACAACTTCAAGCTGATCAACGACCACTACGGCCACGCCACCGGCGACCGCTTCCTGCAGCGCTTCGCCGAGGCGGTGGACGCCTCGCTGCGCGGCGGCGACATCCTGGCGCGCTACGGCGGCGACGAGTTCGTCGTAGTCCTGCCGGAGACCGATGTCGAGCAGGGCTACGCCATCGCCCAGCGCGTACTGGCGGCGGCCAAGTCGGTGTCGCTGGAGGCCAATCCGGATGGCGAGCAGATCCGCGGTTCGGTGTCGATCGGCCTGGCGGTCTATCCCGACCACGCCTCGGACGCCAAGGACCTGTTCCTGTTTGCCGACAACATGATGTACCGCGCCAAGGCGGAAGGTAAGGAGCGCGTCTCGCTGCCGTCCACCGAAGACGTGATGGCGGTGTTCCGCGACGTCTCAGAGATGGGCGTGGCGGTGCTCGCGGCGGTGAACGAACGTCGCGTGATTCCCTTCTTCCAGCCCATCATGGGGCTCGATGGCAACCGCCTGGCGGCGGTGGAGGTGCTGTCCCGCCTGGAGGTGAACGGCGAACTGATGCGCGCCGACCAGTTCATCGAGATCGCCGAGAAGATCGGCATCATCCACCGGCTCGACACCATCGTCATCGAGGCGGCGCTCGCCCAGATCAAGGACATCGACTTCGACGGCTACATCTTCTTCAACCTGTCGCCGCGCGCCCTGGTGCTCTCCGAGTTCGCCCGCACCCTGCGCACGGTGGTGAAGGCCTCGGGCATCGCGCCCGAACGCATCGTGTTCGAGATTACCGAACGCGACACGGTGAAGAACCTCTCCCTGCTCGAACGCTTCATCACCGACCTGAAGTCCGAAGGCTTCGGGCTGGCGATCGACGACTTCGGCTCGGGCTTCTCCTCCTTCCACTACCTGCGCCGCTTCCCCTTCGACTTCCTCAAGATCGAAGGCGACTTCATCGCCAACATGCTCAACAGCGAGCGCGACCGGGTGTTCGTGCAGAGCATCACCTCGCTGGCGAAGGCGCTCAACATCAAGGTGGTGGCGGAATTCGTCGAGTCCGACGAGGTGCTGCAGATGCTGCGCGAGCTGGAGATCGATTTCGCCCAGGGCTATTACATCGGCCGCCCGGACCGCAAGGTCGGCATGTCCGAGGCCGTGCGCATCTGAGCTGTTCCGCAACCGAAGCGCAGAAACCCGGATCCGGCGTAAACCGGACCGGGTTCTCCGCAACGCGGAAAGCTCTCTTCAGGAGTTGAGGCGCCTCAGGCTGCAGCTGGCGGGACAGGGAGACAGGTGTTCATCGCCGCCCACGCACAGGCAGAAATGCTGGCCGTCGGTGAGCAGGCCGCCCTCCGGTGCGCTGCCGGGTTCGAAATCCTCGATCCGCACCACCTTCAGGAAACGCAGGGCCGAATCCAGCCCCTTGAAGACGGTCAGGCGTGCATCGCCGGTGCATAGCCAGCGCCCGTCCATGGACAGCGCATAGCAGCCCCCGCCCTTCCCGCCCAGCGAGTGAATGCGCACCTTGCAGTTCTGCCGGCGCCATTCCGGTGCAACGGCCAGTTCAAGCCAGGTCGCGACGCGACCATCCCTCCGCAAAGATTCCATAAGCTCCTCCTGTTGTCATCGTCTCGCCCTGCTTGCTTGTTGGTATGAGGGGCGATGCTGTCGTTTGCCTGCAGCATTTTCGATTATGGATACGGATCGACGCATGGCAAGGAGAAAAACCATGTGCGCAACGTGGAGTTGCCCGATCTGGGCAACGGGCCGCATTCGGCCCTCCCGCCTCGCCGCCGGACGCGATATTCCGCACGACCGGCGGGACTGGCTATACTCCGCCACCATACCAACCGGAGGATGAACATGAAGCTCGAAACGCTGGCCGTGCACGGCGGCTACCAGCCCGATCCGACCACCAAGGCGGTTGCGGTGCCGATCTACCAGACCACCTCGTACGCCTTCGACGACACCCAGCACGGTGCGGACCTGTTCGACCTGAAGGTGCAGGGCAACATCTACACCCGCATCATGAACCCGACCACCGCAGTGCTCGAGCAGCGCGTCGCGGAGATGGAAGGCGGCATCGGCGCACTGGCGGTAGCCTCCGGCATGGCGGCGATCACCTACGCAATCCAGACCATCGCCGAAGCCGGCGACAACATCATCTCGGCCTCGACGCTGTACGGCGGCACCTACAACCTGTTCGCCCATACTTTCCCGCAACTGGGCATCGAGGTGCGCTTTGCCGACTACCGCGACCCTGAGGCCTTTGGCGCCTTGATCGACGAGCGCACCAAGGCGATTTTCTGCGAATCGGTGGGCAACCCACTGGGCAACGTGACCGACTTCGAGCGTCTGGCCGAGATCGCCCACAAGGCCGGTGTGCCGCTGATCGTGGACAACACCGTACCCACGCCCTATCTGTGCCGGCCGTTCGAGCACGGCGCCGACATCGTGGTGCACGCGCTGACCAAGTACCTGGGCGGACACGGCAACTCGATCGGCGGCATCATCGTCGATTCGGGCAAGTTCCCCTGGGCCGAGCACAAGGCGCGCTTCCGCCGCCTGAATGAACCGGACGTGTCCTACCACGGCGTGGTGTACACCGAGGCGCTCGGCGCCGCTGCCTATATCGCCCGTGCCCGCGTGGTGCCGCTGCGCAACACCGGGGCCGCGCTTTCGCCGTTCAACGCCTTCCTGATCCTGCAGGGCATCGAGACGGTGGCGCTGCGCATGGACCGCATCTGCGAGAACACCGTCAAGGTCGCGGAGTTCCTGAAGAAGCACGCAAAGGTTGAATGGGTGAACTACGCCGGCCTGCCCGACCACGCGGACCATGCGCTGGTGCAGAAGTACATGGGCGGGCGCGCCTCTGGCATCCTGTCCTTCGGCGTGAAGGGCGGACTGGAGGCCGGCGGCCGCTTCCAGGATGCCCTCAAGCTGGTGACCCGCCTGGTGAACATCGGCGACGCCAAGTCGCTCGCCTGCCATCCGGCGTCCACCACGCACCGCCAGCTGTCGCCGGCGGAACTGGCCAAGGCCGGGGTGTCGCCGGACATGGTGCGCCTGTCGATCGGCATCGAGCACATCGACGACATCCTGGCGGACCTGGAACAGGCGCTCGCCGCGGTCTGAGTAAGACCAGCACCGTCGCACAACAAGGCCGGCCGCCCCGCCCGGGGCGCGCCGGCCTTGTGCCTCCCTACCCGCCCGTCAGCGCAGGGAGAAGCGCACGCAGCGCGTGCATCCCGCCGCGCCCGGCGGCTCGACCCGCGGGGCGAGCACGAAGACGCGCTCTGCGGGCACACCGCCCTGCTCCACCAGCCAGGCCCGCGTACCCTGGGCACGCTGCTGCGCGAGTGCGCCCAGTTCGTCCGCGCTCACCGCGGTGTTGCTCAGGATGACCTCTTCCATCTGTTCGAGCGGCACATCCTTGACCATGCCGATGATGTTGCGCTCCTTCTTGAAGTCGCCGGCGCGGTAAACCTGGCGCAGCAGCGCCGGGTACTCCTCGGCGGAGACCTCCACCTCGTCGAGCGGGGGGGCTTCCTCGCCGCGCCGGATACTGTCCTTGAGCTTGAGCGCCTGCACCTCGCGCAGCATCTTCACGCGCCGCAGCCCGTCAGGGTCGGCCTCGGGGTCGGCAATGCCGGTGATCTCCAGGCGCAGCGCCGGGCGATCGCGCAGCGCCTCGGCCAGCTTGCCGACGCGTTCCATTGCCGTGGCGTCCAGCCCTGTCGCCCCCGCGGCGAAAGGCAGTTCGGCCAACTCCTCGCCGCCGCCGAACATCGATCCGAGCAGTGCGAAGGGCGAGGTGATGGCCTTGCCGATCAGGTTCATGATGGCGCGAAAGACCAGTCCGGCCACGCTGAACTGCGGGTCGTCCAGCGTGCCGCGCACCGGCAGGTGGATGTCGATCTCGCCACGCCGGTTCTTCAGCAGGGCCACCGCGAGCTGCACCGGCGCCTTGATCGCATCGGGGCTGTCCACCTGCGGGCCGAAGGTGAGCTGATCGAGGAAGATGCGGTTGGTCGCGCTGAGCTGGCGGTCTTCCACCCGGTACTGGAGTTCGGCCGAGAGCTTGCCCTTTTCGATTCCGTAACCGACGTACTTGCCCGAATAGGCCGACACGCTGCTGAGTTCGAAGTCGCTCACCGAGGCGGCGATGTCCAGGTGGCGGTCCTGGCGGAAGGGGTTCAAGGTGCCGCGGATGCTGACCGGCGCGGCATTGTCCACCTTGCCGGTCAGTTCCAGCGTCGCCAGCGTCGTGGGGTCGGACGAGAGGCCGAGCAGCTCTCCGCTCATGCCGGTGAGGTTGGCGTCGTAGTTCGGCCGGATGAAGCGGTCGCTGAAGGCGATGTTGCCCTGGCGGATCACCACCTTGCCGATCGAGATCGGCGGTACGGCGCCGGCATCGGCCAGCGCCACCGGCACTGCGCCGTCGCCTTCGCCTTCCGCGGGCTCGGCCGGCGGACGGATCTCGCGCAGGTTGAGCGTGCCGTTCTCGTCCAGGATCAGACGCGTGCGGAAGTCGGTCAGCGCCAGTTCGCGCACCGACAGCGCAAACGGGCTGAGCGCGAGATCCACCCCCGCCAGGCGCAGGGTGCGCCAGCGGACGAAGTCGGTCGCGTTCAGGCGATCCACCGAAGCGAAGTTGGCCACCCCCAGATCGCCGCGGAAGCTCCCCTTTAGGGTGCCGTCGGCAAGCTGTTCGAGGGCCAGGCGCCCGCCGCTGGTGAGGTTGCCGCGCGAGATCGCGATCTTGGTCTGTTCCAGGACGTAGGGCTGCAGCGGCAGCAGGTCCACACTGCGCAGGTCCACCTTGAGGTCGGTCTTGAATGGCGCCAGGGCCAGCGTGCCGTCGAGCGCGATCCGTCCGCGCTGATTGATCCGGGTGCGCAGTTCGACCCGCGCACGGGCGCCCGGGGCATTGCCCAGCCCCTCGGCCGAGAAGTCGATCTGGTCGGCCACCAGCAGCACCGGCGTGCCGGCACTGCGGTCTTCGAGACGGAAACTGCTCGTGCCGGCCGCCAGGCGTTCGATCACGAAGTGCCACGGGGGCGTGCTGGCGGCGCTTGCCGGCGACGGCGGGCCGAGCAGGTCAAGCGCATCCAGACGCCCCGCGCGGTCGCGCTCCACGGCAAGCGCCAGGCCGCTCAGTTCGGCATTGCCCACGGTGACCCGTCGCTCGGCCGGCATGATCAGGATCTCCGCAGCCGACAGACCGTCCAGTTCGGCCAGCGGGCGCTTGCGCCCCTTGAGCCCCAGCACCAGCTCGCGCAGCGCAAGGTTCTCGACACGCAGCTCGATCCGCGGTTCGCCCTCACGCACCCGGACCCGGTGATGCAGCACCGCATCCAGCGCGCCCTCGCGCAACTCGCCTGCGGGCAGCACAGCGGCGTAGTACGGCGCCAGATTGGCCGGGCGCAGCGCCTCCACGGTAGCGATGCCATCGAGTTCGAAGGGCGCCAGGCGGAGCTGTTCCTGGAACTCGAAACGCTCGCCCGCATCGCTGTGGAAGTCCGCGCGGATCTCCGCCAGCATATCGCCGGCCGTGGCGAGGTCGCGCAGGTCGATGTTGATCGCCTGCAGACGGGTCCGGAACGGGGTGCCGGGGCTGCGGTCCTCGAAGCGCAGCACGCCATCGCGCACCCGCGCGGTGGCAAGCAGGAAGTCGAACGCACCGGCTGCGCCGCCGCGGCTCGCGGTGGCGTCGCGCGGGCCGCCGGGCACCAGGCGGGCGAGGTTCAGGCTGCCGTCGCGCTCGCGCACCAGATCGATCTCCGGCGACTGCAGGCGCAGGCGGGTGAAATGCCACTTGCCCGCCAGCGGCTGCAGGTCGACCAGTTCCACCGCGAGTTCCTCGAAGGCCGCCACCTGGGTTGCCGCCGCATCGTCGAGCTTGAACTCGCCCAGGCGCAGTTCGCCGTTCAGCGCGATGCGCGCCTGTCCGTCCGCGCGCTGGATGAAGGCGAGCTCAAGCGCGCTGCTGAGGTGTCCGCTGCGCAGCACGAAGGCGGGTTCGAACGGCAGATAAGCGAGGTACGGGGCCAGTTCGAGCTTGTCGAGCCGGATGTCGAGCACCGTCTCGCGCTGCTCGGCAAAGGGCCGGGTGCGCCCGCCGAGCTGGAAAGGCCGGCCGTTTACG
>JAUVWV010000011.1 GCA_030603925.1 Thauera sp. | reverse complement strand
CGACCGTGCACTGGTGCCGGCGCCGAGCGCCACGCTGCGGCGCCTCGGCGCGGTGCTCGTGGCGGCCACCCTGCTGTTGGTGTACCTGTTCCGTTGAACGCCGCCGTGTGCCGTGGGCGCCGCGTTGCGCCCGGCGGCGGGCCGACTACAGTACACCTGTGAGTTTGCGGCAGGGCCGCCGGCTGGAGAATCCTGCATGACCCCTGTGCGTTACACCGCCGTCGCAATCGTGCTGCACTGGCTGATGGCGGCGCTTCTGCTGGGCCTGTTTGCGGTCGGCCTGTACATGGTCGACCTGCCCCTGTCGCCGCGCAAGCTGCAGGTCTACTCGTGGCACAAGTGGGCGGGGGTCACCGCCTTCGCGTTCGTGCTGGTGCGTCTGGCGTGGCGCGCCGGGCATCCGCCGCCGCCGCTGCCCGCTTCCATGGCGGTATGGGAGCGGGCAGCGGCGGCGGTCGCGCACGGCGCGCTGTATGTGCTGATGCTGGCCATTCCGCTGTCCGGCTGGCTGATGAGTTCGGCCATGGGCTTCCAGACCGTCTGGTTCGGCGTGCTGCCGATTCCGGACCTGATCGGCAAGAATGAGGAACTGGGCGACCTGCTGCGGATCATTCACATAAGCCTCAACTACACCCTGGCGGGCCTGGTGCTGCTGCATATCGGTGCGGCACTCAAGCACCGCCTGATCAACCGCGACGATGTGTTCGGCCGCATGTGGCCGTCCGGCATCCGCAAGACCTGACTGGAGCGTTCGATGTCCCGGCTTTCCATCCTTGTGCTCGCCCCGCTGCTCATGCTGGCGCCCGCTGCCGCGCCGGCGGCCGGCTATACCGAGGTGGTCGCCGAACGCAGTGCGGTGCGCTTTGTCTCCCGGCAGATGGGCGTGGAGGTAGGCGGCAGCTTCGAGCGCTTCGATGCGCGTCTCGAATTCGATCCGGCCCACCCGGAACAGGGTCGTGCGCGGCTGGAGATCGACATGGCCAGCATCGACGCCGGCTCCAGGGATGCCAACGAGGAGGTGGTGGGCAGGGACTGGTTCGACGTCAGGACCCACCCGCGCGCCACCTTCGTCTCCTCGACGGTGCGCGCCCTCGGCGGCAACCGCTACGAGGTCGCCGGCCAGCTCACCATCAAGGGCCGCACCCGTGAGGCCGTTGCGCCTTTCACCTTCCGCCAGGAGGGCGGTCTCGGCGTGTTCGAGGGGCAGTTTGCCATCCGGCGGCTCGATTTCGCCATCGGCGAGGGTATGTGGTCCGACGTCGGTGTGGTTGCCGACGAGGTGCAGATCCGCTTCAACGTGGTCGCCGCTGCGGCGCGCTGACCCGTTCCGACCCACCGCTAGTCCAACGGAGTACACACAATGAAGAATCCGTCCGCCGTACTCGCCTTCGCCGCGCTGTTCGCCGGTTCTGCGCTTGCCGCACCGGAGACCTACGTCATCGACGACACGCACACCTTTCCGCGCTTCCAGTACGACCACTTCGGCCTGTCCACGCAGATCCACCGCTTCAACACGGTCAGCGGCACCGTAGTGCTCGACCGCCAGGCGCGCAGCGGCGCGGTGGACATCACCATCGACGCCACGTCGGTGGATACCGGCTACGCCTTGTTCAACGAACACATCCAGGGCGAGGATTTCCTGCACACCGCGGCCCACCCGACGATCACCTACCGCTCCACCGCGGTGCGCTTCGAAGGCGAGCGTCCGGTGGCGGTGGAGGGCGAACTGACCATCAAGGGAATCACCCGTCCGGTGACCCTGACGCTGACCTCCTTCCACACCATGCCGCACCCGATTGCGAAGAAGCCCGCACTGGGTGCGAATGCGCTGGCCACGATCAAGCGCTCGGAGTTCAATGCCGGCAAGTTCGCCCCGAATGTGAGCGACGAGGTGACGCTGTCGATCGCGGTGGAGGCGATTCAGCAGTAGGGTGGCGGGGCGCGCCGCGCGGCTGCCCGGGGCCAGAGAGCAAGGCCGCAATGAACAACGCCAGCCGGTCGGCTGGCGTTGCGCGATGCGTGCGGCGGCGTTGCGCTCAGGTGGCGATCTCGCCGGCGATGTAGTTCGACAGATGCTGAATGGTCTGGCGCTGCTGGTCGATGATGGACTTCACCACGTCGCCGATGGTGATGATGCCGGCGATCCGGCCGTCCTCCAGCACCGGCAGGTGGCGGAAGCGCTTCTCCGTCATGATGTTCATGACCTCGTCGATCGACTGGTCCGGACTGACGATGGTCGGCGTGCCGGTCATCAGCTCGCGTACGCTGACGTCGGCCGAGCGTAGCCCCTTCAGGACCACCTTGCGGGCATAGTCGCGCTCGGTGAAGATGCCGAGCAGGCGATCGCCCTCGGTGACCAGCACGGAACCGATGTTGTGTTCCGCCATCACGGACAGCGCTTCGAATACGGTGACGCCCGGGGCCACGCAAAAGGTCTTGTTGCCCTTGGATTCAAGAACCTGTCGCACGGATACTGTCATTGTCCATCCCTCCTCTTATTGTCGGCGCTGTTCGCCCTGTTTCGAGATGACTTGTATTTTTGCAATAGGTTCTTACGAACCGGACGCGGATGCAAGCCTGCCGGATGGTGGATAACCCTAACGCAGGCGGGTTCAGATCTCCAGGTTGTCGATCAGCCGCGTGTGGCCCAGGCGTGCGGCGGCCAGCACGACCAGTTCGGCGGCCTGATGTCCGGGCGGTTGCAGGTCGGCGCGGCGACGGATGCTGACGTAGTCCGGTTGCCAGCCGTGCGCGGCCAGTTCGGCCACCGCGAAGGTCTCCAGCTTCAGGTAGTCGCGCTCGCCGGCCCGCAGCGCGTCGCGGATGCGCGTGAGCTGACGGTACATGCGCGGCGCCTCGGCACGCTCGGCGGCGGACAGATAGCCGTTGCGCGAGGACAGCGCCAGGCCGTCTTCGGCGCGCGCCGTCTCGCCGCGCACGATGTCGATGGGCAGGGCGAATTCGCGCACCATGTTGCTGATCACCATCAGCTGCTGGTAGTCCTTCTTGCCGAACACGGCGACCTGCGGGCGCACGATGTTGAAGAGCTTCAGCACCACCGTGGCGACGCCGCGGAAATGCCCCGGGCGGGCGGCGCCGTCCAGCATGTCGACGTGCGCCGGCGCCGGGTCGACGTGGTAGGTCTGCGGGCTGGGGTACATCTCGCCCTCGTCGGGTGCGAAGAGGTGGTCGACGCCGGCCGCCTCAAGCTTTGCGCAGTCGTCGCGGAAGGTGCGCGGGTACTTGTCGAAGTCCTCGCTGGGGCCGAACTGCAGGCGGTTCACGAAGATGCTGGCGACCACGCAGTCGCCATGCGCCCGGGCCTGCGCCATCAGGCCGATATGGCCGGCGTGCAGGTTGCCCATGGTGGGCACGAAGACGACGCGGCCGGCCTGGGCGAGGGCTTGGCGCAGGCCGTCGATGGTGTGGTGGATGTGCATGGCGGAGGTCAGTAACAGTGTTCCGGCGCCGGGAAGCTGCCGTCCTTCACCGCGGCGACATAGCGCGCCACGGCGTCCTCGATGCTGGCCGCACCGTCCATGAAGTTCTTCACGAAGCGCGCGGTCTTGCCGGGGTAGACGCCCAGCAGGTCGTGCAGCACGAGTACCTGGCCGTCGCAGCCGGCGCCCGCGCCGATGCCGATGGTGGCCATCGAGGCGAGTGCCGCGGTGATCTCGGTGGCCACTGCGGCCGGTACCATCTCCATCACCATCAGCGCCGCGCCGGCCTGTTCCAGCGCCAGCGCATCGGCCTTCAGGCGGGCTGCGCCTTCCTCGCCGCGGCCCTGTACGCGGTAGCCGCCGAGCTGGTGCACGGACTGCGGGGTGAGGCCGATGTGGGCGCACACCGGTACGCCGCGTTCGACCAGGAAGCGCACCGTCTCGGCCATGAAGGCGCCGCCTTCGAGCTTCACCATCTGTGCGCCGGCGGCCATCAGGCGGGCGGCGTTGCGCATCGCCTGGGCGGGGCTCTCGTGGTAGCTGCCGAAGGGCATGTCGGCGATCACGAAGGGGCGGTTGCAGCCGCGTACCACCGATTCGGTGTGATAGACCATGTGCTCGACGGTCACCGGCAGGGTGGACTTCTGGCCCTGCAGCACGTTGCCGAGCGAGTCGCCGACAAGGATGACATCCACCCCGGCGCGCTCCTCGAGCGCGGCGAAGCTGGCGTCGTAGCAGGTCAGTACGGCAATCTTGCGCCCTTCGGCGCGCATCTTGCCCAGTTCGAAGAGGGTGACGGGCTTGGTGTCCTGGAGGTAGCTCATGAGCGGCTCCCGTATGGGTGCAGGCAAAGGACGGGAGTGTTCCCCATCCGGCGGCCCTGCACAAGCTTGTTTGCGGAAATGTGGCGCCGGTCGGAGGTCTCAGCCGGCGTAGGCGAAGAATTCGCGGTAGCTGCGCATGTTGCGCAGCCGGTCGAGCAGGAGCTCGAAGTCGTCGTCGTGATCGACCGGGTTGAGCACCTCGGCGTCCACGATGAACAGCGGTGCGGCTTCGTACTGGTAGAAGAAGCGCGCGAAGCGCTCGGCGACGCGCTGCACATAGGTTTCCGAGATGCGCCGTTCGGCGTCCATGCCGCGTCGCCGGATGCGCTCCATCAGGGTTTCCGGGCGGGCCTGCAGGTAGATCACCAGATCGGGCCTGGGGGGCGCCGGCGGCATCATGCTGTCGTAGATGCGCTGATACAGCGCCAGCTCGTCTTCCGGCAGGTTGAGCGCGGCAAACAACGGATCCTTCTGCAGGATGAAGTCCGACACCACACGGCGCGTCTGGTCGGCGTCGAGGAAGGCCGCCAGCTGGTCGATGCGCTGGAACAGGAAGGAGATCTGGGTGGCCAGCGCCCAGCGCTCCATGTTCTGGTAGAAGCGCCCGAGGAATGGGTTGGCTTCCGGCTGTTCGAACAGGGTGTCGGCCGGCAGGCGCTCGGCCAGGCGGCGGGCAAGCGAACTCTTGCCGGCACCGATCGGGCCTTCGACGACGATGTAGCGAGCCTTGTCGAGCATCGGGAAAGGGCTTCAGCTGCGGAAGATGAAATAGACCGCGCCAAGCATACACAAGGCGGCCCACAGATAGTCAAGCTTGATCGGCTGCTTCATGTACAGGATGACGAAGGGCACGAACACCAGCAGGGTGATCACCTCCTGCATGATCTTCAGCTGCGGCAGGGTCAGCGCGGTGGCGCCGATGCGGTTGGCCGGCACCTGCAGGGCGTACTCGAAGAAGGCGATGCCCCAGCTGATCAGCGCGGCGTAGAACCACGGGCGTGCCTGCAGGCCCTTCAGGTGGCCGTACCAGGCGAAGGTCATGAAGACGTTGGACAGGGTGAGCAGGAAGGCGGTCTGCACCCACACCGGTACGGTCTGGACGGTGGCAGGGAGCGCTTGCAGCCAGGCGGGCATGATGGAATGCCTCGGGAGGAGAACGTAGGGGAGGGGCTCAGAGGCGGGAGATGGCCTGGTCGGCCACGCCGGGGAGCAGGGATGCCGCCGTACCGTGTCCGGGGATCCGTGCGCCGGGGGCGATCTCGGCGAGGGGCAGCAGCACGAAGGCGCGCTGGTGCATGCGCGGATGCGGCACCTGCAGCTGCGGCAGATCGATCTCGGCCTCGCCATACAGCAGCAGGTCCAGATCGAGCGTGCGCGGGGCCTGGTGGTAGTCGCGCGTGCGTCCGGCCGCACGCTCGATGGCGAGCAGGGCGTCGAGCAGTTCGGTGGCGGGCAGGCCGGTGTCGGCGGCGATCACCGCATTGAGGTAGTCGGGCTGTCCGCTCACACCCACTGGGGCGCTGCGGTACAGCGCGGAACAGGCCGCCACGCGGGTGTCGGGCAGGCCGTCGATGGCCGCGCGGGCCAGCGCCAGCGTGGCAGCCGGCTCGCCGAGGTTGGCGCCGAACGCAATATAGGCGCGCACCGGGCCGACGCCCGGGGAGGGCGGGTTCATGATGCGTTGGCGGTCTCGGCGCTGCTTTCGCTGCCGGCGCCGGGCTTGCGGCGTCGCCGGCGGCGTTTCTTGGCCGGTGCCTCGCCACCCGCGGGTGCGGTGCGCAGCAGCGCTTCGCGTTCCTCGTGTCCGGCGTGCGCAAAGCGGTCCCACCAGTCCGGCAGTTCCATCGGGATCTCGCCCGATTGCGCACGCAGGCGCAGGAAGTCCCAACCGGCGCGGTAGCGCGGCTGTTCGATCAGGCGGTAGGGGGTCTTGCCGCCACGCTTCTCGAAGCGCGGCTGCAGCGCCCAGATGTCCTTGATGTCGCCGACGATGCGGCGGGTGATCGCCAGCTTGCCGGCCTGTGCATCCAGCACCTCGTCCATGGCAACGAAGAGCGCCGGCTGGGCGTGCTCGCCCGCGGCCTTCTTTGCCTCCCAGCTGGCCAGTACCTCGTGCCACAGCAGGGTGGCGAACAGGAAGCCCGGAGAAACCGGCTTGTCGGCGCGTACCCGTTCGTCGGTGTTCTCCAGCGACAGCCAGACGAAACGCTCGCCCAGCGGCTGCTCGAGGATCACGTCGAGCAGCGGCAGCAGGCCATGGTGCAGACCTTCCTCGCGCAACTGCTGCAGGCAGCGCACCGCATAGCCGGAGAACAGCAGCTTGAGCATCTCGTCGAACAGGCGCGCGGCGGGCACGTTCTCCAGCAGTACGGCCATCTCGCGGATCGGCGTGCGTGCCGCCGGGTCGATGGACAGGCCCAGTTTGGCGCCCAGGCGCACCGCGCGCAGCATGCGTACCGGATCCTCACGGTAGCGGGTGCGCGGGTCGCCGATCATGCGCAGGGTCTTCTGCTGGATGTCGGCCACGCCGTGGTGGTAATCGACGATGGTCTCGCTTTCCGGGTCGTAGTACAGCGCGTTGACCGTGAAGTCGCGCCGCGTGGCGTCCTCGGCCATCGAGCCATAGACGTTGTCGCGCAGCACGCGGCCGTGTTCGTCGGTCACCGCATTTTCGGCATCCTGGCCGGCGCGGAAGGTGGAGACCTCGATGGTCTCCGGGCCGCTCATCACATGGACGATCTTGAAGCGGCGGCCGATGATGCGCGAGCGGCGGAACAGCGCGCGTACCTCTTCCGGGGTGGCGCTGGTGGCGACGTCATAGTCCTTGGGTGGATGGCCGATCAGCAGGTCGCGCACCGCACCGCCCACCACGTAGGCCTTGTGGCCGTTCTCCTGGAGCACCTTGCAGGTCTTGCGGGCGGCGGGGGACACCTGTTCGCGGCGGATGCCGTGGCGTGCCAGCGGAATCAGCGCCGGTTCGGATGGGGTCTGGTCAGCAGCGCGGCGGAAGACCTTGCGCAGCAGTTTGCGGATCATTGGCGGGAAATGTGAGCGTGCGACATAAGCGCGCAATCATAACTCATGCGGTGGGCGTGCAGACACCGTGTTGCAGCATGCGCGCGTCTCGGGAACCACGGCGCGGGAAGGGTTTCATATAGCTGCGGGCGCATCCCGCCGGCGGCATGGCGCGGGCTGCCCGAATGCTGCCGCTTGTTGTGGTGCGTCCCGGTCCCGGGCAGCGCTGCCCGGGTTCTCCCTTCCGTCAGGAGGAGGCCATGCCATGACCACGACCGTGACCGCCACGTTCAGCTCGCCCGACGCCGTGCACAATACCCTGGATGACCTGGTCGATATCGGCCTGTCGCGCGAGACCATCTATACCAACGATACCGAACAGCTGGTGAAGGTGATCGTGCCCAACGACATCATGCCCGAGGTGGCCGAGATCATCGGGCGTCATCATCCGCTGAAGGTCGATGCCGTCCCGCCCTATACCCGCACGCACTGAACGACGCGCACGCACGGCATGTCCGCCACCGGGGCAGGCTGCGCCGCCCCGGTGCGCTGTGTTGTGCCCGTCTGTAATCACTGGGAAACAGGAGCAGGCCACATTCCGCAGGATGCCTGCCTGGCGCTTGCGGACATCCGCAATTGTCGCCGGGCGAAGTGCGCCGAACAATCCGGGGCTCCTGCCGCACGGCCGTGTGCGGCCCTTACGGGACGATCGATGCCATGCCACACCTGCGACGTTGCTTCAGTGTTCTGGCCAGCCTGCTGCTCGCCTGCCTGCCGTTCGAGCTTGCCGCGCAGGGCCGCGACATCGTCGTCGGGCAGGTGGCACCGTTCAGCGGATCGCAGGCGGTCACCGGCAGGGCCATCCATGCCGGGGTGAAACTCTACCTCGACCACGTCAATGCGCAGGGCGGGGTGCGCGGGGCGCAGATCCGCCTGGTGACGCGTGACGACGCCCAGCAGGCGGCGCGCACGGTGAGCCTGGTGCGCGAACTGATCGAACGCGAGGCGCCGGTGGCGATGATCGGCACCGTGGGCACCGCCAAGGTGGAAGCGCTGATCGCCGACGGGGTACTGCAGAAGAGCGGGGTGCCCTTGGTCGGGGCGGTGTCCGGCGCCTCCAGTGCGATCGCCGGCAGCAATGTGTTCGTGATCAAGGCGAGTTACCACGAGGAGGTCAATCGCCTGTTCACCAGCCTTGCCGGACAGGGCATCAAGCGGGTGGGCCTGGTGTACCAGGACGACGCGCTCGGGCAGGACGTCATCGTCGGTGCGGATGCGGCAGCGGCCCGTCATGGCGTCGAACTGATCGCCCGTGCCGGCTATCCGCGCAACACGCTGGAGGTCGAGCAGGCGGTGGCGGCGATGCTGCAGGCGGCGCCGCAGGTGGTGTTCCTCGGTGCAACCACCGCGGCGGCGATCGAGTTCGTGCGCCAGTACCGCGCGGCCGGCGGCGATGCCACGCTGTACGGCATGTCCATAATCGACACCCGCCAGTTGCTGGAGAAGCTCGGCGCGGATGGCGCCCGCGGATTTGCCTTCTCGGTGGTGCTGCCGCTCGAGACCCAGCGCACCATCGCGGTGAATCTCGAATACCTGCGCCTGCGCGAACGTAGCCAGGATCCGGATCTCTCGGCTCGCTCGATCGAAGGCTTCATTGCCGCCAAGGCGCTGGTGCATGCCTTGCAGAATGCCGCGGCGGGCGGCACACCGACGCCGGCGGGACTGGTCAGGAACCTCCAGGCGATGCGCAAGGTAGACCTGGGCGGCTATGCGCTCGACTTCGGCCAGCGCGGCCGGGCCGGTTCGACGTACGTGGATTTCGCCATGCTGGGCGACGGCGGACGCGTGGTGCACTGAGCACGCGCAGCGGCGCTGCGCTACAGAGCCGTCCAGCCGGCGAACTGCGCCCCGAACAGGCCGATCAGCAGCAGGGCGAGCGGCGCGAAGCCGATGAAGGCATACAGCACCCGGCGGATGAAGCGATGGGCCAGCGGCGCCTCGATGAAATGGCGCGCCACCAGGGCGCCCTTCAGCCAGATCACCAGGGCGACCGCCGCCTGCAGGCCGATCTCCTGATCGAACCACTCTCCCAGCTCCAGGCTGAGGAAGGTCAGCGCCACCAGGGCGAGCCAGGCCAGCGCGAGCCGGGTGATGGCGGAGGAGGGCGCGCGGCTGTTCGTGCTCATGCCTCAACCCAGGACGTAGAAGAAGGAAAAGATCACCAGCCAGATGATGTCGGTGGCGTGCCAGTAGCTCGCCAGCGCTTCCAGGCCGGCGTGGTCGCGTGCATCGTAGGCACCCGCCGCATGCCGGGCGAGCACCCACAGCATGCCGAGGATGCCCCAGAACACGTGCACCAGGTGGGTCAGGGTGAGGTAGTAGTACACCGTGAAGAAGATTCCCGACTCGCCGGTGATGCCGGCGGCCATGTTCCAGCGGAACTCCAGAAACTTCGCCAGCGGGTAGCCCAGTGCGGTCACCAGTCCCAGGCTCAGCCAGGCGATCGAGCGCCGTCGCTGGCCGGCGCGCAGGCTCGCCACCGCGCAGGCGATGAAGAAGCTGCTGGTGATCATCACCAGGGTGATCGCGGTGCCGGCGAGCGTGTTCAGCCGTTCCGCGCCGGCCGCGAAATCGGCCGGGAAATGCGCCCGGGCGACGAAATAGACGATGAACAGCACCGCGAACTCGACGAACTCGCAGGTGATGCCGGCCCAGATGCCATGGTTGCCCGGGATGCGCCCTCGATCTGCGGTACCCGGCGCCGGTGCCGGCATGCTGAGGCTGGTCATGCGAACTCCATGCTTGGACTTGTCGTGCGCCGTCGGCCGGTTCGGAAGGTGCATCGTGCGTGGTGCCGGGCGTGGCCGGTAGGTGCAGACGCGCAGGTTTCCGATCGGAACAGTGTGCGCCGCGTGCGCAATGCGGGCCTTGCCATGCCTCAAGAACGACGGAGGCTGGGCGTGGCGGAGGGCTGCCGGCCGGCGGTGCCGGCCAGATGCCTGCCGGGTCTACAGCCCGCATGGCTCACACCCTTCCTGCACAACCCCCCGCAGTACGGACGGTGAGAGCAATGCGGGCTAGACTGGCGCCCCCAACACTTCACACCGCACGCCGTGCCGGGCCGCCATGACGCGCTACCAGCAGATCGCCGAACAGACCGGACAGATGATCGCCACCGGCGTGCTGCGCGCCGGCGAGCGCCTGCCTTCGGTGCGCGAGATGTGCCGCAGCCACGGCGTGAGCGCGGTGACGGTGATGCAGGCCTACTACCTGCTGGAGAGCCGCGGTCTGATCGAGGCGCGCCCGCGCTCCGGTTACTTCGTCCGTGCCCGCCTCGGGCTGGGGCTGCCGGAGCCGCACATGCCGCGCCCGGCGGGGGGCTCGGCGCCGCTGCAGGTGAGTGACTTCATCTTCCAGATCCTCGACAGCGTCAGGGACCGCTCGGTGCTGCCCCTGGGTTCCAGCTTTCCGGCGCCGGAGCTGTTCCCTTTCCGCAGCCTGGGGCGCTTTCTTGCAGCGGCGGGGCGCCGCCTGGCGCCGCAGGACACCGTGGCCGACCTGCCGCCGGGCAATGCCGCCTTGCGCCGCCAGATCGCGCTGCGCTACCACGCGCGTGGCGCGGCGGTGTCGCCCGAGGAGATCGTCATCACCTCCGGGGCGATGGAGGCGCTGAACCTCTGCCTGCAGGCGGTGACCCGGCCCGGTGACGTGATCGCGGTGGAGTCGCCGACCTTCTATGCCGGCCTGCAGGCGAGCGAACGGCTGGGCCTGCAGGTGATCGAGATCCCCTCCCATGCGCGCCACGGGGTGAGCGTCGAGGCGCTCGAAGCGGTGCTGCGCACCCGGCCGGTGAAGGCCTGCCTGTTCATGCTCAACTTCGCCAACCCCACCGGCGCACTGGTGCCGGCGGCGCGCCGCGCGGCGCTGGTGGATCTGCTGCGGCGCCACCAGGTGCCGCTGATCGAGGACGACGTGTATGCCGAACTGCACTTCGGCGCCGAGCCCCCGCCGTGCACGCGTGCGCTGCAGACGGATGGGCTGGTGATGCATGTGTCGTCGTTCTCGAAGTGCCTGGCGCCCGGTTTCCGGGTCGGCTGGGTGGCCGGCGGCCGCTTCGCATCGCGCATCGTGCGGCAGAAGCTCACCACCAGCCTGGCCACCACGGTGGCGGTGCAGGATGCGCTGGCCGACTATCTGCAGCACGGCGGCTACGACCGCCACCTGCGCCAGTTGCGTCAGCGCCTGGCGCAAGGCGAGGCGGCCATGGTGGAGGCGGTGGTGCGCCACTTTCCATCCGATACCCGGCTGGTAAGGCCGGCCGGGGGTTACTTCCTGTGGCTCGAACTGCCCGCCGGAGCGGATGTGCTGGCCCTGCATCAGGCGGCGCTGGCCCGCGGCATCAGCCTTGCACCGGGGCCGATCTTCTCCGCCCAGCGCGAATTCGGCCGCTGCATCCGGCTCAACTTCGGCCATCTGCTGGCGGATGGGGTGGATGCGGCGATCGCCACGCTGGCTGCGCTGCTGCGCGCGCAGCGGGGTGGCGAATCTGTTCATATCGAAAATCGCACAGACTGAATCTGCTCCGGTCTGCCGCCCGATGGTGTACTGAGCCGCATCGAAATCATCGGGATGCGGCTGCGGTGCCGGCGTTGCCGGGCGGCCGGAGGAGAGGAAAGCGTGCGAAGTGCGTCGAGCAAGGTCCATGAGGCGCGGGTCGAGCTGTACCGCAACACCGGCAAGATCCATGCGCGGGAAGTCGGCGGGCGTTTCAACAGCCTGCGCTGGGCCATGGTGTGGCTCACCCAGATCATCTTCTACGGCACCTGCTGGTTGAGCTGGGAGCGCAACGGCGAGGCCGGGCAGGCCGTGCTGTTCGACATTGCGCAGCGCAAGTTCCACTTCTTCGGCCTCACCCTGTGGCCGCAGGATGCGTTGCTGCTGGCGATTGCGCTGATCGTTGCGGCGGCGGCGCTGTTCTTCGCCACTGCGCTGGCGGGGCGGGTGTTCTGCGGCTTCGCCTGTCCGCAGACCGTGTATACCGCGATCTTTGCCTGGGTGGAGGCGCGCGTGGAAGGCGACCACCTCGCGCGTGCGCGCCTCGACCGCAGTCCGCCCAGTGCGCGCAAGCTGGCCTTGCGCCTGTCCAAGCACGGGCTGTGGGTGTTGATCGCCGGGTGGACGGCGATCACCTTCGTCGGCTATTTCACCCCCATCCGCGAACTGTTGCCTGCGCTCGCCGGCTTGCAGCTGGGGCCCTGGGAGAGCTTCTGGCTGCTGTTCTACGGCGCCTTCACCTATGTGCAGGCCGGTCTGGCGCGCGAGGCGGTGTGCCAGCACATGTGCCCGTATTCGCGCTTTCAGGGCGTGATGGTGGATGAACACACCCGCAACGTGGCCTATGACGCCGCGCGCGGCGAGCCGCGCCGTGCCGGCCGGCGCGACGGCGCCTGCGTCGATTGCGGCATCTGCGTGCAGGTCTGCCCGACCGGCATCGACATCCGTGACGGCCTGCAGTACCCGTGCATCAACTGCGGGTTGTGCATCGATGCCTGCGACGGGGTGATGGCCCGGATTGGTGCACCCGCCGGGCTGCTGCGCTTTGCGTCCGGGCATGAACTGGGCGGCGCCGGAGCGCCGGCCGCGCGCCGCCCGCGGCTGTGGGCCTACGCCGGGCTGGCCGCGTTATCGCTCCTGGCTGGCGCATGGCTGCTGTTCGAACGCCCGCTGCTGCGCGTGGATGTGCTGCGCGACCGCGGTGCACTGGCGCACGAGCGCGCCGAGGGGGTCATCGAGAACAGCTACACCCTCAAGCTGAGCAACCTGGTCGAGCGGCCGCGCCGCTTCGTGGTCGAGGTGGACGGGGCTGGCGGCGCGCACATCGCCGGCCGGGCGGTGTTCGACGCGGCGGCGGGCAGCGTGACGCCGGTTCGTGTCGCGGTGGCGATGGCGGCCGGGGGCGCACCCGCCGGCGTGCTGCCGATCCGCTTCCGTGTGCGCGCGCTGGACGATGCTGCGGTGCAGGCGGTCGAGCCGAGCACCTTCATCCTGCCATGAACGCCGCCGGCCGACCGCCCTTGCCGCTGTGGGCGGACGACGCGGGTACGCCCCTGGCGTGCGTCGAAAAGATCAAGGTGCTCGAGCAGAACTACCTGGAGCTGCACCAGGTGGCGCTCGACGCACTGGAGGATGCGCTGCTGATGGGCTGCAGCGAACGCCAGATGCGCGCCGCGCTGCATGCGCTGGTCGATGCGCTGGCGCCGCGCTTCGGGCGCTGAGCGCGTTCGGCCGTCCGCGTTCAGGGTGGCAGCGGCAGTGCGGTGCCGGGGATCTGAAAGTATTCGAACACGCGTTGCGTGCTGCGCGAGGCGCCGAAGGTCTCAAGCACCAGCGGGATGTTGATGCCGACACCGATGTAAGGGTGGCGGGTGCGCCGATCGAAATAGTCGCGGTCGTGGCTGCCGAAGCCGCGCGTGCCGTAGCCCAGGTGCAGTTCCACCCAGCGCAGCGCGCCGTGCTCGGCGCCCCAGGCACGCAGGGGGAAGGCGAGCAGCCAGCGTGAGCCCGAGTAGTCGGTCAGCAAGTCATGGTGCTTGCCGTGGCGCACCGCGGGCGAGGGGAAGTACTCCCAGCGGAAATGCACGCGTTCGCGCAGTGCGGGGTAGCGCTGGCGCAGGTATTCCAGACCGACGCCGGCCATGTTGACCACCTGGTCTTCCCAGCTGAAACCGTGGCCGGGCGAGAAACCGTCGCCTACTTCGACGGCGGTGGTCAGCAGCAGTGCGCTGAGTGCGCCCAGGCGCGCGGCGTCCTGCTCGTCGTATCCCCAGCGGTGATAGAGACCCGCGGCCAGGGCGGTGGCGACCGCGCCGGTATAGGCATGCCCCAACTTGTCCGCGCCACCGCTGCGCGTGCCGCGTCCGAACCAGCCTTCACTGCGGGTGTTGAAGCTGGCCTCCCCCCAGTCCCAGACCGCGAAGCCGTAGGCCGTGACCCCGCCGACGATGGCCAGGTTGAGTGCCTTGGTCTTGCTTTCGCGGCTCCAGCCGCCGGCCTCCTGCACGGTGCCGAGTTCGGGCAGGTCGTCTCCGGCGGCGGCCCGGAGGGCGGTGGCGAGCAGCAGGCCGGCAAGCGCGCCGCGCGTGCGATGGACAGCAGCGGAGCCGGAGGGGGCGGCGCCGCTGCCGTTCATCACGCGGTCCTCGCGCCGCGCAGCGAGATCACCGGCCAGTCGTGCTGCCGGGCGTGCGCCCGCAGGATGTCGTCGGGGTCTACCGCCACCGGCTTGTCCACCCGCATCATCAGCGGCAGGTCGTTGTGCGAGTCGCTGTAGAACCAGCTCTGCTCGAAGCTGCCCATGTGCAGGCCGAGCGACTCCAGCCAGTTTTCCACGCGCTCGATCTTGCCGGCCTTGAAGGCCGGGGTGCCGCGCGGCTTGCCGGTGAATGCGCCGTTCTCCATCGCCGGGATGGTGGCCACAAGGTGCGGAATGCCGAATTCGCGCGCGATCGGGCCGGTGACGAAGGCGTTGGTGGCGGTGACCACCGCGACCAGTGCGCCGCGCTCAAGGTGGTGGCGCGCCAGCTCGCGTGCCGGCTGGTCGATCATCGGGGCGATCGCGCTGGCCATGAACTCGCGGTGCCAGGCGTCGAGCTGGGCGCGCGGATGGCGGGCGAGCGGGGCCAGCTGGAAGTCGAGGAACTCGAAGATATCCAGCGTGCCGGCCTTGTACTGCTCGTAGAAGACGACGTTCTTCGCCTCCTGCACTTCGCGGTCGAGCACGCCCTTGGCGATGAGAAATTGCGCCCAGGCGAAGTCCGAGTCGCCGATGAGCAAGGTGTTGTCGAGATCGAAGAGAACCAGGTCCACTTGGGTGTTTCCGTTCAGGTTTGGGTGAAAAGGGGAGGGCGGATGAACCGCCCGATCGCCGGCAAGCCGGTTCCTACCTGGCGTGTTGGATGCAGGAGCGGGCTTGCCGGCGATCATCCACCCTTTGCAGCATGGGCGACGGGACGGCTAAATGTCCAGCCCGCCCTGCATCAGTTCGCGCAGCAGCGGCAGGGTGATGGCGCGCTTGCGTTCCAGCGAGGCTTGGTCGAGCGCGTCCAGGGTGGCGAGCAGGCTGGGCAGGTCGCGGCGGCCGTGGCGCAGCAGGAAGTCCACCACGTCCTCGCCGATGCGCAGGCCGCGGCGTTCGGCCTGACCGGCCAGGATGGCGGCGCGCGAAGCGTCGTCCAGCGGCTGCACCTCGTAGATCAGACACTGGCCGATGCGGGTGCGCAGGTCCTCGCGCAGGTTCAGCGCGAGTGGCGCGCAGGGGCCGGCCAGTACCAGGGTCTGACGGTTCAGGCGGGCACGGTTGAAGGCGTTGAACAGGGCGATCTGCGCCGGCTCGGCGAGCTGGTCGACGTCGTCGATGGCGATCAGCGCATCCGCTGTGTCGGGCAGGGCGTCGGCAATCTGCGCGCCGGGCAGCAGGGCGGCCGGGCGCCCGGCGGCCTGCGCTTCAGCGACGCCGGCAGCGAGCAGGTGGCTGCGGCCGCCGCCCACCGCGCCCCACAGGTAGAGGTGGGATGCGCCGAGGATGGTTGCGCGCAGCGCGGCGATCAGCTCTTCGTTGTTGCCGGCGACGAAGTTGTCGAAGCTGGGCGGCGCGTCCTGCCGGATGTCGAGCACCAACTGCTTCATGCCTGGCCCTCGTCGGCGCCCGCGCCGCGGTAGATGCGGCTGGCCAGCCAGGCGCCCTTCACCTCGCGCAGCCCCACCAGCAGCGCCGCGCTGAGCGGCAGCGCCACCAGCATGCCGACGAAGCCGAACAGCTGGCCGAAGGCCATCAGCGCGAAGATCACCGCCAGCGGATGCAGGCCGATGCGCTCGCCGACCAGATAGGGGGTGAGCAGAAAGCTCTCCAGCAACTGGCCCAGGCCATACACCACCGCCACGCCGATCAGCGGCGACCAGCCGCCGCCCTGCAGCAGCGCGGCGAGGATGGCCAGCAGCAGGCCGCCGCCGAAGCCGACGTAGGGAATGAACACCAGCAGGCCGGTGATGACCCCCACCGGCAGGGCGAAATTCAGCCCGGCCAGCCACAGCCCCACGCTGTAGAACACCGCCAGCAGGAGCATCACCGAGAGCTGACCGCGCAGGAATTCGGACAGCACCGAGTCGATGTCGCCGATGATCCGCATGCTGCGCGCCAGCCACGGACGCGGCACGACGTTGCGCAGGCCTTCGAGCAGGCGCGGCCATTCCTGCAGCAGGTAGAACATCACGATCGGGATCAGGAACAGGTTGGCGGCCAGCGCGATCAGCGCCAGGCCGCCGCTGCGCGCATGTTCGAGCAACACCGGGATGAGGCTCTGCGCGTCCTCGCGGTGGCGCGCGATGAACTCGCGCACGAAGGCGGCATCGAGCTGGACGTCGAGACCGAAGCGTTCGGCCAGCCAGGGCGCCAGGCGCTGGTTGAACTGGTCGAGCAGGTCGGGCAGGCGGCCGATCAGCGCGGTGGTCTCGGAATACACCATCGGCACCAGGATGCCGACCAGCAGCACGAGCAGCAGGCCGATGCACAGGATCACCAGCAGCACCGCCGCGGGGCGTGGAATGCGCCGCGCCACCAGCCCGTTCACCGCCGGATCACAGATGTAGGCCAGCACCGCCGCCACCGCAAACGGCGCCAGGATGGGCGAGAGCATGTAGAACAGGGCCAGCAGGCCCAGCCCGACGCCTGCCCAGATCAGGCTTTGCAGGTGGTCGGACGCGCGGGAAGGGGTCATTTCAAGTAAAATCGCGGGCTTGGCGCGGGGCCTCGGGCTCCGCAGAATCCGTAAATGTAGCCATTTGGCGTGACCCTCTCAAGCTTGCGGGGTGCGTCCGGGTGGCCTGGCTTCCCCCATTGCCCGCTAGAGGACCGATCTTGACCGCCTCCAAACCCTCTCTCTCCTATCGTGACGCCGGTGTGGACATCGACGCCGGCGACGCGCTGGTCGACCGCATCAAGCCGCTCGCCAAGCGCACCATGCGCCCCGAAGTGCTGGGCGGCATCGGCGGCTTCGGCGCGCTGTTCGAACTCACCGGCAAGTACCGCGAGCCGGTGCTGGTGTCCGGCACCGACGGCGTGGGCACCAAGCTCAAGCTGGCCTTCCAGTGGAACAAGCACGACACCGTGGGGCAGGACCTGGTGGCGATGAGCGTGAATGACATCCTGGTACAGGGCGCCGAACCGCTGTTCTTCCTCGACTACTTCGCCTGCGGCAAGCTGGAAGTGGATACCGCCGCCGACGTGGTGTCCGGCATCGCGCGCGGCTGCGAACTGTCCGGCTGCGCGCTGATCGGCGGCGAAACCGCCGAGATGCCCGGCATGTACCCGGCCGGCGAATACGACCTGGCCGGTTTTGCGGTCGGCGCAGTGGAAAAGTCCGAGATCATCGACGGTTCGAAGATCGTGCCGGGCGACGTGGTGCTGGGGCTGGCGTCCAGCGGCGCGCATTCCAACGGTTATTCCCTGATCCGCAAGATCATCGATCTGGCTCAGCCGGACCTGGATGCCGACTTCCACGGTCGTCCCTTCCGCGATGTGGTGCTGGAGCCCACCCGCATCTACGTGAAGCCCATGCTCGCGCTGATGCGTGCGATGCCCGGTGCGGTGAAGGGCATGGCCCACATCACCGGCGGCGGTATCACCGAGAACGTGCCGCGCATCCTCGCCGACGGTCTCACCGCGCGCATCGACGCTGCCAGCTGGACCCTGCCGCCGCTCTTCCAGTGGCTGAAGGAGGCCGGCAACGTGGACGCGCAGGAAATGTACCGCGTGTTCAACTGCGGCATCGGCATGGCGGTGATCGTTTCCGCGGCGGACGCCGACGCCGCCCAGGCGAAGCTTGCCGAAGCGGGCGAGACGGTGTTCCGCATCGGCCGTATCGACACCCGCACCGCGGGCGAGGCGCCCACCATCGTCGCCTGAGCACGACCACAGGACGGTCGCCAGGCGGCGACCGCCCTGCAACTTGTGTCCTTTGCGCAGGTCTCCCCTGCATCTCCTCCTCCCCTGCGGACCGTGTCCGGCGGCCGCATTCTTCAGGAGCACTGGTCGCGCATGCCTGCAGGTCGAAAACTGGTCGTCGTACTCAGCGTGCTGGGCATCGCTGTGCTGGGTGCCGGCGCCTGGCACGTCAATCGGGGTCAGTCGTCCGGCGTGACGGCGTCCGGGGCAGCCAATGGCGGGGGCGCCTCAACGCTCGAAGTCGTCGTGGAGGCCACCACAGTGCGCCGCATCGCGATGTCCGACGAGGCCGCCGCCGTGGGTACGCTGCGCTCCAACGAATCGGTCGTGCTCAGGCCGGAGGTGCCCGGGCGGATCAAGACCATCCTGTTCCGTGAAGGCACGGCGGTGAAGCGCGGCGCGGTGCTGGTCGAACTGGACGCCGCGGTGCAGCGCGCCGAACTTCAGCAGGCGCGCGCCGGTCTGGCGCTCGCCGAATCGAACTTCCGCCGTACCGAGGATCTCTTCGGCCGCCGCTTCGTCAGCCAGAGCGCACGCGACGAGGCCGCGAGCCGGCTCGAAGTGGCCCGTGCGGCGCTCGAACTGGCCGATGCGCGCATTCGGCGGATGAGCCTCAGCGCACCCTTCGACGGCGTGCTGGGCATTCGCCGGGTGAGCGTGGGCGACTTCGTCAAAGACGGCGACCCCTTGGTCAATCTGGAAGACATCTCGGTGCTGAAGGTGGATTTCCGCCTGCCGGAAACCCTGCTGCCGCGCGTGCGCGTCGGGCAGACCCTGGAGGTGAGCAGCGATTCGCTGCCCGGCCAGCGTTTTGCCGCGCGGGTCGATGCAATCGACCCGCTGATCGACGCGCAGGGCCGCGCGGTCGTCATCCGTGCCAGCCTGGACAACCCGGAAGCCCGCCTGCGCCCGGGCATGTTCGCCCGCGTGCGGCTGATCCTGGAGGAGCGTCCGGAAGTGGCCGTGGTGCCCGAAGAGGCGCTGGTGCCGGCGCCGGGCGACGTGCAGTTCGTGTATCGGGTGGTGGACGGCAAGGCGCAGCGCGTGAACATCCGCACCGGCCTGCGCCGCGAAGCACAGGTGGAGGTGGTCGAGGGCCTCGCGCCGGGTGACGTGGTGGTGACCGCCGGACAGGCCAAGCTGCGCGAGGGTGCCCCGGTGCGCGTGGTGGCGGCCGGCGCCGCCGGCTGAGGAACGAACGCCATGGTGATCTCCGACACCTGCATCCGCCGTCCTGTCTTTGCCACCGTGCTCTCGCTGCTGGTGGTGCTGGTCGGACTGGTGTCGTGGACCAAGCTCAGCGTGCGCGAGTACCCCAACATCGACGAGCCGGTGGTCACGGTGGATACCACCTACCGCGGAGCCAGTGCGGAGATCATCGAATCGCAGGTCACCAAGCCGCTGGAAGATTCGCTCGCCGGCATCGAAGGGGTGGATGTCATCCAGTCGATCAGCCGCCAGGAACGCAGCCAGATCACCGTGCGCTTCCGCATCGAGCGCGACCCGGACAGCGCCGCGGCCGACGTGCGTGACCGCGTCTCGCGGGTGCGCCAGCGCCTGCCGGCCGACACCAACGAGCCGGTGATCGCCAAGGTCGAGGCCGATGCAAGCCCCATCATCTGGGTGGCCTTCTCGTCCGACCGCCATTCCCCGCTGGAGGTCACCGACTTCGCCAACCGCATCGTCAAGCCGCGCTTCCAGACCCTGCCGGGGGCGGCCGACGCGCGGGTGTTCGGCGGGCGCGACTACTCGATGCGGATCTGGCTGGACCGCGACCGGCTGGCCGCCTACGGGCTCACCGTGCAGGAGGTGGAAGACGCGCTGCGCCGGCAGAACGTCGAAGTGCCGGCCGGGCGCATCGAGAGCAGCCGGCGCGAATTTGCCGTGGTGGCGGCGACCGACCTGGCCGACCCGGCCCAGTTCGAGGCCGTGGTGGTGCGTGCGCCCGAGACCGCCGACGGCTACCCGGTGCGCATCCGCGACATCGGTCGGGTGGAGGAGGGCGCGGCCAGCGAGCGCACCCTGGTGCGCTTCATGGGCAAGCCGGCGGCTTCCATCGGTCTCATCAAGCAGGCCACCGCCAACCCGCTGGACCTCAAGCGCGGCCTGGTGGAGATGATGCCGGTGCTGCAGGCCGAACTGCCCGAAGGCATGACGATGACCATCGCCAACGACACCACGGTGTTCATCGAGCGTTCCATCGAGGCGGTGTTCGCCACCATCTTCGAGGCCATCCTGCTGGTGGCCGGCATCTGCTTCTTTTTCCTGCGCAACTGGCGCGCCATGCTGGTGCCGCTGGTCACCATCCCGGTGTCGCTGGTCGGCGCCTTCGCGCTGATGCTGGTGTTCGGTTTTTCTATCAACACCCTGACGCTGCTGGCGCTGGTGCTGGCGATCGGCCTCGTGGTGGACGACGCCATCGTGATGCTGGAGAACATCTACCGCCATATCGAACAAGGCATGGATCCGGTCAAGGCGGCCTTCCAGGGTTCGCGCGAGATCGCCTTCGCGGTGATCGCCATGACCCTCACCCTGGCGGCCGTGTATGCGCCGGTGGCCTTCATGACCGGGCGCACCGGCAAGCTGTTCACCGAGTTCGCGCTGACCCTGGCCGGTGCCGTGCTGGTGTCCGGCTTCGTGGCGCTGACCCTGTCGCCGATGATGTGTTCCAAGCTGTTGCGCCACGAGCGCAAGCACGGCCGCGTCTACAACGCCATCGAAGGCTTCCTGTCGTGGCTCACCGAAGGCTATCGCGGCGTGCTCAAGGCGGCGCTGCAGGCACGCTGGCTGGTGATGCTGGCCTTTGCCATGGTGGCCGGCAGCGCGGTATTCCTGCTCGGCCAGCTCAAGCAGGAGCTTGCCCCGCTGGAGGACCGCGGCCGGGTGATCGGCCTGTTCTCCGGCCCCGAGGGCGCCACCGTGGACTACATGGCGCGCTACGCCGCGCAGATCGAGGCGATCTACGCGAAGACCGCCGACGTCGACCGCTATCTGGTGATCAGCGGCAACCCGACGGTGTCGCAGGGCATCTCCTTCGTCGGTTTCACCGACTGGAACGAACGCCCGCGCAACTCGGCCGCAATCGCCGCCGAACTGCGCCCGCAACTGCGCGACATACCGGGCGTGCAGGCCTTCCCCAGCCTGCCGGCCTCCTTCGGCCAGAGTGCGCGCTCGCGTCCGGTGACCCTGGTGGTGGTGGCTTCGGCGAGCTACGACGAACTGGCGTACTACACCGAGCTGATGCTCGACGAGATCCGCGACCATCCGGGCTTCATCTCGCCCGAGAGCGACCTCAAGCTCACCCAGCCGGAACTCGCGGTAGAGGTGGACCGCGACCGTGCGGCCGACCTCGGCGTATCGGTGGACGTGATCGGCCGCACGCTGGAAACCATGCTGGGCGGCCGCCAGGTGACGCGCTACAAGCGCGATGCCGAGCAGTACGACGTGCTGGTGCAGGTCGATCCGGCCAGTCGCGCCAATCCGGCGGATATCCGCGACCTCTATGTGCGTGCGCGGGGCGGCGAGATGGTGCCGCTGGCCAGTGTGGTGAGCGTGCGGGAAACGGTGAGCCCGCGCGAACTGAACCATTTCGGCCAGCGCCGCGCGGTGAAGATCTCCGCCAACCTGGCGCCGGAGTACTCGCTCGGCGAGGCGCTCAATCATCTCGAGCAGGTCGCCGCGCGCATCCTGCCGCCGGGTTACGCGATCGACTACGATGGCCAGTCGCGCGAGTTCAAGACCAGCTCGGCCAGCCTTGCGGTGACCTTCGTGCTGGCACTGGCCTTCATCTATCTGGTGCTGGCTGCGCAGTTCGAGAGCTTCCGCGACCCGCTGATCATCATGCTCACCGTGCCCCTGTCGATGGCCGGCGCGCTCGGCGCGCTGTACCTTACCGGCGGCACGCTCAACGTGTACAGCCAGATCGGCCTCATCACCCTGGTCGGCCTGATCACCAAGCACGGTATCCTGATCGTGGAGTTCGCCAACCAGTTGCGCGATGCCGGTGAGGAGCTCTTCGATGCGGTGATCGAGGCTTCCGTGCTGCGCCTGCGCCCCATCCTGATGACCACCGGCGCGATGGTGCTGGGCGCGGTGCCGCTGGCGCTGGCCACCGGCGCCGGCGCGGAGAGCCGCCAGCAGATCGGCTGGGTGATCGTCGGCGGCTTGCTGCTCGGCACCTTCTTTACACTCTTCGTGGTGCCGACGGTTTATACTTTGCTGGCACGCCGCCAGCGCAACCCGCTGGCTTCGGCGTCCGATCACGAGGCCGCGCCGCTTTCGACCGGAAAGCCGGAAATGGCGGCCGACAGGAGAGGATGATGGATACCTCGATGAAGCTCGCCAACGTCGATACCGCATCGCTGCAGTCGGTACGTCCGCCGCAGCGCGCCGAACGCGAATCCGAGCAGGCACTCCCTGCCGCCGCCGCGGAGGGCTCGCGGGTCAGCATCAGCGCCGAGGCGCGTGCCGCCGAGGAGGCCGCCCGCCAGGGTGCGCCTGCGGCGCCGCAGGCGGCAGCGCTCGCCCAGCCCGATACGGCCAGCCCGGTACCGGCCGCAGCACCGGCGGCCAACACCCAGACGGCCGTGGCGGCTACCGCAAGTCCACCGTCGGCCGGCGAATCGGCCACCGCAGCGCGAGCGGTCGGGGCACCAGTCGCGGCCGAACCGGCCGGCAGCAGCCCGCGCGCGCGCCAGCCCGATGCGCCGAGCGCGGCCTCCAGCCCGGCAGTGCAGCTCTACCTCGACAACGCCACCCGCCCCGAAACCCAGCCCACGCCGGCCGCCGTGCGCGCATCGGCCTGAGTGCCACCGTGCCCGGCCGTTGCCGGGCATCTGCCGGAATCCGCGAAGGGCCGGCCGGAGTTTCCGGCCGGCCATTTTGCTGTGGTTCGGCCGGGCGCCGCACGGTCGCGTCGCTTCCATCCCGTGTGCCAGTGTCCCCGTCCCCGTTCATACCGACGTTTCGTGTCCGAGATCTTTCCGCAGCAGCTTTCCCGCCCGCGCAGTGTCGGTGCCGCATGGGCCATGTCCGCGATGATCGTGCTGGCCATGGCCCATGGTGCCGGAGCGCTGCCGGCCTGGCCGGCGGGCCTCGCTGCCTGGCTGGCCGGGGCGCTGCTGTGGCCGCGCCTGGACCGCCGGCAGCGCCGCTTCGCCTTCGCCTTGTCCGGGTTGGGCGTGCTGGCGCTGCTCGCCGCGCTCTGGCAGGGGCTGGTGCCGCAGTGGTCCCGCCTGTTGACCCAGAATACGGCGCTGCTCGGCATGCTCGCCGCGGTGAGCTTCCTGCAGCTGGTCGGGCTCGGCGACGCCGCCGAGGAGCTGCCGCGCGGCCCGCGCGCACGCTGGCTGACGTTGGGCGGCGTACATCTGTTCGGCGCGGTGATCAACATGTCGGCGGTGTTCATCATGGCCGAGCGCATGGCAGCCGGCGGCCGCCTGAGTCATGCGCAGGCGGCACTGCTGGCGCGCGGGTTCCTCGCCGCGGCCTTGTGGTCACCCTTCTTTGCCGCGATGGCGGTGGCGCTCACCTATGCACCGGGCGCGCGGCTGGGGGAGGTGGTGGCGGGCGGGCTGCCGCTGGCGCTTGGGGTGCTCTGGCTGGCCGGGCGGATGCCTGGCCGCGGGCCGGCGGAGGGGGTGGCCGCGCCTGACTTCATCGGTTTCCCGATGCAGGCCGGTGCGCTCTGGCTGCCACTGGTGCTCAGCGTGGCAGTGATCGCCGGACATGCCTGGCTGCCCGGCTGGACCTCGCTCGGCATCATCAGTGCGGCGGCGCTCACGCTTGCGCTGGTTGCGGCCTTCCTCGGCAGCGGTGTGCGCGACGGCCTGGAGCGCGTGGTGCGTCATGCCGAGCATCGTCTGCCGGCGATGTCGGGTGAGCTGCTGCTGTTTCTGTCGGCGGGCGTGTTCGCCACCGGCCTGCAGGCTCTGCTGGCCGATGGCAGCGGCTGGCAGCCATTCGAGCGCTTCGGTCCGCTGCAGGCGGCGCTGCTGCTGGCGGTGATGATGGCGCTGGCGGCGCTGGGCATTCACACCGTGATCACCATCGTGATGGCCTCGGCCTGGCTGGCGCCGCTTGCGCCCGATCCGCTGTTGCTCGCGCTCGTCTTCCTGCAGGCCTGGGCGATCGGCCTGGCAGCGAACCCGATGGCGGGCGTGCATCTGTCGCTGCAGGGGCGTTTCGGCCTCGCTGCGCTCGAGCTGGCTCGCGGCAACCTGCGCTATTGCCTGGCGGCCTACGGGCTGTCGGTGCTGTGGTTGTTCCTGCTGGGGGCGTGGCGCGGTCTGTGGTGAGTCGCGCGGCGCTTCAGCCGAACAGGTAGGGAAACAGGCGGCGGCGTTCCTGCGCGCTGAGTTCCTTGACCCGCGCGATGTTGCGCGCCGGAATGCCATCGACGTCGGGGTGGCTGGCCAGCGCGCGGTCGATGCTGGATTCGCGGATCAGGTGGAACAGCGGCCAGGGCGAGCGGTTGGTGAGGTTGCCGGGGTCGTCGGCTTCGGTGTCGGCGAACTGGTAGTCCGGGTGGAAGCTCGCCACCTGGTAGTTGCCCTCCCAGCCGAACTCGCGCAGCCAGATGTCGACCAGGTCGAAGAACTGGTTGTACTGCTCGAAGTCGTCGAGCATGTGCGGCACGGCGAGCAGCGTGGTCTCGATCTCGCTCTCCTCGCTGGTGTCGAGCAGGCTCATCTCTTCCTGCAGGTCTTCCAGCAGGCTTTCCTCGTCGGCCGCCTCGCTGACCGCGATGCGGATGCGCCCGAGCTTGTTGGGGTGGGCGGCAAAGGGGCACAGGTTGAGTCCGATCACCACTTCTTCCAGCCAGTGGCGTACTTGTTGTTCGATCTCGGCGTTGTCGTCCATGGGGGTTCCTTTGTAGCGGGCGGGGTGAGCGCGGGGCTCAGGCTTGCGCGAGCATGTGGCGGGCGGTGTCGAGCACCGCGTCGGCAAGGCGGGTCTGCAGGCAGTCGATCTCCACCAGCTCCGGCCAGGTTTCGCGGAACTGGCGTTGCCAGGTGAGCTGGCGTTTGGCGAGCTGGCGGGTGGCGGCGATGCCCTTGAAGCGCAGGGTGTCCAGATCATACAGCCCGTCGAGGTGCTCCCAGGCCTGGCGGTAGCCGACGCAGCGCATCGAGGGCATGCCGAGGTCGAGCCGGTAGCGGGTGCGCAGGCGGCGCACCTCGTCCAACAGGCCCGCGGCGAGCATCTGCTCGAAACGCTGTTCGATGCGTGCGTGCAGCACACTGCGGTCGGAGGGGGTGAGGGCGATGGGGAGCAGGCGCCAGGGCGGGGGGCTCATCGCGCGGCGGGCGTAGCTTTCGGCGAGCGGGCGGCCGGTGAGGCGGACGATTTCG